>NZ_CP136051.1:1914000-2233000 GCF_032999765.1 Imperialibacter roseus | reverse complement strand
TTTTACGGTTACTCAAATTATTTGAAGCAAACAGAATTTTATTGTAATAAAACGTGTATTGATATATAGTTGCCTACCTTTCGGTAAAATTCATCAAGCATAACATTTAAAGAGTATCACAAACCATGGAAAATCGTCGTTTTGTCCCCGTCATCGTTGTCTTACTTATCGCAGTCATTCTTCTCATCTATCTTTCATCCAGTATTTTTTATACAATACGCCCTGGAGAAAGAGCAGTTCTTTTCTACAAATTTGGAAAAGGAATGGACAAGGAAAACATTCAAATGCCCGGATTCCACGTGAAAGCACCCTACAATGAGCTGTTCGTATATGACGTAACCGAAAATCAAGTGGAGGAAACACTCGATGTGCTTGACAGAAACGGTTTGTCTATCAGCGTCGATGTCTCAGTGAGGTTTCACCCAATGTTCGACAAGATCGGCTACATACAAGAGACTTTCCAGCAAGACTATGTGAACAGGCTGGTTGTGCCGGAGGTGCGGTCTACCGTTCGTCAGGTAATGGGCAGGTTCTCGGCCGAAGAAATATACTCAACCAAAAGGCCTGAGGTTGAAGGCGCTATTAAAAGTGAAACAGAAGCGGTATTAGGTGCTGAAGGAAACTACATTCAAATGAGAGCACTTCTTATCCGGTCGATCAAACTGCCGGAGCAAATAGGGCTCGCCATTGAAAATAAACTAAAACAAGAGCAGGAGGCACTTGCCTATCAGTTCAGACTCGACAGAGAAAAAAGTGAGGCAGAGCGTAAGCGTATCGGTGCAGAAGGTGAGGCCGCCGCTAACAAAATTATCAACAGTAGTTTGACCGACGAACTGCTCAAGATGAGAGGCATTGAAGCCACTCAGCAATTAGCCAACTCGCCTAACGCAAAAATTGTAGTTATTGGCAGCGCAAAAGACGGACTCCCTCTTATTTTGGGAAATAATTGATCTTTCCTGATCCAATAATTTTACATATTTTAGGGCAGTATTATTTATCGTTAGTAACATATAAATTTATTCGAATCAATGTCTAAAGTTGCTGAAATACATTACGACGGCCAGGTTTACGAAATGCCTGTGATTGAGGGTTCAGAAAATGAAAAAGCAATCGACATTAGTAGCCTCAGAGCAAAAAGCGGATTGATCACCATTGATCAGGGCTTCAAAAACACGGGCTCTACTACGTCAGCCATCACTTTTCTCGATGGAGAATTGGGCATTCTAAGATACCGTGGTTATCCAATTGAGGAACTTGCCGAAAAATCGACCTTCCTCGAAGTGGCCTACCTGCTTATTTACGGAGAGCTACCTAAAAAGGACACGTTCGAGAGTTTCAAAAAGGACGTCACGCACCATACGCTTGTGCATGAGGACATCAAGAAAATACTGGAAGGGTTTCCAAGCAATGCCCACCCAATGGGCGTACTCTCTTCGTTGGTTTGCTCGCTTACCGCTTTTTACCCAGAGTCTCTTGACCCCAACAGGTCATGGGACAAAGTGAATCTTGGCATCATCAGGCTGATCGCCAAAATGCCAACTTTTGCCGCCTGGGCATATAAAAACGAAATGGGGCATCCTGTCATCTACCCTGACAATAACCTCGACTACTGCGGCAACTTCCTGAAGATGATGTTTGCTCTTCCGGCAGATCAATATGAAGCTGACCCGGTAGTTGCCAGCGCTTTGGACAAACTGCTCATCCTCCATGCGGATCATGAACAAAACTGCTCCACATCAACTGTTCGAATTGTAGGCTCGTCTCAGGCAAGTCTCTACTCTTCAGTGTCTGCAGGGATCAATGCATTGTGGGGCCCGCTCCATGGTGGTGCCAATCAGGCGGTTATCGAAATGCTGGAAGCCATTAAAGAAGATGGTGGCAACAGTAAAAAGTGGTTGGAAAAAGCGAAGGACAAAGATGATCCTTTCCGTTTGATGGGATTTGGCCACAGAGTATACAAGAACTTTGACCCAAGAGCGAAAATTATCAAGAAAGCTGCTGACGACGTTTTGGCGAAAATGGGTGTGAATGATCCCGTGCTTGATATTGCCAAAGAGTTGGAAGAAGCTGCATTGAAAGACCCTTATTTCGTAGAAAGAAAGCTCTACCCCAACGTAGATTTCTATAGCGGTATCATTTACAGAGCCATTGGCATACCTACTGAAATGTTCACTGTGATGTTTGCGCTGGGAAGGCTTCCGGGCTGGATTGCCCAATGGAAGGAAATGAGAGCGAATAGTGAGCCTATCGGCAGACCAAGACAGGTGTATGTAGGCGAGGTAGAAAGAAACTACGTCCCAATTAGTAAAAGATAAGATTGTTTTTCATCAAAATAACTTAGCCCTGTCTTGCGATAGGGCTTTTTTTTAGCCAATTTGTTCTGAACACTGAGCCAGAAATAATCGACCGGGGATGGCAGCTAAAAAATTTCATGTTTTCATTGTAGACGATGATCCATCTTTTCGTTTCATAACAAAAAAATTGTGTGAGAAGGAACCCTCGATTGGCCGGATAGAAGACTTCGAGGATATTTACGATGCCTTAAGGCAAATCATGCTGCACAAAAAAAGTGCGGAGAATTTGCCGGACGTAATCCTTCTTGACTTGAACTTTCCAACACTAAATGGCTGGGAGTTTCTGGAAGGTTTCGTAGACCTTCAGGTGTCTCTGGCTAAAAAAATACCTGTGTTTGTTATCAGCTCCTCACTTCTGAATTCAGACAGAGCAAGAGCAAAGGAAATCGATATTGTAAAAGGTTTTTTTTCTAAGCCAATCACCCTTGAGCAGGTGACCTCAATCATGCAGTCGCTTGACCACGTTTAGGACGAGGAAACTGATCTTTCTTTCGATAAAGTAAACGCCGTCGTCACACCCACAATAGCACCCATCAGGTGCGACTCCCAACTCACACCAGGCTGCGAAGGGAAAATCCCATAGATGATACCGCCGTACAAAGCGACCACCACTATGGAAATGAACATAGATCGAAAATCTTTTCGGAAAATGCCGAAAGAAATAAGAAAGAAAGCCAACCCATAGATAAGGCCGCTAGCGCCAATATGGTAGAAAGACCTGCCAAACAACCAGACAAATATCCCCGTGAAAAGGTAACACTGGAGAAATACCCGAGTGGCAATCTTGTCATAAAAATAATAGAGAGCCCCTCCCAAAAAAAGCAAAGGAAGCGTATTGGATGTGATGTGCATCCAGCTGCCGTGGATCATCGGGCCGGTAAGTATGCCAATTAATCCGTGGAGAGTTCTTGGGTAAATGCCTAGAAAACCAAGGTCAATCGACAGATAGTTCTCCACGGCGAAGAAAGCCCACATCAAGAAGACAAGCCTAAGGGGCGGGAGAATGTATTTTCCGTTAAGCATAAAAAAACCCAGGGACTGCCTGGGCTGTTCATTGTAAATATATTTTTACTTCTTTGCCGGGTCGTTGATCATCGTCAACTCCATCAGTTTGGCCTCCTCATAACTAACTGACAAATACCCTAGAATGCCACCAGACGATTCCGCAATCTTCTTGGCAATATCCTTCAGACTGGCATAAAACTCTGTAGAGAAAGTTTTATTTAGTTTAGGCAGAATGAGGTTCAGCTTTTTCAGTTCTCTGTTGATGGCCGGTCCCCTCTCGGCTGCTTTATGAGGCAACTCTTCTATCATGGTCATGAAATCGTTCTCAAACCTCTCTCCTACTGCCTTATAGTAGCCAAGCAGCGACTCCCTGGCCTTTTGCTGCTTCACCTTAGCCAGTTGAATAGCTTTCTGGATTTCTGATTTGTCAATATTATCGTCTGCGCCGGCAATAAGCACCGATACATAGGCAGGCGCCTTCAGCAAAATTTCTACTTCATCGTCACGAAGCTTCTCAAATTCAGGTATCATTAGATATCGTTTGTTGAAATGAATGTCTTATGCGAAAATATCAAAAATTGCGTTACTGAAAGCGATGAGTCATCACTTTTACGAACAAACATTTAAACCTCACCGTATTTCTAATGTTTTAGTTAAATTTAAAGACTTGGAAAGCTAAAAAGAAAACATGGCCAACATAATAGATTTATCTTATTTGGAAAAAGTTTGCGAAGGAGATACTGAATTCATGAAAGAAATGATCGAGGCATTTATCGATACTATTCCAGAGAATTTGACTGAAATGCAAAGTGCTCACGATGCTGCTGACTGGCCTCTGCTAGCACGAATCGTCCATAAAATGAAGCCGTCCATCGCATTTATGGGCATAGAGGAGCTAAAAGCTAATGTGCTTGAGCTGGAAGCGCTAGCCAAAGAGGGGAAAAAGCCTGCCGAAATAAAGGTACTTGTCAACAAAGTAGATGGCACCACCACTCAAGCCATTGCTGAATTGAGTGAACTGCTAAAGACATTCTAGCGACCCTATTGTATGTAAAGCAAAAAAGGCTGTGCTTCATGGAAGCACAGCCTTTTTTGTGACTGGATCGCTACGGATCAATGAATAATCAACAGCTTCTTGGGCTCAAACATCGCATTCTCGTTGCTGATGATCACAAAGTACATGCCACTGGGCACAGACCTTGTATCTAGTGTTACCCCTTCACTACCCTTCTGCACTCTGCCATTGGAAATTATAGCTCCCGCCTGATCAATCAGCCTCCATTCAAAGTCATTGTTCAGCTGACTATCAAACCTGACACCCACTTCTGTATTAGCCGGGTTCGGGTACAGAGCGTAGGATGAGGCTATTTCGCCCGGGAGGTCGACGCCGGTGGCATTCGCTTCTTTGCCCACGATGTCGAGTATTGCAGATTGATAGACCAGCTTGCTGTTGTTGCTTTGTATAAAAGCGACAACCGACAACTCTTCAGGATCTTTTACCAATTTTCCACTTATTTCCCATGGCGTGACATTTATAGTCTGAACTCCATCAAGAGTCCGTAGGTTTTCGACCCTAATTCCGTTTCCATCAGGTAGAATCTTTCTTACAATATTAGAATAAAGATTGCCTTGATATTCTTCAGTTCGTTCTATTACCGCGACATAAAGCCTATGCTCTGCATCCTCTGGTAATCTAAGACCCGTCTTGCTATATGAAACGGCTAGGGAAAGCACTTTAGCTTCTGATGGCAATTGTTCTATCGAAATAGCAACCTCTGGATCAATCAAGGAAGATTTGGACAATGTTAACTCCGAATAAGGAACGTCGGAGGTAGTACTTGCGTTAAAAGTGCCCTCTGACAGATTGCCCGCTATTATTGACAAAGGTACTCTGTTGATTCCATAGAAAAGAACCCTAGCTCCCGGGTCAGCTTTATTCACCTGATTAAAAGGATCAATATCGCTTGCCGTCTTTTTAAACTCTGTGTGATAATCAAGAACTATCACGTCATTGTTATTAATAGAGGGGTTTTCCAAAAGTCCCTTAATCTTTTCATCAACTGAGCGGCTTGTTTCGCTGGTCGTTGACGTAAATTTCTCCAACAAAACGAGTTTACTTCTTTCTCCTATCCAAAAATTATCAAAAGCAAACCCCTCTTCATCAGTCAATGGATTGTCGCTTTTGCTATCGACTGAGTTGTCTGAACCGAGCGCAAACCTAAATCTAACAGAGGATCGGTTCCCTGCAATTTCATCTAACTTATGCCTTGCCTCTGAATAATTTATGCCTTGTTCATCTGTTGAACCAGCCCAGCCAACTCTATCGGTACCCCCCTGATCATCTTGGCCCCCTGGGTCGGACACTATTCCCTCCAGGGTATACCAATTGATACCAGTCGCCTCGTCAATTCCTCCGTCGTAGAGACCTAAAGTGGGCCAGGTTTTACCGTTATCAGTTGAGTACTGAAGAACAACTCCGTCCTTTCTACTATCAAAGTCGTACATCAAATTGAATTTGACCATTGGGCGAAGAAGGGCAGATATATCAAAAGCGGGACTGTAAACCCATGACTTTTCTTCAGTGTTGTAATTTCCGTCAGCGTTCGTTACCCATCCTTTTGACAGGCCTTCATCGTTGAGGATGCTTCCGCCAGGCACGGCATTCTCCCAGGAGTTTGGACGTGACGCCAACTCAAATTTCGACACTCCAGGAAGCAAAGGCACATCATTAAAGGTATTGTCAGCGAACCATCCGTCTGGCCCTGAATCGAAAGTAGCCAAATAGGGTTGATCTGCCGTAACTGTTTTAACATCCAATATCTGAACATCCCTTTCCAAAGAAACGAAACACTGGTTAACTGAACGCAAACTCAGAACCCCCCGGTAAGTGCCGCCACTTGGTAGAGTTGTTGTGATGCTACCTTGCAAATAGGCCCGCTGAGCTGCAGCGTCGGTCAGAGCAGGATTCCTATCTCTGCTCTCAACAAACAGCAATTCGTCGCCGCTATAAAGCTGGAAAGTCACATTTGCGAGATTCTGAATATTTATGCCTGGATCGTCAATCTCAAAAACTGTGGGTTGGTTCTCAATAATTCCTGACCAGGCAAATCTTGGAGTTGGGCTGGAGCCTATCGATACACTTTTGGAGAAAGTACTTGAGCAGCCATCTACACTTACTACTGTTAAACTCACCTGGAAATCTTGCTGAGTTGCATTGGGAAGGGTGATTTTGAAAGCGTGCGTCACCGTCCTGTCGGCTGACGAAGTAGATTCATATTTGTCCGATTCGTCTCCAAAATCCCATATCAGGGTTGAAATCCCTGACAAGTCAACTTCATTGCTAACTAACGCACCAAAGTCCACAGGCTCTCCCGAGCAACCGCCATTAATGCTAAAGTCTATTTCAGGCTGGGGCAAAACAGTAATTTGTTTCTCTACACTGTTTGAACATAATGTTGACGGATTAGTGTACTCATACTTGATAGTGTACGTTGTAGCGGGGCCATATAATCCCGCTCCGTCTTCTGTTCTGGCACTAAGAGGGTCAAACCGTGCTCCAGAAGTAGTTGCAGTAATGCCAGGGCCAGTGAAGACCCCGCCGCTCGGGTTGCCTATTAATGAAATAGTTCCGGCATTAACGCAAATAGTAAAGTTGTAGTCTTCAAACTCAAAATTACCATCAGAGAAAAAGTTCACTTCTGGAAGAGGATTGATTGTAATAAGCCTGAAAACGGAATTGTAGCATCCTTCTCCCGAAACGAATTGAAGGCTGCTGGTATGTTCCAACCAAATGGTATCTACCACAGCCTCCTTAAGTAGCTGTGGGTCGCTTATGCCAAGTGAGTCTATAGCTCCAAGAGGGTCAAAAGTAGCAGTGCCATCCCCATTATCGATTACGCCATTTCCGAAGAAAGTACCCGTACCATCTTGCGCACTAAGCACCACCGGCGCTGCGTTAACGCAAACAGCTATATTTCCTGCAATGTTATTTTGAGTGAAGCTTAGAGATGGTAACGCATTCACTATCACTCGCACCTCGGTAACCTCCGAAATGCATCCATTATCAGAGCTAGACTTCAAGACGTAATAAGTCCTGTCAAAATCTTTGGTATTATTGACGCCAGGCGGTGCCAATTCTGGCTTATCTCCAACCAAGGTGGTACGGGATTCATCACTATACCACCGATAGGTAATCGAAGGATCCGGGGCAACAATTTCCATATCAAGTATGTCATCACCAACGCAATACTCATATATGTACTGGCCATTTACCAGAAGCCCTGTCGCCTCGGGGGCAGCACCAATGTCAAATACCTGATATGTAATTTCCGCTGACTCTGATTCACATCCTGGGAAAACTGATCCATCAGTACCTATTCGATTAGTCGTCTGGGTTACTCTGTACGTGTAGTTTCCTGCTGGAAGGTTAATATCTGGACTATATGTGTCTGTATTAGCTAGAAATGTGCCTTCAGCATCATACCAGTTCAATTGAGCTCCTGGCAACTTACCTGTCACGTCTAAAACAAAAGGAGTGTCAAACTGCCCCAAACAGACACTTGGGTTCGCATTAGACGGAGTTGGTGTAATTGGTCTGGCGAAGATATTTATGCGAATGGTTGAGGCTGAGGTTATAGCGCTCTCGCAACCAGCATCTGTTTGTGTGACAGTAAAGTCATATACGCCGTCGACTGTTGGGTCAATTACCGGCACACCTGGCGATAATTCAAAATCAGAAATTGGATTTACTGTACTGGCAGCGGCTGCACTGGCATCTTCGTCGACTTCCTGATAAACAAGGTCATCTCCGTAATACCACTTGAACGTCACACCATTCGTACTGCTATTGGCCGTAAGCAGTGTGATAGTTGTATCATCCACTTCGTCCTCACAATAGTAATAGGTTCTTGCTGCAACGGGAATATCTATAGCTGTCGGTGTTTTGAAAAAATTAAACTCGATAACCACACCAGCGCTTTCCCCTCCAGCAAACTGGTCGCCATTAACACCAATTATGTCGGTAACATTCGTGGCCATGTAATACCTTGTGTGGGTACTGCTTAGCCCGGTAATCCCAAGCTGTTGGGCGGTAGGGTTGGCACCAATGAAAACTGGATTCAGATTGATCTTATTTCCCGAGACATCAGATCGATACCACCTGTATTCCTGGGCTCCTTGCGACCCCAGGTAGCCAGGAGGAACAGCAACGTCAATCGTATATGTATCGTTCGAGTAGTCATCTGCGGTACAATAACTATAAGATGTTTGAGTCGAACCGGTAAGAGCCGGGGTCGTAGGTGCATCAAAAATAGTGATAGCGACTCTAACTGCATCACTCTCACACCCTTGAAAGGATGACACAAAGTTCTTGCTCGTAGCCTGACTTACCCAGAAATAGTAAGTGCCTGGTGTTGCCAGGTTCAGCCCGTTCAGCGATGCATCGCTGACAGTAAGAATTGGGCTTTCGCTGATGAAAGAGCTCGGTGCGCTTCCTGTGCCATCGTCCTGATACCATCTGTATACCGCAGACGTTCCAGACGGTGTGTTAAGAAAGCTGATTCCAGTCACTCCATCGGCAGTAAGCGATGTGGAGTTCTTAACAGCATAATATTGAATTCTGAATCCATTGTCGGCCGTAGCGACAGGTTCAGTTGGTGTTGTGAAAACGCTTATAGTCACCTTGGTAGCAGCACTGGCACAACCTACGAAACCAGGTGTATTGTCCCTATCATTGTACTGAACGACATGAAATATTTGGCTGGACGCTCCTGAGTTCCCACCCGTTGCATTTAATCCCATGTCTCCTGGTGTCAAAATATTACCAACTAACAGCGGGCTGCCATAGTCAGCATTTCCAAACCCATCATCTTCATACCATTGGAAGTACGACGTCTTACCTGCTGGTAAGCCTGTTTGAAGGAATGTAGCATCCAAAACTATATCATCTACATCTTCTAGATCACAATACTCAATCAGGTAGGAGCCTCCCCCCTGATTAAAAATGTGATCCCCGCCAGATTCTATCACTATTGGTGTACCAGGAACATCATATACATTGATTGTAAACTTCCTTGGTAATGAGGCGCACCCGTTGCTGCTCGTTTCCCGCAAATAAAAAGTCCTACTGGTGGTGTTTGGGGTATTTGTTCCCCCAAAAATAGTTGTGGCTTCTAGCGTACTTGAGGTTCCCAATTCATTGTTGCCGGCAAGATCCGACGACCAAGTATAGAATCCAGTTCCCAATGGCGGCGCCACCACGTCGTCTACAACGTCCCCTTTGCAATACTCAAACAAGTAGTCGCCACTGACTAACCCACCATGATTAAGAATGGAGGCACCCGCTTGCACACTTGGCAGTGCCGGAATGGGGTAAATATAAAACTCCTTTGCGGCACTCTTGCCAATACAACCCGTCCCGGCCTGCTCACTTGAGTTTGACACATATACCAAATTGTATCTGCCTGCACCCAAGGTTCCAAAGTTAAGTGTGGCCCCACCTCCATCAAGCAGTTGCTCTGCCCCAAACCCAACACCATTATGAACCTGATAGTAAAATTTGCCAGTTGGATTTGAATACGATATGCCATCAACAACAACATCCAAGTCTATCGGCGAATCACTTTCACAGTTATCTGTGCTAAGGTTAGAGATAGACACCGTCGGAGCCGTGTTTAAATAAATCCATTCAGACCCAAAAATCTTAGATGGATTAATCAAGGTCTCTTCAGGATCGAGGTCTCCCTTATCAGTGACATATCTCCTTATTTGGTAATAACCCGAGGTAAGCCCAGTCTTGTCAATTCGCCACTTGGTAATATTCCCATATACCGATGAATATGCTCCTAAATTTGGGTCATAATAATCCCCTAGCTGATTGAGCGAATTGAAAATATCATCGGCCGGAATATGAACTTCAGAACCACCACTACCAATAACTGCATATACATTGGATGATGATAAAATAGTTGACGTATTATTGCTATATACCTCAACCTTGTGAAAAATATAGTTAGGCGTAGTTAAATCAGAGATATTAATTTCATAATCGTCCGTTCCGTTAACTACCGTTCCGGCGAACGAAATAGGTGGACAAGGCTCGGTATCTCCCGACGTCAAAATCGAAGTTGACGGAAGTACAGTAACCTGAAAATTTCTGGAATATGTTTCGCCAGTTAATACATTCTTCAGAGTCGCTGTAAGAGTGTGAACACCCAATCCGGCTGTCAACGGTCTAAATTTTATCCACTTGTAGCTGCCGTACACGGTATATTCACTGTCGAATGCAATCGGCGACTCAAGACCGGGGCCCGACCAAGTTACAGTATGATTAGCCGGTGTATCATAAATATAGTAGGTATATTGATCTTCATCCAGTTGAGTGGAAGCAGTCGGGCCGTATCCAAAAATTTCCCAGCTAACAACCCTTACCTTAACGGGATCACTTTCACAGCCATTGGCGTTTGTGTTGGTTACCCACCAGGTGTGGATGCCAAACGGATCATGCGCTACACTTGTTCCCCACCAATACTCTGAATCAAAACGATTGTTGGGAGAGTACCCGTTGCCGCTATCTCCATCGTCGTCTAAACCGAGGTCTCCCATAGAAGGGGCAACATTCTGGTAAAGCGATGTTACTTCGGTCGCCAAATCTTCAGTGGAATACCAACGAACGTTAGAATTAGCGCCGTTCAAAGTCACTACCGGGTCAACCGCATTAAAAGTATAGCCGTCATAAACGTTTACGTTAACAATATTATATATTTCACCATTTGTGAAGCTTTCTCCATAATAGTCTGTATAACTCGCATACGTTAGACTTGGGCTGGCCACCGCTACTCCCTGAAGGTCAATATTACTCTGCAAGTCAGCTGCTGCATTCCCAGTCTGAGTCGCCGTCCCGGCAGACCGATAAGCAGCTGTAGTGATGTCTGCTATGCCAGTAAACTTAGCCAAAAGCCCATCGATGCTAATAACATCACTGGCCGCCGAGTTTGATCCAGAATAACTGAACGTAAAAGCGCTCTTCGTCAAGCTAACAACGGTTGGAGCTGAAATGTCAATGTAGGTTCCCCCGGTAAAATCTGGTATCGAAGTAACGTCAAACTCAAAGTCAACAGGGAGAGATATAGTGTACGTTCCCCCACCCGAAAAGCCCGCAGCAGACCCTTCTGCAATAGTAATAGTACCAATACTTGAATAATCTCCATTTGAACAAAGCAACACGGAAGCTGGCGTTACTACCGTAGAATTTGCCACCGAAAAGTTCCAATTTGTGCTATTGCTATTGGCAGCGACAGAATTACCCAGCAGGTCTTCAAAAGTACCAGCAGGCCATTGAATGTAGTAGCTGTCACCGTAGGCAAGGGAAGGGATATTTAGTTGAAATGTCGCTGTAGACCCACTAACATTAACGTCTGTAAGAACATCCCAGGAATCCGTGAGAACGTCACCAGCAGCATTGAAAAGTGAAATCGTTCCGGAACCTTCCGTTATCGCTTCATTAAAATTGATGGAAAACGAAGGTGTATTTGTGATTATGGTACTGCCATCCGCCGGTGTGGCACTACCAAAATTAGCCAATGGAGGAGTAACATCGCCGGAAGCAGTAGTCTTAAAATTCCATACTGTCTTACTGGATATTCCAGCAAAATTATTTGCTGGAGTACTGTAATCAAAAAATGCCCCGTTATCTATCTTGATATAAAAATCAGTAAATCCCGGAAATGCAGATCCGGCAGAAAAAGTTGCTTGATTAGCATCAATTGTCACACTATTCGCATCAACCTGTGCGAACAAATTGTCGTTAGCTCCATAGTAAATCCTTAAATACTTGGTGCCCGGCGTGGCAAACTTCTTGACCGGCTCACTAAACGTAACGGTCAAAGTTGGACTCAAGCCAACCTCCGCAGTATTGTCAGTTGGGCTCAGGGTGCTAACTACTGGTGCCACCCCATCGCTGGCCGTAGTGAAATTCCAGGTTGTGCTATTGGATATACCTGCAAAGGAGTTATTAAACAAATCTTTGACTGCGCTGTTCTCGATATTAACATAGTAAGTAATTCCCCCAGACAGGGTAACTCCAAGGGAAGAAAGGTTAATAGCCAACTGCCGACCACTCACTGTGAAGGCGCCGTTGCCGATTGGCACATCTGAAATAAGCAAATCTGAAGGGCTAAGATCCGCATAGATTTTAATGTTCCCACTTCCCTTTTCTACAGGCTCATTGAACGTTGCATAGATTATTGGCGTGGCAACTGACACACTCGTAGCGCCATCGACTGGCTGGAATGGTTCGGTTGGCGAGGCTCCTCCGTTTACAGCAGCGAGTGTTGGTGGCGTGCCATCAGCTACTGTTTTGAAATAAAACTTCGGAATCGCAGGCGAATTATCATCTTGAATATCTTCAAAGGCATCATTGTCAACTTGTATACTATAAAACGAATTTTCGTCAAAAGTAAATGGCAGGGTGCCATTTACTCCGCTAGTCAGTACTACCGGACTCTGGTCAAGGTTGATAACCACTCTATTGCTCCCCGTGGTCGCATTATCAATTAGCCCAAAATCAGAATCATCATTAGCCCGAGGGTTTATTCTAATTACATCATTACTTATGACCGGGCCACTCAAAGATGTTTCCTTGTCTACAAAAACATAGCTACTTGCACCAGCATTCTTACGCATGACCTCGTCAAACACCAATATTATATCCTGCGTCACTCCTACATCAAGCGTCCCATTCGCCGGAATTGTGTACAGCAGGTTTGGAGCTGAACTGTTTGCAGCTGACATAGTGAAAGTCCATCCAGTTGGACTCGTCAGGGCAAATGAGTTGGAGCTATTAACGTCTAAAAATGTACCATTTTCAATAATTACATAGTAGGTTTTGCCATTCTTGAGCATGTAATTATCAAAAGTTACATCGACCGTATTCCCGCCAGTCAACTGAACTTTGGTCGCATCAGTGACCGAAACGCTTGTAAGCAGATTGGTATTGGAGTTGTCTCTGATTTCGATATTCCCGGTACCGACAGTAACCTGTTCATTAAATACAAACTGTATAGTGTTTCGGGCCGCCTGACCAGAGGCCCCATTCGATGGCGTCCGGCTAGTAATGACAGGTGGCTGATTATCGGTTACAGTAATGGTAAACTGGTAAAGTTGGGAAGTATTCACGTTTCCACCGCCAGTTGGGCCATCATCAACTATGTACACGTTAATTGTGGCCACCCCTTGTTTTTGACTAACAACAGAATATGTCAATGTGCCTGAATTGTCGATGTCCGCAGAAGCAGGTACAAGAACGCCACTGGGGTCGCTGAATATTGATACGGTAAAATCATCTAAGGTTTGCGTATTTTCGTCAGCAGGCCCGGTTACAACTTGTGTTGCAGGATCAATAAATAACGGCAGAGAAACTGCCCCGGCATCAGAGTTTACATTTTGGTTCCCAAGTGCCACATTAAATGTGGGAGCGTCATTGAGGGCATTTACTGTAATACTCGCTGTGGCAGCAATGCCAGAGCTAAATGCGGTTGTGCCTCCATTGACACTTACATTGGTTGTGCCACCATCTGAGCCAGAAGTCTGATCCCATGCCCTTACACTAATGGTGTTTCCGGTTGAACCATTGTAATCAGCCGACGGGACAAATCGGATAGCATTGTTTCCATCCGACGCCAGCAAGACAGCATTTGTGTCGTCGGTTGGGGCCAAGGAAGTCCACCCAATGCCGTCAAGTGTAAACTCCCAAGTGCCATTGGTAGTGCTTACTCCTGTTACGGCTAAACCTTCCAAAGCACCTGCATCTGAATCAGAGTAGTTTCCCGCAAAACTGGTTATCAATGACGAAATTAATGTACCGGAATTACTGATATCATCTTCATCAATAGTTGTGAAAGCCACTGTGCCTGTTAACGCTGGGGCATCATTGATCGGGTTGATAGTTATAGTGGCAACATCATCCAACGTCGAAAACGCTGTCGTCCCACCTCCAGTTGTTGCATCGATCGTGCCTCCCACCACACCTGCCCCTGTTCTATCCCAAGCCTTGAAAGTAAAAATCGCATCACCATTATAGTCTGCATCTGGAACAAATCTTACCTTGTGAGTTCCAGCTCCAACTAAAGTTCCGTCCAGCAGTCTTGCCGAGGTGGTAATGTCAACACTCGACCCAGTGGTTCCGCTGAATAGATTCCACGATACGCCATTATCTAAAGAATACTGCCATACACCATTAGTATTATCTACAACGGTCACGGCTATTGCCTCGACCGCCCCCTCAGGATCGGTGATAGATCCATCAACAATTATTTCAGCTATTGTATTGCCAGCACTTGTTAGATCATCCTCGTCAATATTTGAAAGCGCCGGTGATTGACCCGCATCCAGCACGGGAGCAGAATTTAAAACATTATTTGTAACACTTTCGGGCACTCCAAATGTAACCAGGGCATTTCCTCCAGCATCCCTAGCATCTCCGGCTGCGTCATTATAGCCAAGGGTCAATGCTTCTACAGCGTTAATATCACGATCCAGCGAAAAGGTCAGAACGAGTGTCCCGCTTCCACTTACGCCCGTTATCGAAACAGGCGAACCATCAGAGTTCAGAGAAAACCCAGACTCATCAGTGAGCACTACGGATTCATCGAAGGTTACTACCAGAGCGTCTCGGTCAGCATCCTCTACTACAGCATTATCAAACATCGGAGCTGTTCCATCCACGTTGTTTGTTACGGCCTGAGCAGAAAAGTCCTGAACAGGATTGCCGATACCATCTGCTGCATCCGGAGAACCAGAAAGTCCATCAAAAGTAACTGTAACAGTCTCTCCCTCTTCAATCGGAATATCAAGTGTAAAAGTGATTTCTGTGGTGCCATTACCCCCACCGATTCCTGTGATAACTGCGCCTGATGAAGACGTACTTATCGAAAACCCGTCTGTCACGGTCAAATTAACTGCCTCGTCAAAGCTCACCTTCAACTCATCGGGTGCGGCATTCTCTACAACTGCGCTCGAAAAAGCCGGGCCTGTTCCATCCACGTTGTTTGTTACGGCCTGAGTAGAAAAATCCTGAACAGGATTGCCTATACCATCTGCTGCATCCGGAGAACCAGAAAGTCCATCAAAAGTAACTGTAACAGTCTCTCCCTCTTCAATCGGAATATCAAGTGTAAAAGTGATTTCTGTGGTGCCATTACCCCCACCGACTCCTGTGATAACTGCGCCTGATGAAGACGTACTTATCGAAAACCCGTCTGTCACGGTCAAATTAACTGCCTCGTCAAAGCTCACCTTCAACTCATCGGGTGCGGCATTCTCTACAACTGCGCTCGAAAAAGCCGGGCCTGTTCCATCCACGTTGTTTGTTACGGCCTGAGCAGAAAAGTCCTGAACAGGATTGCCTATACCATCTGCTGCATCCGGAGAACCAGAAAGTCCATCAAAAGTAACTGTAACAGTCTCTCCCTCTTCAATCGGAATATCAAGTGTAAAAGTGATTTCTGTGGTGCCATTACCCCCACCGATTCCTGTGATAACTGCGCCTGATGAAGACGTACTTATCGAAAACCCGTCTGTCACGGTCAAATTAACTGCCTCGTCAAAGCTCACCTTCAACTCATCGGGTGCGGCATTCTCTACAACTGCGCTCGAAAAAGCCGGGCCTGTTCCGTCCACGTTGTTTGTTACTCCACTTGGCCCAAAGCTCGCTAAGGGCGTTGGATCGTCGTCTGTGGCATCTCCAGTGCCATCATCGTAAGATATAGTCACAATATCTCCCTCAGCAACCGGGCCGGAAAGTGTAAAGGTAATATCGACTCCACTAGCAGAAACAGAATTAATTGTAGGCGAGCCCGACACCCCAGAAATGGACCAGCCGTCGCCATCAGTTTCAACCATGTTATCATCAAAAGTAACCACGACGTTGGAGGGCGAAGCGTTCTCCACCACAGCACTTACAAAAAGGGGAGCCTGCGCTCTAATACTGAATGAGGAGAGAAAAATAAAACCAATAAAAAATAGCAGGCTAATGTTGAAGTATAACTTTCTCATAATGAATGAGTTTAAATCTCTTTATAAAACTAGCAAAAAAGTGAAAATCAATAATGGAATTGTACAATTATTTTCTCAATACTCCATTTCTATTGGTTTTGATGAGTCCAATAAGTGTATTAGCATTATTGTCAAGTGCAATTGTGCCGAGTAAGCCAATCCCACCATCAGGAAGCTCAGAAACAGCTGCTCCACTCTCATCACCCAATGACCCAAACTGGTATGCCGGAAAACCGCTCCCGCCACTACCAAACCCTTTGTCCAACACGCCGAAAGGATCTAATTTACAAAGGAGCATTTGGAGCCCATTACTTAAATTAACAACCCCACTTCCAACAATCAGGAAATCGCCTTTTGCTGTGCGAGAAACATCTTCCACAGTTACTCCGGCCAGTTCATCGAAAATGCTATTGGTAACAATATTTGCCGAGGACGAGCTGTTAATAAATCTTAAAAAAAACGGTTTGGTTACCGTAGAATTAACGCCTACTGAGTTACCAACTATGTAAAACTCCCTATCAGAAATCTTCCTCACTCGAACTGCCACCTCATTGAGTTCCTCAAGACCAAGAAGACCAAGCAACCCGGGATTCGGTGCCTGTGCAGTATTCGTTTCAAAGTCGTAGACTGCCAAATTCCCATTTGGCACACCACCCTCTGAATCTATAGCTTGGTTAGTATTTACTATCATCAGTGCCCTATTTCCATTTTGGGTTGGCACCAGCGAAATACCCTCGTCAGAAACATTGGCATAGCCATCTTCCTTTGTCCAAATCACCTCTTCCACACTCAATCCAAGTTTGACCATCAAAGCATCCTTCGAATTACCCGTTCCAATAGAGCCCACTACTAAAAAACCATCACTGATCTCCACAATATCATTCGCCACTTCTACTTGAGCACTGTTATTGAACCATGGCGTACCAATCAAATTACCATCAGCATCCACCTTCGCAACAAACATATCGCTCTGTCCTCCATACTCAATAGTTCCTGCCATCACAAAGCCACCTGCGTTAGCTTTGATAATTCTTTTTGGCTTACATACGACACTCTCACCCCCCGTGTCTGGAAAATAAGACCTAATGGAATTAATCTGATTACCTGCCTTGTCAGCAAAAATCAAAACAAAATCAGTGTTACTCGCTCCCCTCTCACCAACTATTTCTTCGCTGTTACTCGCTGCAAAAATGATGTAGCGAAGATCTCCCTCCTCATCCACCAAAAAATCAGCAGCCTCATCGCTCTTTGCACCTCCATAGTACTTAATAAATATCTTATCTGGCTCAGGAAGGCTGGATTGATCTGGAGTGCAACCGAACGTAAAGGCGCCCAACAACATCAAGTCTAATAATCTTCTCTTCATCATCGGTGGTTCAGCTTATTTTTTTATTTTTCTGGGATTGTAAATTGACCTTTGATAACCAAAAGTGGCCATCAGCCCATTCAGACTAAAGTTGCTGTCTACGTAACCAAGTAAGTATAACGTTTCTAAACTACCTGCAAATCGGTTATCGTCGTTAACTAGATTAGACAGCCCATATACGTATTTGGCTTCCAAGAAAAAAAAATGGGTCTTTAGCCTAATCTTGGCTCCTAAACCTATCATGGCCGAGTAATTAAACTTGTTCCTTTGCTCAAGAGCAACCAAATCAACTGATCCAACCGTCACGCTTGCTCCTTCATTGGATCGCTCAGGGCTACCTAGCTTACCACTTAGTATATACCCCAAAGACCCACCAGCAAGCACATATGGATTCCATTTGTTGTCGCCGTCCCCATAGTAGGTATATTTCAAAAACAAAGGCAATTCAAGCCATGACTCGGCTTCCTCCACTGTCATTTTATTAATAGCATAAACCAACTCTTTCTCAATAGAAAAGCTACGACTTAGAAAAGAGATACCTGTTCCAACATCAACGCCGGGATACACCTCTCTCTCCAGCAGCGCTGAACCTCCCAAACCGATCCCCGGAGATGCCGTTACCTTATCGAACTCCAAATTTCCGGGGCCAAATTTCGTAAGCTCCCTATATGTCGACTGATTACCAGAAATAGATAGACTGACCCTGAAAATAGGTTTATAAAGAAATTTTTCCTTCAGTAAGATTATTTCGTTGGGGTCGGCAGATGGGTCGAGCTTATGTTCAGGGTCGACGGCCAGGAGCTTAGCCATCCAAATGTCAGCGCTTTCCTGATCATCCTGATAGAGGTATACCAAAGTGATCAACTTATGAGCTTGAATTGACTGTTCTGGAGAAAAGCTCTTCGAGTCTATACAACCTTTTAGATCCTCCGGAATTCCAGGTAGATTACCTATATCAAACCTCGCTTGCGCATTTGCCAGCTTCTGAGTACACTCCGTTGTTTGAGCACTTGCATCAGTTATAGCTGAAAAGACACACATTACTGTCACCCATAGACAGCAAAAACTAAATTTTCGGTTCATACTATTTGTTTTCAACCCCACTTGGATAATCTATACACGTAATCTCGTACTCGATATCACCGCCTACATATTGATTCCACTCCGTTTGATTCATATTTCTGTCAACATCAGGGCAAAGCTTGTCAGCTATTTCATCTGGTCGGGTGGGCCAAACCCGAACAAAATTATCAAAGGATGCTGTTGCCAATTTGTGACCATCGGGAGAGAATGAAACAGAGTTAACATATTTCCCGTGATCCCTCAAAGTAATGGGCAAGTCAAAGATGTCTTTCATCACCCAAAGCTTGGCTGTACCATCCCAGCCTGCAGACGCTAGTAATGTATTCAGATTGTTGAAGCGTAAATCCGCTACTTTACTTTCGTGTCCATTTAACTCTGCCAGGGTTTTCTTTGCAATAATATCCTGAATAGTAATTTTACCCGCCAAATCGCCAAAAGCCAGGTATTGCCCATTTCCACTAAAGGCAAGTGACGTCACCGGAGACTCGGTTTTTACGTTAAGAGTTGCAAGCAAATTGTTGTTTGATAATTCATAGAGCAATATGCTGCCGTCAACGCTGCCAGCAGCAAGTACCTTACCATCCGGACTAATTGCTATCTTTTCGATCTTCCCGCCAGGTGTAGCTATTGAAGTGAATGTAGCAAAATCGCTCTTTTTAATACTTCCATCAACTCCCACCGAAACAAAACCACTGGCGTCTGGAAAGAACACAAGGTCGTTCACGATACCATTGTGTCCCTTCAAAAATTTGGGGCTATCCGGGTTTCGAAGGTCAATCAGTTGAATATTATTATCGGGTGCATCGTTGCCCACGGCCACGTACCTTTCATCAGGGCTAACAGCGACCACTCTGTTGACTGAGGAATTGGGCCTGGGAAGTAAATCTATCCCCTCCCTTTTATCATTGGTCATATCCCATCGCAAAACCCTACCATCGGCACCTGCAGAATACATGATTTTTCCGTCCTTGCTAAAGACCACTGATCTTACGCCAGCTGTATGACCAGCCCACTTAACTACATTCTCTCCCTCTTCTCCTTTCCATGCGTTGTACAAACCTTCATAAATGTCTCCGTTGTAAGGTTTGTCACTGTACTCTCTAAAGAAGTTGAAAGCTTGCATGGCAATCAATGTCTTTAGTGTGGTGTCCTTTACCTGAGCTGTTTTAATCGCCATCGACTGGGCAATGGCCTGGTAACGAAGATCTTCCGCATTTTTCCTCGCTTCGTCCGCTTGTACTCTGGCAGCGGTGGCAAGATCCTTTTGCTCGTTGGCAATCTCTGCTTGCTTTACGGCTTCATCTTGTGCAATCACTGCATCCTTTCTGGCAGCCTCAGCCAGTAATGTGGCAGCCTCCGCATTTCTTCTTTGTTGATCTGCTTCGTTTTTTTGTTCAATCGCCTGGGTCGTGGCTATCTCGGCCTTTTCCCGTTGATCGTTAGCCTCTTTTGCGGACTTCTGGGCTGCCTCCGATTGGATTTGAGCCTCATCGGCATTTTTCTGTGCTAACTCAGCCTGTTGTTCGGCTATGACTGTCTGTTTGGTCGCTTCAGCCGCCAAAATAAACGCATAAATCATCATAAAAATACACACCAGCGCAGCACCAGCCAGCACAAGTGCAAAGATCCTGGACCGGCGTATCTGCCTCTTCTGTAGAAGCTCTTTGTTTCTTTGCTCGGTTTCGTAGGCTCGCTTGCTCGTCTCAAGGAACACAATCGTGCGCTCGTAAGCTGTGTTATACCTTTGACCCCACACCAGCGTAGGCCTGTTCTCCTCCTGCCAGTTGAGTGCCAGTTGCAAGTCGGGCATTTTCCACAGACCGGCCCGTCCTTCCTGGTATCTTCCGGCCGATTCAGACAGCTTAAGGTACATTTCTGCTGAACGGCTTTCCTCATCCAGCCATGACTTCAGCCTCGTCCAGATGCGCATCAAGCTTTCATGCGAAATATCAATTACAGTCTCAGATTCGAGCTGTTTGCCATGAGGTGGCATCAGTAAAGACCTGCCCGGCTCCCGGAATTTATCGACCACCCGGTACACCTCATCCTCGGTTACACCGGCAATGGATGCGATGACGCTTAGCTTGGTTGGCCTTCTTATCCCCTGGTTTTCAGAACCACGCTCGGTAAGCGCCTTGAACATGGTTTCGCAAATCTGCTTTTCCCGTTTGGAAAGCATGTCGTAGGCCTCGTTGGCATGCTGCGACAAGGCTTCCTTCAGGGTACCGATGGCATTATAATGCCTAATGTCCATTGCCTCGGCTTCCCTGTGATTGTCGGCCCAGAATGACCAGGTACGCATTAACGAGTGCTGCAAGATGGGCAGCTGATCGGGGTTGTCTCCCACGTCGTTCAACAGCTGCTGTACCAAACGAGGTGCTATGGTGCCCCCGCCCACGGCCACCGGGCCTTCAATCGCCAGCCTTTTCTGGTCCCTTGTCATTTGAGGAATCAGATAGTGGCTGTCGTTGATCATCTGAGTCAACTCAGGAAAAACAGCGCATTCACCGATAAAGTCTGAACGCATAGTGATGGTGACATAAATGGGCTCATCAAACTGGTGCACTGCCTCCATCAAAAGGTTCACGAACGCAGAGGACTCGTCCTGAGACGACGTCATGCTTTCAGTCTTCTTATACCGGAAAAGTTCCTCAAACTGATCGACAAGGATCAGGATATTCTCATCTTCCGATTTTTTCAATTGCTTTACTGCTTCAACCAATCCGAGCGAACTGCTTCTAAGAACAGTAGCGGTGATTGTCTTTCTTATCAGCCGTTCTTCTTCTTCCAGTCCTGCATATTCGTCGTCCTTTTCTACCAGCGACTCAGCCAGGTTGTCGATCGGCCCCCCGCCCGGTCGCAACACCACAATTTTCCAGTTGGAGCCTGCCTGTGTCATGAATCCGCCATAGAGCGTTGGAATCAATCCACAATACATCAATGACGATTTACCGCTTCCTGAAGATCCCAGCACCGCAGAAAACCGGTTTTCTGCCAGCTTTACCAGCACTTCGTCACTCTGGCCTTCACGGCCAAAGAAAAGGTGAGATTCCTCCACGCCAAAGGGCCGAAGGCCAGGGAACGGATTGAAGAGAGTTGTGGTGTCGCCTCTCGTTACGGCTCCTGTGGAAACCTGTTCAGGTCTTCCATCGGACTCATTGGGGGTAAGGTTGCTAGCACTCATAATTTACTTTTCAATTTTTTCCAGGAATGGTTTCAGTGAATCGGCCTTAAATTCGCCGTTACCGGTTAAAATCAGGGTACCTTCCTCTTTAAATTCCTCAGCTTTTACCTTGGCCTCCCCTGCTACATAAATTGCCTTTGCCTTCAAAGGCTTAATTCTGCCAAATCCAGGCGCCTTCAAAAGATCCTGAAGTTTGGCTTTAATCCATTGGTGATTGGCTTTACCGAAATATATCAGCGATGCATCACAGCGTCTCAGGTTTTCCTGATGCAGATAGCGTAAGTCAATCAGGTCACCATCAAAAAGCGATGTCATCACCTCGCATCCTTTAGCTGTAAGTGCCTTCGCAATGGGCTGAGCTGCCTCAGCATCCGATTTATCGCAAATGAGATAAATCATTTTGCCTCCTTTGCTATCCTCATCCTCTCTGGCGTAATGATCTCTGGTTTTGAACCTTCCCCCCGTAAGCAGTTCCTCCCTTACAATGGATTTAAGTTCTTGCAGGGTAATTTGCAGCACCTCGGCTTCTTCAACAGCAGCGGCATCGGACTTTAAGTCCTCAATAAAAATCTTTTGCCTCTCCGACACATTGACCATGTCAGGTGAAAGCCAGATCAGCCTCGAAAAAGGCTCTCTGTCGGCACTTTTACTGTTGTGCTCGATTACCTTCAGCACATATTCCGATGCTATCTTGTTCTGTATATCTACAATCGAAAGGTCAGAGCCCTTTGGCTTGTAACCATAATCCTCACCAATCAAGTGAATCGACAAACGGCACTTTTCCAAATCTGACTTTACCATCGCTTCGAGGAGCTTGGCTTCCTTGGGGAGCGACTGCTCCGGCAACACCCTGTAGCCATGGCGCAACAACTCTCTTTTAATAATGTCTCGTTGAATAAGAATGTCAACACCAGTGCTCGCCAGGTAAACGGTACGCTCTTTGGGAACTATGTCCTTTGTGGCCTTCTTGGTTGATCCAAGTTTGTCAAGAATCTGGAAAATGTCGTATGACATATCTACCAGTTTCAGCCAGTAGCTTCTCTCCGCTTCGGATCCAAAATACCTTGTGTACTCCTGTGCCTCTCCAGTCATTGGATCAATCTGAAACAGATCGTAGGGCAAAATCTCCTCATACTCGGGCAGGACACTGTCAATTTCCACAGGATGCTTTAATACCTTAAACATTCTTGCCTTCCCGGCAACGCTCAGGTTTTTATCTTCGGTGGCCTTAACACCAAAGTGAGAAATGCCCTTTACCAGTTTGCCGTCTGCCTTGAAGTTATTTGACAATATGGCAATCAAAACAGCTGCTTTCTCAATTTCACCAGGATCCTGCTGACTTTCGTCTATCATTCTCACATGAGGTTCCTCCTTCATTATTTGTGTAAGAAGGGTGGTAAGGAACTTACAAAAGCTTGTCACCCAGCCCCTGTCGCCCGCTATCCTTGGATGGTTATCTTCTGAGGAAAAACTGATTAGAATTTCTTTTCCAACTGCCATTTTTTTCAGGTCAAAATCTCATATTCCTTTTAAAAACTCTATAAATATTGTCTTACTATTGACTAAAAAGCAACAGTCTTTCTTCATCCATCACTTCATCTTCTGCTTCGATCTGGTCAGAATCCTTTACCGACAAGAGTGTTGCCTCAACCATCTCAATATTTTTGCTCATCAAATCGAAAAGAGCCTCCATTGAAATAGTCAAAAAGATCACCTCGCTGGTCGTTGTATAGTTGTATTCAAATTGGTCTGTCTCAACTAATTTGTTGAAGCCGATCACATCTCTACTGCCGAGTGTTCTCTGGCGCCCATTGTCGTCTTGTTCAAGCACACTCCCCTTTACAATAATGTAAATTGGTGCATTGCCGTTATCTCCTTTGCTAATGAAGGTTACACCCTCCTTCATTCTTACTTCTTCGGAGGCGTCTACCACGTCCGTTAACACCGAGCCAGGGATTGTTTTGAATAAATCCAATCCCTTCACAAACACAG
This sequence comes from Imperialibacter roseus, assembly GCF_032999765.1. Classification (GTDB taxonomy): domain Bacteria; phylum Bacteroidota; class Bacteroidia; order Cytophagales; family Cyclobacteriaceae; genus Imperialibacter; species Imperialibacter roseus. The sequence goes on along the minus strand of NZ_CP136051.1, from coordinate 2,208,966 downwards.
CTTTCTCAATGAGCAGCATCTTCATGTGCAAATCCTCTTCCGTCTCAACAAATGTTGGCGGCACTATGGCCCTATCCAGGTCTTTCTTAACACCCGGCCGTATCCTTCTGGTGTGACGCTGATACTCCGCCTTGTCTTTTTGGTAAATGATCCAGGCAGATGTTTGAAGTATGAGCCTATCAGGGTTGAAAAGATTGGCGATAAGATCCGCCGACACCTTGGATTCATCGATCATGGACAACCTGTACAATGCAACTGCCTTCGTCCACCTGCTTATATGGTTGTAATCCCTGTTGACTATGGAAAGGAGCAAGTCTTCATAACTGCTAAAAGCCTCAGGAGCGTAAAAGTCATTCAGCTGACCCAGCCTGTCGTGGGGCTTGAGTTCGTCGAAAACGGGGAACAACTTGGGTTTCAATTCATCCTCGAGGATAATATCGAGCATTTCTACGGCGAACGTAACGCTTTCGCTGGTACCTACACTGACATTCTCTTTAACAAGCTCAACTGCCTGAGAGTCGTAGATAAGGGCCAAAAGCATGAAAATATCATCATAGTTTTGGGCGTTCTCCTCTTCGATTGCCTGAATAAGAAGATGGTCAGTTTCATTTTCTTTAGGTATTTCGGTGAGCGCTTTTATGTTCCAGGCCAGGTCACCAATTTCTGCCTCAATTTGAATCTTAATCCGGGCTGCCTGAAAGTCCTTGGCATGGTAGCCTATATAACTAAGTGATAGTAAGATCTCTGAAACGATAGCCTTGTCCGGGAAGTCAATTTTTTTCCATAGACGCTCAACCCCCTCAGGCCCCCCAATACGCCCGAGAATCTGCACAACCCGAAACATTGTGCTAGCTTGTTGTCCTGTTTTATAAAAGGCAGTATCTACAGTGTGCAATGTTGGCTCTCCGCCAGCGATTAATGCCGCCTTAGCAACATTGGAATAAACGGGCACATGAAGGTTCTCAATCATAATGGGCCAAAGCTCGGGCCACTTATTGATTCCAGCGCTGGTGATGGCAGCTGTCCTTACGTTAACGTTGATATCTCTGGCAAGCTCCACAAGCAACGGGATATACTTTTCGTCATCCAATTTCGCCAAAACCTGAGCAGCGAATACCCGATCTTCCATATTAACAGACCTCACCAGCTTTCTGATGCTAACCTCGTTCAGCTTGTAGTCTTCAGCCAGTTGCAAGAACGCAATTACTTCTATCGCCAGGTTCCGTATTTCCTCCTCTTGTTCATAGGATGCCAGTTTTTTGATTTCTGCCAGCTTCTCAAAGTTATTTACCTGCCTGCACTTGGCATAAGCATATTTCCGCACCTCCGAATGAGGGCTCTTGAGCGTTTCCACCAGAATTTTTCTGAATTCAATCGGCTCCAACTTTTCGAATAGCTTCATCGACAAAATAATACTTTCTGCATTGTGCTCATCAAATTCTCTCTGAAGCACATTAACTGTACTATTCTCATTCTTCTTGCCTTTGGATCCCAGTGCTTCCTTTTGCCTTGTCAAAGTAATTTTCAGTGTTCCCTTATACTCATCGTAGAGCTTCACAGCAACATAGATGACGCCAACCGCCAAAAATATGATGATGTATGAAAAGTGAATTAACTTAAAGAAACTAAGCAAGCCCAGACCAATTAAGGCAGCGCCTGAGATGAGTGCAGCAAATTCATTCACTACCCCTTCAATCCTGGATTGAATATCAAACCGGATTTTAATATCCAGAGGCAGGAAGAATATCTTAAAAGCCGGATTTTCCAAAGCATCTTTCAGGGAGGCGGTCAAAAGCCTGGCAAGTCCGGTAAAAAGAAAAAACAAAATGTACTCTTCATTCTTCACCTCGAATCCAAAAATATGCCCGGATACGATGGCCCCAATCGTTAGTCCTCCGAGTACGATAGGCATAACCATGAGCGAAACCTTCAGTCCAAATTTCCCTATGATAAGGTCGTTAAGAAAGCTCTGAATAATGAAGCTGATGACAATAATGGATCCGTCGTAGAACGATAAAAAGTTGGAGAGTTCGGTTTCGTTCGGGTACATAACATTCACCGACTCATAAAAGCTATACTCAGCAAATACGTTTGCTGATGCTGAGAAAACCAAAAACAATGATAACAACCCCAGGTACTTGCTTTTGAAAAGGTCGGAATAGCTGGTGTCAGGCTTCTCCCTGGAAACCTTTTTAGTGGCACCGTCAAGGTTGTAATTTTTTACTATAAGAAGAGTGAAGATAAAAATACCGAAGGCACCTGCAATGGAAATGAACAACAAATCGGTTGTATCATTTATCAACTGTAGCCTCCTTAAACCCGGAATGGAAAAGAAAGCGAGGCAAGTGGCCAGAAGTTGACCTGTATCGATTCCTCCCATTATTCTCTTCGAAGCCCGCAGATTGAACATTCTACCGAAGACACCCCAAAAAGTCAGCAGTGTAACTGCTGTTATAGGACCCATCATCACAAAAAAAGCAAAGGAAATCCATGGACTGTCGTAAAACTCATACGTTCCTCTCAGCAAGGTGACATACGCCAGGATTAAGAAAGTATTGGTAATGGCAAGGCTGGAGAAGTTAATGTTGCGCTGTAGAGAAACAAAAACAATTGTACTTACGATCCCCAGGAACCCACCAGTAAAAAAGGCGATGCCTAACAGATCTTCTCCCATTCGGCTGATGAACAGTGTTTCTGCGCCTACAGTGTAGGTAGCCAGGAAGATACCCATAAAAAAGCCTTTACCAAGGAGCAGCCACATTTGCTTCTCCTCGCCTGGCTCACCTCCTAAAAATTTTAAGAAAGCCTGCAGCACGTATCAGTATAGTTAGGTTGACATTTCCGGCGCACAGAATGCACCAGAATACTGCCAAAGTACCAAAAAAAATCGTCTTAAGGAAACATACAACCAATAAGATGTTGGCTCACAGGGCAGCGTCCAAAAAATAGCCAACAAATACAATTACAATTCTACATAAAAATATTACAACAGCCAATTGGCTCTAAAAAAAAGTATTATTTAAAAGATTACGTCTATTTGGTGACGCCCGTCGAATCTGTTTTATCGGTTGGGATCACACCCTTCGATTGAAGGTAGCTCTTATTTAAACCCTTTATCACTTCATCGGTAATGTCAAGTCTTTTGTCCGCATAAAGAACGCCGCTACCCTTCGTATACGTCAACACAAGATGGTATTTGTTACTTCCACTAAATTCCGACAGGTACCCACTCACCGCATTATAAAGTTGCTCGTTAAGCTTGGTTTCTTCTTCAACCAACTGCTGACCCAAGGTTTGCTGATACTGGTAGAGGTTTTGTTGTTTCACAGTGAGTTCCTCCTCCTTAGCCCTGGCCTGGTTCATTGTCATGTTCTGAGCTGTGTTCTGGAAATTCTGTATTTCTCTTTGAAGACCTTCCGCCCGGTTCCTGTATTCAGACTCCAATTTCGCCCTCTTTTTTTCCAAATCACTGCTTATATCCTTGAAATATTCATATTTGCTCAGCAGTGTATCTGAGTTCACGTAGGCAATCGAAAGGTCGCCACTGATTCTGTCAATGGAAGAATCAAGACTAGCTACCTCAGGATCTGAAGATGCACTTTTATTGCTAAGCACCAGATAAAACAACACAGCAACTGCTGCTAAAAGGACGACACTAAGTACAGTGGATAGATTTTTCACGCTCTAGTTTTGATTAAGAAGCGGCAAATATATGGAAACTATTTGAACGGCAATGGCTAATGCAATGAGATAATATCGTCGGCGGCGTCTTCTTCGTTTTTAGTCGAATTTGTGAATCTTATCAAAAGACTGGGAGGTATTTGAACCTGGTCGGCCACAGCACCAGGCATCTCAACTCCACCATTGGCTTGGCCTTCCTCGGTAATGTCATCATGCTGAATTGCCTGGTTTACCGCTAATGCTTCTTCCGTAACACTCTTGTTTCTGAAATGGATGGCGCAAAAAAGCCCCGATAAGCCGCCAAAAAGATGGGATTCCCAGCTTATCTGATCCGAAAAAGGAAAAATGCCTGCAAACAGGCCGTGGTAGAGAAAAACGACTATCATACTCACCGCCAGCGACCTCGCATCACGCTTGATGAGGCCAAAAAAGAAAAGGAAAGAAACCAAGCCGTAAATAATGCCGCTGGCGCCGATGTGAAAAGCCGGCCGGGCTGTTGTCCATACCCAAAAACCGGTTGAAAAGTACACAATCACAAAAACCTCGAGCGCTATCTTTCTAAAGAAGAAAAAAAGCCCTACTCCAAGGATCGCAAGAGGAAAAGTATTGGAGAGCAGGTGCTGAATATCGCCATGGATAAATGGAGATGTCACAATGCCCAGAGAACCTTTCAGAGTCCGTGGGTATATACCAAGAAAGGACAAATCAACAGACGTGGCATACTCCCATGACTTGACGCACCACAGTACTCCTACAAAAGCAAGTGTGATAAAAACGCTTTCTCTGAATAGCTTGCGCTCGTTCATGATTGAATTAAGCTATTTCCTGGCAAAATTGTAAGCGTTTGTCAAAAGTAAATATCCTGAGCAAGCCTGAAGGTATTGGCATGGGCTTCCACAATGTCATTGATTTTCTCAGAATAACCGCCTCCCATGGTCACTACCACTGGAAGCCTACATTCTCGGCAAAGCTGCAAAACCAACCGATCCCTTTCTTTGCACCCCGACTGGCTCAAGGCCAGCCTACCCAGCTTATCAGTGGCCAGCACATCAACGCCAGCCTGATAAAATGCAAAATCCGGCTGAAAGTCATCCAAAACGCTCTTAAGGTTCGCCTCGAGTATTTTAAGGTATAGCTTATCGTCAGTACCGTCGGCCAGGCCAATATCGAGACTGGACTGCTCCTTTTTGGCTGGATAGTTTCTGGCACCATGCATGCTTAGCGTAAACACCTGTTTGTTTCCGGTAAATATTTGAGCGGTTCCATTGCCCTGATGAACATCCAGGTCAATTATCAGGATTTTTGATGCAAGTGAATTTGCCAGCAGGTCGCTGGCAGCAATGGCCATGTCGTTCAACAAACAGAAACCCTCTCCCCTATCGGTAAAGGCATGGTGCGTGCCTCCGGCTACATTGAATGACACACCATACTGTAAAGCAAAGCGGCAGCATTCAACGGTTCCGGCAGCAATGTTTGTCTCTCGCTCAATAAGTGACTCAGAGTGCGGAAAACCAGTTTTTCTTATTTCTGCAGCGGAAAGGCTCTGGCTGCTTAACCTCCGCCAGTAGTCGGCGTCGTGTGCTCTTAGGATTTGCTCTATTTGGAGGAGCCCGGGAGCAAACAATTGATCTTCTTTGATAGTGCCCTCGTAAATGAGTTGTTCCGGAAGCAGCTCATACTTCATCATCGGGAACCTGTGCTTGTCAGGTAGCCGGTGGTTGTACGCTTTTGACCAGGCCACTCGAAGCATACCGCCGCCTTCTATTTAGTCGTCGTTTTCGTCCGACTCAAAACTGTAAAGTGTGGGATCAAGCCGGAGCTGACCGGCGTTAAAATCGCTGATGAACTTTTCGACCACTGCAGGAGTAACTTTGTCGACGTTGAGACAGACGTCGATTCCTACACGGGCTTCAAGCTCTTCGTCCAGCTCCATGTGCTCTTTCACCTTTACCGACTCCTCTTCTTCAAGATCAAGCATCGTCTCAGTAATAAAAATGCCAACTTCTTCTTCAAGTTTGGCTGGCAGCATGCCTTCACGGATTTCTACTCCCCTATTGACCAAGTCCCTGTACTCGGGGAATCTCTTCATGGCTTGCTTTTCAGCTTCATCATATAACTCACTTTCGTGATGTAGTTGCAGTGTGTACAAGGCAGTGTCAAAAAGTACCTCTTCACCATTATGCTTGCCGACGAAGAAAAACTCCAGATAGTCATCAGAGTTGTCTTCTGTTTCATTAATAACATAAGTGGAACTCAGAGCTTTCATCTCCCCTTTCACTTTCTCAATGCTCTTTTCGTCAAACTCAAATTCACTTATTCTCATACTATTTTACTTTACTTGTGCTGCGGCCTTTTTTCCTAAGCTGTGTATTGTAGTCCAACAAAAACGCCAGTGATATCTCAATGTTCCGGTTTGACCCTTCAAAATTCTCTTTGTACTTATTCAGACCAAAGAAGTTATCTTCTTTTTCCCCAATATTGGTGTGGCCCATATTGTACCTGAAATCAAGCTGCACAATTTGATCCTCCAACACCGGAAACTCAAAACCACCGCCAAAACTAAGCCCTACCTGCAGCCTGTTGGCATTTGGCACTTCTATGATACCGTTTGCGATCGGATAGTCTCGTTCCTCCGGCCGTGGTGTGTCATATTTCGTGAAATCATAGTGATAATTCACTGTACCCACCTTCCCTTCATCAAGTTCGGATGACGATATCTGACCATTTCCATACACCCAGTAGCTCAGGGCGGGGCCAGCATTCAAGTACCATTTGAGCGATCCCAATTGAAAGGTGCCCCTGAACATGGCTGGCATATCAATATTATGGAAGCGTGTTACGTTCTTCACGTAATCCAACCCTCGTTTTTGAATAGTCCTCCCTTTTGTGGAATAATACAATTCTCCGTGGAAGGACCATACAGTCGACTTGGAAGCTGAATAGTTGAAAACCCATCCGCCACTAAACCCCGGTCTCCACACAGTCTCGTAATCACGGGTATATTGCTTCTCATCGAAGTGCATGGTGGAGAGGTTGAGCCCAACCTTTGGGCCGGTCAATATTTGGCCTTTTACCAGATAACTACTTAAAAATAAAGTAAATAGAATAACAAATGAGGTTCTTGTCATAGAAAACCCTGAAGGCGATTTATTCAATTATCCGAAATTTAGGGTTTAAAAACAGATTTTTACTCTCAAATTAAAAAAATCTAATTTGAAGTTGAAATTTTACTATAAGAATAAATCTCGCTAGCTTGCGTTAAAAATGAGTTCTATTCTTTCTGAATTGCCTTTTTTAGGCCGGTTCTGTAAAGATTATTATCAGCTGTAAATTAATTTTGATAAATTTCGATTTCTGTTTTCTATCTGCTTTTGACCCGCTACTGAGAACTGGTTTAAAAGAATAGTAATATTATCCAATAGCGTTGACATGAGAAAACGTATACTTTGGCTTTTTCTGAGTTTTTTACCTTTTCTATCAGAAGCCCAGCAAGTACCTGTTTACAGCCAGTTCTTCATGAATCCCTACCTCTACAATCCTGCTTTTGCAGGTATTGAAGGCCACACGGTAGTATTTTTCATGCATCGCCAGCAGTGGGTTGGTATAGAGGGTGCTCCTCAATATTCACATGTAGTTTTTCATACACCCCTGAAAAATCGGCTGGCCATAGGCGGAGAAATTAGCACCGACAGGCAAGGGCCGCTAACAGACAATTCATTCAGAGTAACTGGAGGCTACCTGCTACCTCTCGACCGGAAACACTATTTAAGGTTCGGTCTTTCACTAGGTGCCGGTAACAATGCGGTGGATTTGGACGCCATTGGCAACAGCGCCGACCCTGCATTGGTCAATCTTCTCGACAATAATTTTTATATGAGGAGCGACTTTGGTGTCACTTATCACTTTGGCAAGTTCAATGCCGGTTTTTCTCTGCCAAGCCTCATCAGTCACGACGTTCTCAGTCAAAAAACGCTGAGTCCGGTCAGGGTTACTCCTGTCGACAACATATTATTCAAGGCCAACTATCGTCAAAGTCTTTTTGACGATGCCCTTGCCTGGGAGCCACACATACTATATAAATACTCAGGAGTCGGCAATAGCCAATATGAAGTCACCAACATCTTTCATATCAAGCACCTTGTGTGGGTGGGTGCTTCCTATCGGCAAGATGCCGGTTTTGTGGGGTTGGCAGGTATAAAAATAGCGGAACGTCTGGCGGTTGGCTATGCCTATGATTTGCCTTCTTCTGACCTGGCAACTTTCTCCACCGGATCTCATGAAATACACCTGGGACTTCATTTGGGAACCAGAAAAGAGCACGCTGAACATGTTTCTTCCTTCATAAAGAGCCATTCGAAGTCAAAAGCGGAAAGAGATGAAGAGGCGGCCAGACAATTGGCACTCGAAGAGGCAAGGAAAAAGCGTGAAGAAGAAAGGCTACAGGCGTTGAACAACACAAAGCCGGAAGAGAAGAAGAGTGCGCTTCTGGCTGACGACACACCTGAAAAACCTGTAGAGGAGACGAAGCCAGCAGGAGCCTCTGCATGGCAATACGTTTCTGAAAACAACGGAGCGCCCATTTCAAGAACGAATGCTGCCGGACAAGCCGAAGAAGGTGTTACGCTGACAAGGACAAACGCCCAGGGAAACAAGGAGTTCATCGTTAGCTTTATTCCTGAAGCGAAGTTTGGGTCAGAGGAAGTATGGTCGCTGGTAAACAATGCAGGAGCCGCACAGGAGCGGGTAAATGCCAATGGACAAAAGGAAGTTGGTGTACTTTGGCGTGTGAAGCACGAGGATGGTTCCATAGAAGACAAAGTTATTTGGTCGCCCGTCTACACATCAGAGGCCGAAATGAAGACTGGGATGGCAGCCTCTGGAGTAGACATGACTGCCAGCCAGAATCCAGATGCTGCTCACAATTTTGCGCTGTCAAGCAGCCGCTCCACTATGCCAGAAAGAACGGTTAATGGTGAAAGGCAGGTGGGCTTTGTGTTTAAAAATACTTTGGCAGACGGAAGTGTGGAGGAAACTATTGTGTGGGTGCCTGCGCCAGATCCAAATACTGGCGAAAGGTGGGAGTTGGCGGATCCCAACGAGAAGCCTGCGATAAGAATTGGCCCTAATGGAGAGAAAGAACTTGGCGTAATTCTTAAGCAAATCCACCCCGATGGCACTGAGGACTTGATGGTAGAATATGAGCCGGTGGTGAAAAAGGAAGCACTTAAGCCCGCTTCCAACGTTGCCGCCGCACCAAAAGCAACAAACTGGGCTTATGTCTCCGAAAATGAGGGGGCTCCTATAGAGAGAGAGCTGAACGGAACAAAACAAGAGGGTGTGACGCTTTCCCGAAAAAATGCACAAGGAAATACCGAATACACCGTAAGCTTTATTCCTGTAGCTGATTTCAACTCTGAGGAAAGGTGGTCGCTTGTCAACTCAATTGACAACGTGGAAGAACGAACCGCTCCAAATGGACAGAAAGAAGTGGGCTTGCAGTGGAGAGTTTCTGGCCCTGGCCTCCCATCAAAGGTGTCTACTGTATGGTCTCCTGCTTATTCGAGCGAGGCACTCCTTAAAGAGGATCTTAGGAAGCAAGGCGTGAAAATTGGTGTGCAAGGGAGAAAAGAGGAGACTGATCCAAACAATAACTTTAAACTCGTGAGTAACACCGGTGCCCGCCCCACAAGAACAATCAAAGGAGAAGACCAGGTTGGCTTTTTATTCAGGAACTCGCTACCCAATGGTGACGTGGAGGAATCGACGATTTGGGTGCCGGCACCGGATAAAGCCAACGGTGAGCAGTGGCAAATTGCTGAAGACGGAGAGAAACCATTGGTTAGGGTTGGAAGTTCAGGGCAAAAAGAAATGGGCTTCACTGTGAAAAAAATTCATGCTGACGGGAGCCAGGAATTACTTGTTCAATATGAGCCTGTAACCAGAGTGAATGCTGCGCCTCGAATTGTGGAAAGCACTGAAACCGTGCCTGCGCCTACTCCGACCTCCCCAACACCACGAAGTGGCAGAAACCTCTTGGAAATGGCCCCTGGCAATTACGTAATAGTTGGCGCATTTGCCAGTTTCGACAACGCCCAAAACTATAGTGACACCTTGCTCGATGAGGGTTATTTTACTCAGGTAGGATATCATTCACCCAAGAACTTGTACTACGTGCAGATATACAGTTCACAAAGTTTGCCACAGGCTGAAAAGGAAAGAGACAGGTTAAGAAAGAGCCCCACACTAAGCAAGACATGGGTATTTACCGTTAAATGATAATGAAGATGATTAATAGCCATTTTAAATTGTCGTCTAACCCCATCAGGTGGACATCAAAGCAGTCTTGGAGTTCAGGGGGACTTTATCTTAGTGTAAGAAATCGGAAAATGGATATGAGGCGGATTGTGTTAATGATAGTCAGTTTGCTGTTCTTTGCTTTCAACGTGATGGCCCAACGGCCTTTTATAACAAATCTGGATAAAACAACGGCGGCGGCAGGCGATAAACTCACTATTTCGGGCATCAATTTCCCTACTTCCGCAGCTAACATCAAGGTGCGATTCGGTGCCGGTGTCGGCACTGTCACCTATGCTTCAGCCAACCTGCTTGAGGTAACGATTCCCGGCAATGCAACCTTTGGCAATGTATCGGTAACCAACCTTACTAATGGGCTCATCGGCTATTCATCGGAGTTCTTCACCTTGAGCTTTGGCGGCACTTCATTTCTCGCAGCAGCAGTCGACGCCTCAGCGAAGTTCGCTTCCGGTCAAAACGGCATGTACGACCTCTGCGCCTGTGATTTTGACGGTGACGGGGTAATTGATGCAGCAAGCTCACACAACAACGACCAGGCTTCCAGAGTGCCTGTTTACAGAAACACAAGTGATATTTCAACACTTACATTTACCACCGCAAACTTGCCCTCCTTGCTCATCAATGAACCAACATTGAGTGTGGCCTGTGGCGATTTGGATGGAGACGGAAAGCCAGATTTGCTGGCGACCAGAGCGATTGCCGGTGTAACACCGGGTGATATAGTTTTCGCTTTCCGCAACACAAGTACGGTAGGTGCCATAAGCTTTGCAGCGCCTATTTCGCTCACGCTTCCTCCTGACGGCTCAGGCAACCGAAAGAATGTAGGTCGTATCTCCATTATTGACCTTGACGGGGACGGAAAACCAGAGGTAATTGCCTCCAATCAGGTTGATAATCAAATAGATGCATTCAAAAACACGTCTACTGTCGGCACACTCAGCTTTGCTGCTCAACCCGCACAATTCAGCATCGGCGGCAGTCGATCATTCGGACTGGACGTGAAGGACTTAAACAATGACGGGTTCCCTGAGATTGTAGCTTGCGCACTTCAGCAGGCTAACATCTTTGTGTTGCCCAATATTAGCAACGCCGGTACCATCGCCTTTGGCCCGTCGGTCACCCTGCCGGTTTCAGGCAACCTTGCCAACCTGGTTGTTGGCGACTTAAATGGGGACGGGTTGAACGACATTGCCACAACACAAATTGTCAGCAATGCTGTATCTGTTATCCTTAACCAAACCAGCGAAGTTGGCGGTGCTATCGCCTTCGGTGCGGCAAATTCATTTAGTGTATCGTCGGGTGCCTGGGGACTTGACCTTGGCGACCTGAATGGTGACGGCAAGCTTGACCTGCTGGTGGCCAGCACCACCAGCAACAACGTAACCGCCCTTGTCAACACGTCGACGACCGGCCTCACTTTCGATAGATTCAACATCGCAGCCGGAACCGCAACCCGAAATGTGAAGATTGCTGATGTAAATGCCGACGGAAAGCCCGACTTGCTGGCAGCAGGCATAACGAACAACGAGCTGATTGTTATTGCCAACAGAAATTGTATTTCGCCAACAATAACGCCAAGCAGTGCCACTGTTTGTACTGGCACAGATTTCACTGTAGAGGCAACAAAAAGCATCGGGCATACCTACACGTGGGAAACCGCTTCCAGTGCCTCCGGACCATTTACGGCCCAGGCAGAGACTTCTTCATCTCTCAATCTGTCGAGCCTGCCTGAGGGCAATCTCTTCATTAGGGTCAATATCAAGTCGAACGACGGAGCGTGCGATGCTAATTCAGCCAACTCTTCGCAACTGCTCGTTACCGGAACACCACCCACTCCACCCGGGGTGGTTGACCCTGCGCCAATCTGCGCCGGGGAAACACTACAAATTGATGGTACAATTGCTGGAGCAAAATCCTACCAATGGACTGGGCCCGACGGTTTTGCATCTACCGAAGCGGTTCTAAGTGTTGCCAACTTTCAGCCCGCCAAGGCTGGAATCTACACCCTTCGTTATGTAACGGCATCGGACTGCCTGAGCCCTCCTACCCAGCTGAGAGCTGAGATAAAAAGTCTTCCTCCGGTAGCCGTCAGGTTCGAGGGCACAGGTCTTTTTTGCGAAGACGCTTCGGTAGCTCTTTCAGCCGCTTCCTTTGCGGGATATAATTACCAATGGGTGGCCGATGGACAGGATGTAGCAGGCGAAACGACAACATCTTTATCGGCTAGCGCTAGTGGCGCTTATGCCATTAAAATTTCAGACCCGGTAACAAGTTGCGCAGTGACAAGCCCGGCGGCTACACTTACAAAAAAAGCAGTACCGGCGACTCAGTTCACTTCAGTAGATGCCATTTGTGTGAATGTAGGAACCGAATTTACCGCCGAATCTACCGGAGAAGCCGGCCTTACGCTCAACTATGCCTGGGACTTCACTAGTGACGGAACTACAGACAGCACTACCCCTAACGCATCAAATACCTTCGCAACAGCCGGGACTACCTCAGTAAAACTGACAACCGGCTACGATGAAATTGCCGGATGCGTCACCACAGCCACGAAATCAATCGAAGTAAGGGCGGTGCCTGTTGTGTCGATCGAAACACCAGACGGAGTTGAGAAATGCCCTGAAAATGAAGTGAGTCTTGAAGTAGCCGACAACTTTGTGTCCTACGCATGGAGTACCTCAGAAACAGGGAATGCTATTAGCGTAATAGATCCCGGAACCTACACTCTGACAATTGTTGACGATGCTCAGTGTATTATCACCAGCACAGTCGACATCGTAAACTTCGATACCTCAAACTCTATAACGGCCGTGTCGAACAGGTCCATTATAGATGAATTTGACACTACTCAGTTCAATGTTACTGGTGCCTCTGAAATACTTGACTGGACGCCGATAACCGGCATGGATGACCCAACCATCGCCAACCCGATTGTTACAGGCACTTATGAGTTTGGCGATGTTTTGAATGCATCCAACCAAAGAGAATACCTCTACGTGGTAACTGCCCTTGATGCCAATCTTTGCGAGGTCTCCGCCAGTATCCCATTGATCGTCATTCCGGACGAATCTCCCCAGCCAATGAAGTCCTTCTCACCCAACGGAGATGGTATCGATGATGTGTGGAGCGTCGAAAATGTCGAGTTCAACCAGGATTGTAAGGTGGTGATCTACGACCGCCGGGGACGAGCCATTTTGGAAAAGAAACCATACAACAATGACTGGGCAGGTAGGGTCAATGGAAATGATGTGGAGCAGGGTGTTTACTATTACGTTTTCATCTGCGACGACGCCACCAGGAGCCAAAACGGGAGCATATTGCTTTTTAGATGACAACACAGCCAGCTCAGTGATATTTAACTTTTATGTGTATATTCGACGGTTAAATTATCCTTTCAATCATCTGCAAGTATATATGCCTGATGCATATAAGAATCATTACATTTTTTCTTCAAAAAATTATTTTTCAATTCTTTTACTCTTAGATGGGTTACACTTTTTCTTTAAATTGTATTAACAATCTAAGAACGGAAAGCGCTCAAATTAAAAAACTATAGTTTTATAGCCTTTGAGTTTAGCCGAATAAGTATTTTCAGTTTTGAGAAACGCCACGATTTCGAAAAATACCATGAGACGACACAGCCTAGCCCATTTTTCTGTAGCTATCCTACTACTGCTTTCATTTACATCTCAGGTAAAGGCCCAGCTCCCGAAGACGCTGAATGCCCCACTGCCGAACACTTCATCATTCTTTATCCCCGACTTCAACGACGGGTTTACCACCCGGGGAGATGCCTACTCCTTGTCGCAGCGGTGTTACTTGATTACCGAAGATGCCAACAATCGTTTTGGCAGACTTTGGTGGAATACCAAACTAGATTTGACTAAGCCCTTCAGGCTTGATTTCATCATTTTTGCTGGCGACAAAGATGGCAGTGGCGCTGACGGATTTGGCTTCGTGTTGCAAACAGACCCCAGAGGTTTTGAAGCAACCGGTCGTGCGGGCGGTGGATTAGGCTTTGGAGACTATCAGTTCGCTAACAAAATTCTCCCATCTGTGGCTGTTGAATTCGATACATGGCGGAATACAGAATGTCCCGGAGACGCAGGTGACGATCCTTCGTACGATCATACTGCAATATCATACAATGGAAATATATGCGACCCCCGTACCAATGAACTAGAGAGTACTAAAACTCCGCAAATACATCCCGACTTTGCAAACATAGAAGACAATAGCTGCTATGATTATGTGATCCTTTGGCAACCAAACGCTGACGGAACTCAGACAATACAAATGTATGTGGAAGAGCAGCTGCGAATCTCACATACCGCAGACATGATCACTACTGTTTTCGGTGGTGTTACAAACGTGAATTATGGTTTTACGGGTTCTACTGGCGGAGCTAGAAACGAGCAGACCGTATGTTTAAGTGGTGGGCAACAGCCTCCGTTAACAGCAGAAGACTTTTATACCACTCCCCAAAACACCAGCAAATTATTAACTGTAAGAGATAATGACATTGTTCTGAATCCTGACCTTGATTCCCTCTGGACTTTTACAATCGTCACATCAGCTGCCAACGGGTCATCATACATTGACGGCACAACGTTGGATATTATGTATACCCCGAATGTTGGTTTTGCTGGAAGAGACTCCGTTCAATATCAAATATGTGACGTGCCCGTTGGCCGTTGCTACAGCCTTTGTTCCCAGGAGTGGGCCTACATAGATGTGACCTGCGTCGATTATAACTTCAACCTGGACAAGCTAACAGATAATGAACTTTGCAACGACGCTCTTCCTGACAACGGATCAGCGGCTGCTTATGTAGGTTCCGGAGTCGTCGCCAATAATGGCGTTTCTATTTGGAAAGAGACCTTCAATGAGCTGGCAACAGATGCTACTGTGGACAATGGCACGACATCGTGGAGTAAAAGTGCGACCTCGGCCGACTATGCCAAGGTGGTGAACTACAGTGGCAATAAGAAATTTGAGGTAAATGACTCGGGTGGCAATGTACTTACCTGGACATCGGGAGCCATTACCACAACCGGGTATTCAAACGTTACAGTCCAGCTTAGCATACAGGAAATCGGGCAACTGGAGAGTTCAGACTATATCAAGGCCTACTACAAAATCGGTAGTAATGCCAAGGTGCAGTTCTTTAGTCAAAATGACGATATTTCTGGCGGCAGCACTTCGGCCGCCAAGCTAATTCCCAATGGGGAGCTTGGCAGCACTTTGCAGGTGATAGTGGAATTTAAGAACGATAATAATGGTGAATACTACAATATTGATGACATACATGTAACTGGCGATGCCCCCCCGAGTGTATCTAACATCACTGCCGGATACACATTCAGATGGTATAACGGCACTCCTGGGAATACCAACCCTGCTGATCTGGTATATACAGGTGCTACCTACAATACAATGGCTGAAGGAACCTACACAGTTCAGGCCACTTCGGACTATGGCTGCGATGCGCTACCACTTACTGTGACGATTGACAGGGTAACAGAAGCCCCGGTTGTAGTAGTAAACCAGCTCCAACCGGTTACGAATTGTGGCAGTCCCAATGGTTCCCTTGAAGCCTACGTCGACGTAAATGGTGTTGCCACCACCACTGGTTACACCTTTCTATGGTACGTGGGCGTTGACTTTACATCAAGCTTTGCTACAGGGCCGGTGGCAACTAACCTCAAGGCGCAGAACTATTCTGTACGAGTCATCAACAATACGAGTGGTTGCCAGGCTGTTGAGGAAGAAACCGTTACTTCTACACTAGCTTCGCCATCAGTACAGGCCCAGGTGACGTCTCATGTTACCAGTTGTGCAAATTTATTTAGTGGAGCTGTGTCAGCGTCATCTGGCGGTGCCACTGCGGGCTTTACATTTAAGTGGTATGAGGGTACAAGCATCAAACTTGTTGAGGACTATACCGGTGCCACTGTTACAGGGCTAACTTTCGGAGACTATACTGTTCAGGCGATCAACTCCAGCGGATGTGTTTCTGAACCTGTTACAGTAACCATCCTGAATAATACTTCCGCACCAGCCATTACCGCCAATTCTACGTCAAACACAAGATGTGTTGTACCATATAATGGACAATTAGAAGTGTTTGGCACCTCTGGAGCCACAGCAGGCTATACATTTACCTTCTATAATGGTAACAGCACCTCTAATGCCAACAAGATTACCGCTACTACGGGAACAGGTTCAATTGTAAGTGGCAACAAACTACTCCAGCTGAACAGCGGTCAGTACACAGTAAAGGTGACACATACAGCTTCTGGTTGCAGCAATACGAAATTGCTTACGGTAGCCAGCGGAACGGTGGATCCTGCATATAATGGCAATGCATTTGTGACTCCAAGAAGGGCCTGCCCCAACTCAGGAGCAGATCCAAAAAATGGAGCCATTGATGCATCGGGAACAGTAACGACTGGAGGAGTTGCTTCGGCAGGGGGATACAAATTTGACCTCTTTACCGGAAACAATGCTACGGGCCAGATACAAGCGACCAATAGCACCGGAAACTTCCCTGCTCTTGAAGCTGGCAACTATACAATTAAAGCAACTGATCTTACCACAGGTTGTTCCGTAATTTTTAATGGCCTTCAGATTCAACAAACCAGAGATGAGCCAAATCTTTCCGGAGCGGTTGCGGTCACAGGCAGCAACACTGGCTGTACTGTTGGCAATGGATCAGTGAAGTTTGACGTAACAACCCAAACCGGCATCACACCGGAAAATGGATACAAAATTGAAATCTACAAGGGAAGCACGGTTAGTGGCACTCCATATATCACACAAACTGAGGTATGTAAAGGGTTGGCATTGGGTGCTACTTGCACAGCCAATGTCAACGGACTTTTAGGTGGCACATATACGGTGGTGATAACCAACACCACCTCAATGTGTGTTAACACCAACAACATCACTTTTACGGTTCCCAACGGCACCATCAACTATCCCGAGTTCTTGATTTCTAATGTCGTTAATGAACCCAACTCTGGCTGCACGGCAGCTGATGGTAGACTGAGAGTGGTAATGGACGATGGTGTGTCAGGAACAACGACCGGGTATACTTTTAAGTGGTACTACGGAGCGACCACGGCTACAGCCCTTACTAATTCAGATCCCGGTAACGGCTCAAACCCCGGCATTAACAACAACGAAGTAACTGGTCTTGCGGGTGGTCAATATACTGTAGTTGCCACAAGCGACCCTGCCCAGGGTGGTAATGGCTGTACGTCACAGCTAACCATGACGGTGGCCAACCAAACTACTCTTCCAGACATTGCTATTTCTGAAGACTCGCCGGCAATAAGTTGTAATGGTTCGGGAACAGCAGATCTTTCGGCATCGGTTACAGAGAACGGCACTGCGGGTATCACCGTTGGCTACGATTTTGCCTGGTATGCAGGATCGACTGCCACGGGAACTATCTTGAGCAGCACTCCGACACTTATTGACAAGGTTGCGGGATCTTACACTGTTAAGGTCACCAATCAGTCTACAGGCTGTATTAATACGCTCACTTATGTGGTGAATAGCACGCCCGTTAAGCCTATCGCTACACTCAACACTAAAAACCCCAACACTTTTTGCAATACTAACCAGTTTAACGGGGGAGCGACCGTTGACCTGTCGTTCAATGGCAGTGCAGTGGCCGACTATTCCGGCTACACGTTTGTTTGGTACATCGGCACTGGCACCGGAGGAACTCAACTAAATAATGGAGACAACAGTGGTGCAGTGTCAGGTGCAGCCTCACGCACTATCACAGGTTTAAACGGAGGTTTATCCTATACTGTTGTTGCCACCAATACGGCTACTGGTTGCGTTTCTGACCCACTGGTGATCAGCATCGTCAACAATCAGGTACCACCCAATATTGTAGTAACTAAGCTTTCTGATCAAACAAATTGCGATGTCCCTAACAATGGTTCACTAAGTGCTGACGTAACTGTAAGCGGTACTCCTCAGCTTGGAGTTGGCTATACTTTCCAATGGTATGCCGGAGGAACAGTCAGCGGTGCTGTAATTACAACGAACCGCCAGGTAGATAATTTAGCTGTTGGTACCTATACCGTAAGAGTTACCAACCAATCGACAGGTTGTGTGCAGGTGCTTACTTCCTCTGTCTCCCAGGTTTTGGCTGACATAGACGGAGCCGGAACCAAGGCCGACTCGGAGGACTGCTCCGGCAATGGCAGTATCACGATTACCAGTGCCTCCATAACAACTTCCGGGGCGCCTGTAGTAGCCAATTCAGAAGCCACTATCCTGGCGAGCTATAATCTCACATTGCAGGATGCATCCAACGCCGATATCACTGACTCAGACACCGATGGTTCTACGACTTTCGGTGGTTTGATGCCCGGCACTTACTATGTAGTCATCACCCACAAATCTTCCAGCTGTGATTCTGAAGCGTTGCAGTTTGACCTTGCCGACAATGCGGTATCGCCTACGCTGTCGATCACAGAAGATCAGCCTTCTACTATTTGCCCAGGTGGAACTGGTGGCGATGGAGAAGCTACAGTAACTGTAACCAACGCTGGCGGTAGCACTGCCTACACTTATAAGTGGCATACAGGAACTGACACCTCAACTCCAATCGATCCGGTGCTTAACACTTCAGCGGCAACAGCTACATTGACGGGCGTTGCGGCCGGGTTCTACACTGTGTTGGTAACAGACAATGCCTCCACAGGAGCTGGATGTTTTAACACGGAGACTGTGGAAATTACAGCCGCTGCTCCTACCATTGCGGTTGTTGCCACCAATGTAGGTGCATCTGACTGTAATACTGGCTTGGACAACGGTTCTTACACTATTACTTCTGTTACCGAAAACGGAAGTGCAGTAGCGGCACTGGCTGACTACACCTACGAATTCTTCAACAATGGTGGAGCTGTTATTCAAGCTGCCTCTACCACTGCTTCCATAACAGGACTTGCTGTCGGAAACTACTCGGTAGTCGTTAAGCGCACTTCTTCAAATTGTAGCTCTGCTTCTATTCCTTTCACAATAGCTAACACATCGGTGACACCGATTGTCAGCATCACCAAAGTAGACAACACCAGCTGTAATGGAGGAGCATCCGCAAATGGCTCATTGACTGCGGCTGTGACCAACAACGGCGGTACAGACTTTAACTATACTTTCACATGGTATGTGTCTACGGCTGCCAACATCGGCAATACTGGCGCTGCCACTGCCCTACCTAACGGAACTACTTACAATGGCGCTACTGTCGCTATTGGCAACAATGGTGGTTTCACTGGTAACGTGCTGTCAGCATTGCCTGCCAACACTGCTGGTGACGTATTCTGGGTAAGAGTTGTTGACAGTGCCACGCCTTCTGAGTCGTGCCGGGTCGATGCTAACCAAACCATTGCCGACAACCCTGCTACTATCGTCATCAATGCTTCTACAGCAACACCATCTGATCAGTGTACGCCTTCTAATGGAGCCATAGAACTTACTTCTATCTCCGTGAATGGAGTGCTGACAAATACTGCCAGTGGTTTTGAAACACTTAAAACTTCAGGGTACACTTTCACTGTCGTGCAAAGCGATGGTACTACTGACCTGAAAGCTTTTGACATCAACCCAACTGCTGTTCTTTTCCCTAAGGCTACTGACCTGACGCCTGGTACTTACTTCATCAGAGTAGATAACAACCTGGGATGTCCTTCGGCGCTCAAACAGTTCACTATCGGGAATACTAGTGTGGCACCGGTACTCAGTGCCTCTGAAGCCGCTCCTTCAACTATTTGTGCAGGCGGTACAGGCGTGAATGGTTCAGCCACTGTGAACGTTACAAACGCTGGAGGAAGCACTGATTACAGCTATCAGTGGTATACAGGCACAAGTGCTGTAGCTGGTAATATCATTGCTGCCGGAACAAACGCTTCTGCCATAACTGCTACTCTAACAGGAGTAGCGGCCGGACAGTATACAGTTAGGGTAACTGACACCAGCGGGCCTGGCCTGGGATGTTCTCAGGTAGCCACTACCACAGTAACACTCAGCAAGCCTACCATTGCGGTTGTTGCCACCAATGTAGGTGCATCTGACTGTAATACTGGCTTGGACAACGGTTCTTACACTATTACTTCTGTTACCGAAAACGGAAGTGCAGTAGCGGCACTGGCTGACTACACCTACGAATTCTTCAACAATGGTGGAGCTGTTATTCAAGCTGCCTCTACCACTGCTTCCATAACAGGACTTGCTGTCGGAAACTACTCGGTAGTCGTTAAGCGCACTTCTTCAAATTGTAGCTCTGCTTCTATTCCTTTCACAATAGCTAACACATCGGTGACACCGATTGTCAGCATCACCAAAGTAGACAACACCAGCTGTAATGGAGGAGCATCCGCAAATGGCTCATTGACTGCGGCTGTGACCAACAACGGCGGTACAGACTTTAACTATACTTTCACATGGTATGTGTCTACGGCTGCCAACATCGGCAATACTGGCGCTGCCACTGCCCTACCTAACGGAACTACTTACAATGGCGCTACTGTCGCTATTGGCAACAATGGTGGTTTCACTGGTAACGTGCTGTCAGCATTGCCTGCCAACACTGCTGGTGACGTATTCTGGGTAAGAGTTGTTGACAGTGCCACGCCTTCTGAGTCGTGCCGGGTCGATGCTAACCAAACCATTGCCGACAACCCTGCTACTATCGTCATCAATGCTTCTACAGCAACACCATCTGATCAGTGTACGCCTTCTAATGGAGCCATAGAACTTACTTCTATCTCCGTGAATGGAGTGCTGACAAATAC
Organism: Imperialibacter roseus; assembly: GCF_032999765.1. GTDB lineage: Bacteria > Bacteroidota > Bacteroidia > Cytophagales > Cyclobacteriaceae > Imperialibacter > Imperialibacter roseus. Next base: position 2,188,150 of record NZ_CP136051.1, on the reverse strand, counting down.
TGCCAGTGGTTTTGAAACACTTAAAACTTCAGGGTACACTTTCACTGTCGTGCAAAGCGATGGTACTACTGACCTGAAAGCTTTTGACATCAACCCAACTGCTGTTCTTTTCCCTAAGGCTACCGACCTGACGCCTGGTACTTACTTCATCAGAGTAGATAACAACCTGGGATGTCCTTCGGCGCTCAAACAGTTCACTATCGGGAATACTAGTGTGGCACCGGTACTCAGTGCCTCTGAAGCCGCTCCTTCAACTATTTGTGCAGGCGGTACAGGCGTGAATGGTTCAGCCACTGTGAACGTTACAAACGCTGGAGGAAGCACTGATTACAGCTATCAGTGGTATACAGGCACAAGTGCTGTAGCTGGTAATATCATTGCTGCCGGAACAAACGCTTCTGCCATAACTGCTACTCTAACAGGAGTAGCGGCCGGACAGTATACAGTTAGGGTAACTGACACCAGCGGGCCTGGCCTGGGATGTTCTCAGGTAGCCACTACCACAGTAACACTCAGCAAGCCTACCATTGCGGTTGTTGCCACCAATGTAGGTGCATCTGACTGTAATACTGGCTTGGACAACGGTTCTTACACTATTACTTCTGTTACCGAAAACGGAAGTGCAGTAGCGGCACTGGCTGACTACACCTACGAATTCTTCAACAATGGTGGAGCTGTTATTCAAGCTGCCTCTACCACTGCTTCCATAACAGGACTTGCTGTCGGAAACTACTCGGTAGTCGTTAAGCGTACTTCTTCAAATTGTAGCTCTGCTTCTATTCCTTTCACAATAGCTAACACATCGGTGACACCGATTGTCAGCATCACCAAAGTAGACAACACCAGCTGTAATGGAGGAACATCCGCAAATGGCTCATTGACTGCGGCTGTGACCAACAACGGCGGTACAGACTTTAACTATACTTTCACATGGTATGTGTCTACGGCTGCCAACATCGGCAATACTGGCGCTGCCACTGCCCTACCTAACGGAACTACTTACAATGGCGCTACTGTCGCTATTGGCAACAATGGTGGTTTCACTGGTAACGTGCTGTCAGCATTGCCTGCCAACACTGCTGGTGACGTATTCTGGGTAAGAGTTGTTGACAGTGCCACGCCTTCTGAGTCGTGCCGGGTCGATGCTAACCAAACCATTGCCGACAACCCTGCTACTATCGTCATCAATGCTTCTACAGCAACACCATCTGATCAGTGTACGCCTTCTAATGGAGCCATAGAACTTACTTCTATCTCCGTGAATGGAGTGCTGACAAATACTGCCAGTGGTTTTGAAACACTTAAAACTTCAGGGTACACTTTCACTGTCGTGCAAAGCGATGGTACTACTGACCTGAAAGCTTTTGACATCAACCCAACTGCTGTTCTTTTCCCTAAGGCTACTGACCTGACGCCTGGTACTTACTTCATCAGAGTAGATAACAACCTGGGATGTCCTTCGGCGCTCAAACAGTTCACTATCGGGAATACTAGTGTGGCACCGGTACTCAGTGCCTCTGAAGCCGCTCCTTCAACTATTTGTGCAGGCGGTACAGGCGTGAATGGTTCAGCCACTGTGAACGTTACAAACGCTGGAGGAAGCACTGATTACAGCTACCAGTGGTATACAGGCACAAGTGCTGTAGCTGGTAATATCATTGCTGCCGGAACAAACGCTTCTGCCATAACTGCTACTCTAACAGGAGTAGCGGCCGGACAGTATACAGTTAGGGTAACTGACACCAGCGGGCCTGGCCTGGGATGTTCTCAGGTAGCCACTACCACAGTAACACTCAGCAAGCCTACCATTGCGGTTGTTGCCACCAATGTAGGTGCATCTGACTGTAATACTGGCTTGGACAACGGTTCTTACACTATTACTTCTGTTACCGAAAACGGAAGTGCAGTAGCGGCACTGGCTGACTACACCTACGAATTCTTCAACAATGGTGGAGCTGTTATTCAAGCTGCCTCTACCACTGCTTCCATAACAGGACTTGCTGTCGGAAACTACTCGGTAGTCGTTAAGCGTACTTCTTCAAATTGTAGCTCTGCTTCTATTCCTTTCACAATAGCTAACACATCGGTGACACCGATTGTCAGCATCACCAAAGTAGACAACACCAGCTGTAATGGAGGAACATCCGCAAATGGCTCATTGACTGCGGCTGTGACCAACAACGGCGGTACAGACTTTAACTATACTTTCACATGGTATGTGTCTACGGCTGCCAACATCGGCAATACTGGCGCTGCCACTGCCCTACCTAACGGAACTACTTACAATGGCGCTACTGTCGCTATTGGCAACAATGGTGGTTTCACTGGTAACGTGCTGTCAGCATTGCCTGCCAACACTGCTGGTGACGTATTCTGGGTAAGAGTTGTTGACAGTGCCACGCCTTCTGAGTCGTGCCGGGTCGACGCTAACCAAACCATTGCCGACAACCCTGCTACTATCGTCATCAATGCTTCTACAGCAACACCATCTGATCAGTGTACGCCTTCTAATGGAGCCATAGAACTTACTTCTATCTCCGTGAATGGAGTGCTGACAAATACTGCCAGTGGTTTTGAAACACTTAAAACTTCAGGGTACACTTTCACTGTCGTGCAAAGCGATGGTACTACTGACCTGAAAGCTTTTGACATCAACCCGACTGCTGTTCTTTTCCCTAAGGCTACCGACCTGACGCCTGGTACTTACTTCATCAGAGTAGATAACAACCTGGGATGTCCTTCGGCGCTCAAACAGTTCACTATCGGGAATACTAGTGTGGCACCGGTACTCAGTGCCTCTGAAGCCGCTCCTTCAACTATTTGTGCAGGCGGTACAGGCGTGAATGGTTCAGCCACTGTGAACGTTACAAACGCTGGAGGAAGCACTGATTACAGCTACCAGTGGTATACAGGCACAAGTGCTGTAGCTGGTAATATCATTGCTGCCGGAACAAACGCTTCTGCCATAACTGCTACTCTAACAGGAGTAGCGGCCGGACAGTATACAGTTAGGGTAACTGACACCAGCGGGCCTGGCCTGGGATGTTCTCAGGTAGCCACTACCACAGTAACACTCAGCAAGCCTACCATTGCGGTTGTTGCCGACAACGTAGGTGCATCTGACTGTAATACCGGCTTGGACAACGGTTCTTACACTATTACTTCTGTTACCGAAAACGGAAGTGCAGTAGCGGCACTGGCTGACTACACCTACGAATTCTTCAACAATAGTGGAGCTGTTATTCAAGCTGCCTCTACCACTGCTTCCATAATAGGACTTGCTGTCGGAAACTACTCGGTAGTCGTTAAGCGCACTTCTTCAAATTGTAGCTCTGCTTCTATTCCTTTCACAATAGCTAACACATCGGTGACACCGATTGTCAGCATCACCAAAGTAGACAACACCAGCTGTAATGGAGGAACATCCGCAAATGGCTCATTGACTGCGGCTGTGACCAACAACGGCGGTACAGACTTTAACTATACTTTCACATGGTATGTGTCTACGGCTGCCAACATCGGCAATACTGGCGCTGCCACTGCCCTACCTAACGGAACTACTTACAATGGCGCTACTGTCGCTATTGGCAACAATGGTGGTTTCACTGGTAACGTGCTGTCAGCATTGCCTGCCAACACTGCTGGTGACGTATTCTGGGTAAGAGTTGTTGACAGTGCCACGCCTTCTGAGTCGTGCCGGGTCGATGCTAACCAAACCATTGCCGACAACCCTGCTACTATCGTCATCAATGCTTCTACAGCAACACCATCTGATCAGTGTACGCCTTCTAATGGAGCCATAGAACTTACTTCTATCTCCGTGAATGGAGTGCTGACAAATACTGCCAGTGGTTTTGAAACACTTAAAACTTCAGGGTACACTTTCACTGTCGTGCAAAGCGATGGTACTACTGACCTGAAAGCTTTTGACATCAACCCGACTGCTGTTCTTTTCCCTAAGGCTACCGACCTGACGCCTGGTACTTACTTCATCAGAGTAGATAACAACCTGGGATGTCCTTCTGCACTCAAACAGTTCACTATCGGAAACGCTAGTCCAGTGCCAACAACAAACACAGTAACAGGAGTGAACAATACCTCTTGTACTTCAACGCCAAATGGTCAGGTGACATCAAACTTCGTTTGGACTGGTGGAACAGTTACTTACAAATGGTACTATGGAACGATCTCGTCAGGAACTGCCGTAGCCCTTGCCACAGGAGTAAACCCCGGGAATGGATCTGTTCCGACTGACCCAACTCTTGCAACAGTAACAGGGCTCTCAGCAGGCACATATTATGTTGAAATTAACGACAATGACGGAGGTGCCGGAACAGGGTGTGTATTCAAACAGGAAGTGTCCATCCTCACCGACCAACCAATCATTACCATTGCCACAACACAAAAAAACAAAGACAATACGATTTGTAATCCTTCGTCTGACCCGGATGGCTACGATGGAGAATTCGAGGTGCTAACTGTAAATAATGACGGAGCAGGTGATGCACTTGGCAACTATACATTTGAATGGTTCACAAGTGCTGGTGCTCTCATTCCTGGTATTACAACAGCAATCAACAACGACTTAAATGCAGGTAGTTATCAAGTGAGAGCAAAAAACACTGCCACAGGTTGCGTTTCTTCGCCGGTCTCATTTACGATAGGCGATAATACTGCAAAGCCGGTGGTGGCAGGTAATTTCGCAATAACCGCCTCGCTAAGTTGTGACAACACCAACTTCCCTAACGGAAAAATTGACATTGATCCTGATGGCGTTGCTGGTAATAATCCGGCAGGCTATACTTTTGAGTGGCATACTGGCGGCACTGCTACTATGGCAGCCGGAAATGTCACAACCGACAATAATAACAGTTCCGATGATGGAATAGATGATGTGTTGGATAACGTTTCTCCCGGAACTTATTCAGTTCGGGTAACTAATTCTGCCACAGGATGCTTCAGGGATATGCAATTTGTGGTTGGGTCTTCGGTACCTGCCTCACCTACCCTTACAGTTGCTGTTACGCAAGATGTAACGGATTGTAATAATCCGGATGGCATCCTTACGGGAACTCCTGCTCCAAAGGCAGCCTCAGAATACATCTGGTCTTGGTTTACGGATGATCAAACAACAAGCGTGACCACTATTGGGGGAGATGTCTCAGTGGCAGGCGTTGCTTCAAATCTTCCTGAAGGTCTGTATTATGTAAAAATTCAGGATAAGGAGACTGGATGTGTGTCCAGCTTAATGAGCAAGGCAATGACACGCTCGGCTGTCACACTGGTAAGTCTTACTATTAACTCAGCGCCGGGCGATTGCGACTCTGACGCAGGTGAGTTCGAGTTTGACATTACTGGCAGCACGGGTATAGTAGACATACGTATACTTAAGGATGATGGAACGGTAATGATTACACAATCCGGTATCTCTGTGGCTGCGGTAAGTCCGGATGTTACTGTTGCCGACTCGGATCCAGGGTCAACTACATACTTCCTTAACACTGGTTTTATCAATGGTAAATACATCATAGAAGTGACCGATCAGGGCACGGGTTGCGTAGATGAACATGAATTCTTCTTGCCATATATTGGGGCTCCAAGATTAGATTTAGCTGTCCCTACAGTTACCAACCACAGCACAAACTGCCAACCATACGAAGGATCTGCCATCGTGTCTGGCGACAATTCAAACGGAGTTACAGGCGGTCAGGGAGGTGCTACTGGGCAAGTTAGTGTAACACTCACGTTGGTCGATGGAGAAAACACGCTTGATAGTCATCAAAACTATCAGGTATTCCTATTTCCGTCAACTACCATCACTCAACCTGAAACTGAAATTGTACTGACAGTTGATGACGCCACGGGGTTTGCTGTAAATGATAACATGACCATCAATGGCGGTTCCGCAACTGCCGAGATAGACGCAATCAGCGGCCTCGAATTGACACTTGACTACACTGGAGGCGATATCACCACTATTACAACCGGAAATACAATCAGTGACGGGATCAATACCCACACGATTACTGGTGTGACCCGTGCCGGCTTATGGACTGTTGCAGAAGGCCGACCAACTGACATTCAGGCTATTGAAGGCACCGTCGTTGGCCAAACGCAGGCGGACTTTGGTTTCGGAACTACCGGTGCCGGCTTTGATGACATTCAAAATACTTATGTATTTAACGGATTGACAGCCGGAGAATATACAGTGATGGCTGCGCAGGAAGGTGCACTTTTCTGTTTGTCGCCGTCGGTAGTATTTGAAATAGAAGACAGGTTCTTTGAGTTGTATATTGACGAGTCTGATGCCAACTACGTAACGATTACGGAAGATCCAAATTGTAACGGAATTGCGGCGAACTCCACTGGCGCAATTAATATCAAGCAAATCAATCGTATGATTCTTGATGGCGCTGGCGCACCTATCAGCGATGGGCTTGACGATGCCACAATAAGCACCGACTACACCTATCAATGGTTCGAAGGCACTTCCACATCATCGCCCGCCCTCGGAACTACCGCCACTGCTGCAGTAAACAATGGTCATGAGATCACCAACCTGCCTGCTGGGTCGTATACGGTATTGATTACTAACGGAACAACACCGACCGGCAGCGCCGATGCCTGTACGGCAACGTATACGTTCGAGGTACAAAGCAAACCGGATGCGATTGAGGTTATTGCAACTCCTACAGATAACACCAATTGTACTACCCCATTCAATGGAACTATCACTGTCAATACTGTTGATGTAAATAGCGTCGGAGCAACCGCATGGAACACAACTCCTGGCTTTAATGCGTATCTGTATAAAGTCGGTGGAGCTACCGCAATAGCTGGGCCAATTGCCTCCAATGGAGCCACCGACCAGTTTACAGCTCTTGAGAACGGCGATTATGAGGTTGTTGTTGAAAACTCGCTTTCATGTGAATCCACTGCATTCCCTGTGACTGTGGTCGATGCCACTATCCTGCCTATTTTGACGGTCAATTCCACTACGAATAATACAAATTGCACAACCAATAACGGTGAGATCACAGTAGATCTTGGTGGTTCGGTTGTTGATTTTAATTATGACTGGTATGTTGGAGATGTAACAAGCACGACGCTTTTTGCTGGCACAGAAACACCTGCAGGAACAGAAACACAAATTTCAGGTTTATCTGCAGGAACGTATACCCTGAAAGTAACTGATAACAGTGCTCCCGGTTTCGGATGCTTTAGCTTCGTAACCGAAACAATCGAAGACAATTTGAATGACATAATCGACTTTTCATTTAGCATCGTCGACAACCCAGACTGTACGCCAGATAATGGATCATTAACCCTGACCAGCGTTGATCTATATAATACGTCCACAAATTCCGCTCAGACATTCTCTTCACCAGGCGATGTAACTGCTATTGATGTTCACACCATCAACATCTACCAAACTGATGGAACTACATTAGTTGCAAGCGACGCCGAAGATGCTGGAGACAACCTAACCATCAGTGGGCTTTCTGCTGGCAACTATTTGATTGAAATCCTCAATCCAGCGAGTCAATGTTTCTCAGCGCAAAAAGCCTTCACAATCAGCGATATCAGTAGCAATCCTACGGTGGATATCGTCCAAAACCAGGCAAACACCATTTGCGACCCCACATTTGGCGCCCTTGAAGCAGACGGTCAGCTAACTGCAACCGTCACTGGCGACGCTGACGATAATTATACTTTTCAATGGTACAAAGGACCCACTGGCAATACCGGAGCGAGTACTGCCCTGGTTGATGCTATGATCATCAACGGTTCTACTCTTGATATTGACGAAACCGGAACCAGAACCTCAGTTCTAAGCTTTGTTGAACAAGGGAACTACTGGGTGCAAGTGACAGATGTTACTACTGGAAATTTAGGCTGTACAGCGGTTGGTGGTTTTGCGCTTGCCTCTAACATTACTCCTGTTAGTTTAGACATTGCCAATGTAGCCACCACGCCTGTGACAGACTGTGCTAACCCCGACAATGGCACTATCACCATAGACCTAGCTGATATATCAGGGTCTTTAGGTAACGACATGAGTGATTACCGAATCATTATCAATGGCATAAATGACATAGATATAACTGATGACCAAACATATGATCCAGCGGCCGTTGACCCTTTTGTCATCACTAGCCTTTCAGCTGACACTTATGATTTAACCATAATTGACAAAACCACTGGTTGTGTTTCGTCAATCTATCAAGCGACTGTTCAGTCTTCTCCAACTGAACCAATCATTGAAGTCACAACAAACAGTGCCAACAGGTTCTGCGATACCAGTGGTGGCACAGTTGGAAATGGAGCGATTACGATTTCGGTTCAAAACCCTCTCGGCGGCTATTACGACCCCGCTAATTACACCTTTGATTGGTACGACCAGCAATCTGGTAGTGCCGGAGCACCTGATCAATCAGGCGTGGGTGTTGCTGGTCTCGGTTTTGGCTTTGACGAAAGAACAGGTTTAGCGCCTGGTTTCTACACTGTGGTTGTCACTGCAAATGACGTGGCTGCCAATGATGGCTTAGGTCGTGGTTGCTTTGATCAGGTCATCGTAGAAGTGCTTGACAACCCTGATGAAATAGAGCTTAATACTACTATTGTTGACGTAACAAATGCAACTAACTGTACGCCTGATAATGGGCGAATTGAGGTGACAGATGTTCTTCGCAACACGTCTAGTGACGCCCTTGCCAACTACACTTTCCATTTGTATCAAAGCGATGGAGTAACTGAAATTCCTGTAGCTTCTGCTTTCAACGGCACAGCGATCGTTTCTTCTCTTTCTCCCGCAACCTACTTTGTAGAAGCAAGGAGCAATACCGGCAGCGGTTGTTCTTCTAACTTGCTTCAGGTGATTATTACAGATGATGCGGTCAGCCCTACCCTCACACTGGTGCAAACTACAGCTAACACCATTTGCGATCCCGCTGTCGCTGGTAATGCCAATGGCTCACTCACCGTGACTGTCGCTACCGGTGACCTGGATGGTAATTACGACGTAGAATGGTTCAAAGGTCCACAAAATAATGTTGGTGCCAGTACTGCTCTTACTAACGGACTGCTGTTTGCTGGCTCTAACATCACTATTACACCTGCTACGTCAGTAGACGGTGCGCAACAGTCGGTCATCTCTGGCATAGCTGAAGGCGACTATTGGGTACGGGTGACTGACAATACACCTAATAATGATAATTGTGCTGTCACTGAAAAAATCACGCTGACTTCGAACTTCACCCCCGTCACTTTAGCAGTGGCAGATGTGGTCGCTACCCCGGCTACGGACTGTACAGCCCCTGATAATGGTACTATCACCATTGACCTGGCTGACATATCAGGGTCTTTAGGTAACGACATGAGTGATTATACCATCGTTATCGATGGCGTGGCTACTGCGGCCGATGACCAGACTTACAACCCTGGCGTGGTGGATCCTTTCATCATCACCAACCTGGCACCTGATACGTACAACATCACCATTACCGATAAATCATCCGGTTGTGTGTCGGCTACTGCTCAGATAACCGTCGGTTTGGATGGTATAGAGCCAACCATGGGAAGTGTTATCACTGCTGATAACTTCTGTACTGGTGGAAATGGTACGGTGACTATATCAGTTACCAACGGCGACGGTGACGAAGCCAAATACGACTTCCAGTGGTTCAGTGGTGTGGGTACTGCAGCACCTAGTGTGGCGATGCCTGGCATCAGTGGCGTAAACATGTTCTCCGCTACCGGACTGAGTGCAGGATTCTACACCGTCGTGGTCACTGCACAAGCAGCTGCTACAGCAGGTGTCGGTTGCTCCGACCAAATAGTGGTCGAAGTGGTGGATGATCCTTATGAAATTGCGGTAGCTGGTAATAAAACAGACGTGCTCGATTGTTCACCTGACAATGGCTCGATCAACATCACTGGATTGACTATAACTTCTGTGGAAGATGGAACAACTGCACAGGCTACAAATGATGTAAATGTCACTTATGAGATATTCAGCGATCCAGCACTTACTACTAGTGTATCTTCTACTACTGGCAACGTAGCAACTTCATTTACTGCTCTGGCTCCAGGCACATACTACCTGACAGCCTCTTACAGCGGCGCTAGTGTCATTGCTCCGGGATGTTCTTCCCCTGCCGTGCAGTTTGTTATCGATGATTTGGCCACAAGCCCTACCCTCACACTGGTGCAAACTACAGCTAACACCATTTGCGATCCCGCTGTCGCTGGTAATGCCAATGGCTCACTCACCGTGACTGTCGCTACCGGTGACCTGGATGGTAATTACGACGTAGAATGGTTCAAAGGTCCACAAAATAATGTTGGTGCCAGTACTGCTCTTACTAACGGACTGCTGTTTGCTGGCTCTAACATCACTATTACACCTGCTACGTCAGTAGACGGTGCGCAACAGTCGGTCATCTCTGGCATAGCTGAAGGCGACTATTGGGTACGGGTGACTGACAATACACCTAATAATGATAATTGTGCTGTCACTGAAAAAATCACGCTGACTTCGAACTTCACCCCCGTCACTTTAGCAGTGGCAGATGTGGTCGCTACCCCGGCTACGGACTGTACAGCCCCTGATAATGGTACTATCACCATTGACCTGGCTGACATATCAGGGTCTTTAGGTAACGACATGAGTGATTATACCATCGTTATCGATGGCGTGGCTACTGCGGCCGATGACCAGACTTACAACCCTGGCGTGGTGGATCCTTTCATCATCACCAACCTGGCACCTGATACGTACAACATCACCATTACCGATAAATCATCCGGTTGTGTGTCGGCTACTGCTCAGATAACCGTCGGTTTGGATGGTATAGAGCCAACCATGGGAAGTGTTATCACTGCTGATAACTTCTGTACTGGTGGAAATGGTACGGTGACTATATCAGTTACCAACGGCGACGGTGACGAAGCCAAATACGACTTCCAGTGGTTCAGTGGTGTGGGTACTGCAGCACCTAGTGTGGCGATGCCTGGCATCAGTGGCGTAAACATGTTCTCCGCTACCGGACTGAGTGCAGGATTCTACACCGTCGTGGTCACTGCACAAGCAGCTGCTACAGCAGGTGTCGGTTGCTCCGACCAAATAGTGGTCGAAGTGGTGGATGATCCTTATGAAATTGCGGTAGCTGGTAATAAAACAGACGTGCTCGATTGTTCACCTGACAATGGCTCGATCAACATCACTGGATTGACTATAACTTCTGTGGAAGATGGAACAACTGCACAGGCTACAAATGATGTAAATGTCACTTATGAGATATTCAGCGATCCAGCACTTACTACTAGTGTATCTTCTACTACTGGCAACGTAGCAACTTCATTTACTGCTCTGGCTCCAGGCACATACTACCTGACAGCCTCTTACAGCGGCGCTAGTGTCATTGCTCCGGGATGTTCTTCCCCTGCCGTGCAGTTTGTTATCGATGATTTGGCCACAAGCCCTACCCTCACACTGGTGCAAACTACAGCTAACACCATTTGCGATCCCGCTGTCGCTGGTAATGCCAATGGCTCACTCACCGTGACTGTCGCTACCGGTGACCTGGATGGTAATTACGACGTAGAATGGTTCAAAGGTCCACAAAATAATGTTGGTGCCAGTACTGCTCTTACTAACGGACTGCTGTTTGCTGGCTCTAACATCACTATTACACCTGCTACGTCAGTAGACGGTGCGCAACAGTCGGTCATCTCTGGCATAGCTGAAGGCGACTATTGGGTACGGGTGACTGACAATACACCTAATAATGATAATTGTGCTGTCACTGAAAAAATCACGCTGACTTCGAACTTCACCCCCGTCACTTTAGCAGTGGCAGATGTGGTCGCTACCCCGGCTACGGACTGTACAGCCCCTGATAATGGTACTATCACCATTGACCTGGCTGACATATCAGGGTCTTTAGGTAACGACATGAGTGATTATACCATCGTTATCGATGGCGTGGCTACTGCGGCCGATGACCAGACTTACAACCCTGGCGTGGTGGATCCTTTCATCATCACCAACCTGGCACCTGATACGTACAACATCACCATTACCGATAAATCATCCGGTTGTGTGTCGGCTACTGCTCAGATAACCGTCGGTTTGGATGGTATAGAGCCAACCATGGGAAGTGTTATCACTGCTGATAACTTCTGTACTGGTGGAAATGGTACGGTGACTATATCAGTTACCAACGGCGACGGTGACGAAGCCAAATACGACTTCCAGTGGTTCAGTGGTGTGGGTACTGCAGCACCTAGTGTGGCGATGCCTGGCATCAGTGGCGTAAACATGTTCTCCGCTACCGGACTGAGTGCAGGATTCTACACCGTCGTGGTCACTGCACAAGCAGCTGCTACAGCAGGTGTCGGTTGCTCCGACCAAATAGTGGTCGAAGTGGTGGATGATCCTTATGAAATTGCGGTAGCTGGTAATAAAACAGACGTGCTCGATTGTTCACCTGACAATGGCTCGATCAACATCACTGGATTGACTATAACTTCTGTGGAAGATGGAACAACTGCACAGGCTACAAATGATGTAAATGTCACTTATGAGATATTCAGCGATCCAGCACTTACTACTAGTGTATCTTCTACTACTGGCAACGTAGCAACTTCATTTACTGCTCTGGCTCCAGGCACATACTACCTGACAGCCTCTTACAGCGGCGCTAGTGTCATTGCTCCGGGATGTTCTTCCCCTGCCGTGCAGTTTGTTATCGATGATTTGGCCACAAGCCCTACCCTCACACTGGTGCAAACTACAGCTAACACCATTTGCGATCCCGCTGTCGCTGGTAATGCCAATGGCTCACTCACCGTGACTGTCGCTACCGGTGACCTGGATGGTAATTACGACGTAGAATGGTTCAAAGGTCCACAAAATAATGTTGGTGCCAGTACTGCTCTTACTAACGGACTGCTGTTTGCTGGCTCTAACATCACTATTACACCTGCTACGTCAGTAGACGGTGCGCAACAGTCGGTCATCTCTGGCATAGCTGAAGGCGACTATTGGGTACGGGTGACTGACAATACACCTAATAATGATAATTGTGCTGTCACTGAAAAAATCACGCTGACTTCGAACTTCACCCCCGTCACTTTAGCAGTGGCAGATGTGGTCGCTACCCCGGCTACGGACTGTACAGCCCCTGATAATGGTACTATCACCATTGACCTGGCTGACATATCAGGGTCTTTAGGTAACGACATGAGTGATTATACCATCGTTATCGATGGCGTGGCTACTGCGGCCGATGACCAGACTTACAACCCTGGCGTGGTGGATCCTTTCATCATCACCAACCTGGCACCTGATACGTACAACATCACCATTACCGATAAATCATCCGGTTGTGTGTCGGCTACTGCTCAGATAACCGTCGGTTTGGATGGTATAGAGCCAACCATGGGAAGTGTTATCACTGCTGATAACTTCTGTACTGGTGGAAATGGTACGGTGACTATATCAGTTACCAACGGCGACGGTGACGAAGCCAAATACGACTTCCAGTGGTTCAGTGGTGTGGGTACTGCAGCACCTAGTGTGGCGATGCCTGGCATCAGTGGCGTAAACATGTTCTCCGCTACCGGACTGAGTGCAGGATTCTACACCGTCGTGGTCACTGCACAAGCAGCTGCTACAGCAGGTGTCGGTTGCTCCGACCAAATAGTGGTCGAAGTGCAAGACGCTCCAGACCAGGTGCTCATTCGTGCCGCCGACATCACGAAAACCAATTCTCAGGATTGTAACCCTGCGCAGAACGGAACAATCACCGTGAACGATGTATTCTTAAATAGTGCATCGAATGGAACTGGTGGCTACACCTTCAAACTTTTCAATAATGCCTTTAACGACATTTCTGGCACCTATACCTTCGCAGGAAATGTAGTAAGCAGTTTGCCAAGCGGAACTTACTACGTGCAAGCCACTAGCACATCTGGTTCAGGTTGTACGTCTAACTTCCGTCAGGTCATTATTACTGATGTTTCGGTAAAGCCAACGCTTACGATAACTCAAAACAGACCAAATACTTTCTGTGACCCAGCTAGCTTCGATGGCAGGCTGACTGTTGCTGTCACCAACAATGACGGCGGCAACTACACGTATCAGTGGTTCAAAGGAGCTATAAATGACATATCGAATCCAGTTGCCACAGTAGGCCCTGCAGCCGGTGGCTCGAATCAACAAGTTGGTTTGGAGGATGGAATGTATTGGGTAAGGGTAACCGACAACACGACTACCGGCTTGAACTGCGCTGCTACGGCCACTTTCAACCTTCAATACGTACCGGTTGTGATCACCCTGCAGGCAAGCAGCGCTGATGATACGTCTTGTGATGTAGACAATGGCTCCGTTTTCTTCAACGGCACGACGGACTTCGTAACAATAACAAGCTCCGGCAACCCTGCGGACAATGCGACAGTTAATGGACTCGCAGCGATTGATGCCAGCTACACCTTCCAGTTGTATAATTCGTCGTTTGCACTTCAGGTACCTGGAACATTGACCACCGCCAGCCTGGCGGCAGTGCAATTGCCCGCCGGTCGCTACTACGTAGTGGCAACACACAAGACCTTCCTTTGTGCCTCAGCTTTCTATCCAATTGACATTGATGACGATACAGTGCTGCCAATAATCGCTTCGTCAACTATCACCCCGGATACAAGCTGCGATGTTGAGAATGGAAGCATTCAGTTTGTTGCAGAAACAAATGGAGCAGATGGTTTGGCTTACGTTCTAACTTGGTATAGCGGGCAAAATACCTCTGGGGCTAACATCACAGGATCAACAACGGTTACTGGTTCTGGTAGCAGCGCTGACCCCTACATCGCAAGCAACCTGGCCGCAGGTTTCTACACTGTTATGATTGAGCAAACGCCAGGTTCAGGCTGTGAAACAGTAGAAACCTTTCAGGTGTTTGAGCAGCTTACTGCTCCTTCATTCGTGCTTCCTGCCTCACAGTTGACTCACTCAACACTGTGCGTTGGTGTGAATGGTTCGTTTAGATTAGACGACGACGACATTGTGTCGACTGGCATTGGTGCGACACTTTCTAACTACACGTGGAGCTTGTATCCTGACAACAGTGGATCTCCTAATACTGGGGCACCGATTGCGTTGGGCGCAGTTGCTAGTCCTTCATATGACTACTTCACAACAACAGGAACAGGCCTTGCGCCGGGCACATACTACCTGCAAGCTGAAAGCACGCTCGGTTGTGAATCCGCCTTTATCAAGTTCTCCATAGAAGACTTCAGCACCGTCCCTGCGGCTCAGGTGTCAGTAGTCTCTGATAAAGGCTGCGATACGTCCTTCGGCGTAGGCGAGATCAGCGTTGTTGTAACAGAAGTTGACGGAACGCCTGAAGCAACTGGCTATGTATTGGTACTGAAAAACAGTGGTGGTACCACCATCATCGAAACTTCAACAACCGGCAACAATGCTGCCTCTTATACCGGACTGGCTAGTGGGGTTTATACACTCACCGCTACAAATAACCGTACGGGATGTGTGCTCACTCAGGATATCGACGTGCCAACTGAGACTGAAAATGTATTGATCACGTCAAGTAGTGTAGTGCATCAAACTACCTGTGACCCTAATGGATCAGTTACAATTTCTGAAGTGACATTCAATGGAGTTGTCTATACAGTTGGTGGTGTGAACAATCTACTGACAAACTTTACCTTCACGTGGTCGGGCCCTAACGGCAGCATTACTCCGGCCGGGGGCTCGGAAAATATGATCAGTAATCTTGAGGGCGGATCGCTTGACCCTACTCTGTGGACATTGTATTCTGTGCAGGTGGAGCATATCACAACCGGATGTACCATGTCGGTAACGGGAGAGTTTCCCGTTTATAATGCCGACATCGTTTATCCCGATATTTTGATTGATCAAGTAGCTGCTGATCAAAGCTGTACTGGCGGAACACCTTCAGGTATACTTTCAGCAACGGTTGATAATTCAAATGATGATACCAACCCCAATTATACTTTCGAATGGTTCACAGGCTCAGGGGCAGTTGCAGCCAATAGCATCGCAACTACGTCAACAATTTCTAACCTGACAGCTGGCTTGTACACCGTCTCGGTAAGGAACCTTTTGACAGGTTGTAATTCACTAGCCGAATTTGACTTAGCCAGTGAACCATGGATGGCAGAAATTGATTCAGCTGATATCGTTATTACGGCCATGACCAACTGTAGTCCAGCCGATGGCACAATTGAAATTAGCGCAATCTCGCCAGGCTCATTGACCGACTACACTTATTCGTTGTACGATCAAGATCCGGCTGATGGGGCAGTGGCCATACAAACATCCACCGACGGAACGTTTACTGGTGTTGCTGCAGGGCAGCATTTCATAGAAGTTATTCATAACACCACCAACTGCGCTATGTTGTCATATGTAGAAGTGGAAGTACCGGATGAATCAGTGCCGCCAGTTATCTCCCTTGTGGATATGGTGTTACAGACCAACTGTAACCCTGCCATTCCGAATGGGGCCATTTCTGTGTCGGCTGACGGATCTCAGGATACTGGTGCATATACGTTTAGCTGGTTTAGAGGGTCTAGTGCTACAGGAACTCCTTTGGTTGCAAACAACCCCCAATTGTTGAACATTGCCGCCGGCCAGTATACGGTGCTAGTTGTCAACAATACTACAGGGTGCAGTCAGTCGAAAGTGTACCGTATCACAGATGAGTCAATCAACCCGCTGGAAGTCACGATCACTGCAACCAGCAACGACAAGTGTCTTGCACCGTTTGATGGAGTCGTCGCAGCCAACCTTATTAACATACCGTTTGGTAAGGCCTCATCCGATTACAAATTTGTATGGAATGCGGGACAAGTACCTCCGTCATTCGATGTGTTTGACTACGAGGGCCAGGCATGGGAAGGCTTAAATAGCGGGATATACACCTTGATGGTTTTCAACAGACAGGATCCGCTTTGTGCAACTGCCCCGATACAGGTTTTGGTTGAGGATGCCACCAGCATTCCGGCCATTGTTGTCAAGGAGACACAACCTCTGACCATCTGCTACCAAGACAGACCAAATGGTGAATTGACAGCTTCACTCGCCAATGGCACTGTAACTGGTCACACTTTCGAATGGTATATTGGAAGTCTGGCTGACCCAGCTGCTAAGATTTTTGACGGCCCGATTGTGAACAACTTGGCCGCCGGCCCTTACACCCTGCGGGTAACTAACTCTACGACTGGTTGCCAGTCAACCCAAACCGTGGAGGTAACTGATCAGACTGTTCCACCATCGAATCCTACCCTTACACTTGTGAGCAACATGACAAGCTGCGCAGCACCTAATGGTGAGGCAAGGGCAACCGTGGAAGGTAATATTGGTAACTACAGGTTCGAATGGTACGAAGCAACGGACACTAACACAATCATCTACACCGGCTTCGACCCTAAAGGACTGGGAAGAGAAGGTGAAACGGTGGAGTACATTGTAATCGCTACCGATCTTCTGACAGGTTGCGTATCTGAAGAGTCAAGAATATCGATCAGCGATGCCCGCACAGAGCCACAGTTCGTAGTGGATGTACAAGACTCGCAGTGTCTGGTGCCAACAGGGGTTGCTCTGCTGGTATTCCCTGAGCCTGTAGAGCTGGACAGCGTCGTTTGGACTCACTTAGCCACTGGTAACACTACATTTGAAGGTGGTCTGTTTGAAGCAACATTTGGTGATTATTCGGTGACCATTTGGGACGGCAATGGATGTACTGCGACACAGGAATTCACTATTGGGGCGGATATCGTGATCTACAATGGTGTGTCGGCCAACGGCGATGGACTGAACGATTTCTTCATCATGGATTGTATCGATCAGTTCCCTAACAACAATGTGAAGATATTCAACAGAGCTGGAGCTATTGTATGGGAAAACGATGGTTACGATAACACCGATGTATACTTTGACGGTGTCAGTAACAAGGGAATAGTAGCGGGAAGCAGGCTGCTACCTGCGGGTACCTATTTCTATCTCGTCGACAAAGGTGATGGAACTGATCCACTTTCTGGCTATCTTGAGCTCGTAAGATAATTTGAAGTATGAAGATTGTAACTAGATTATCGTTCTGCGTCGTGTTGTTGTTGGCTAGCTGGGGAGTGTTCGCCCAGCAACGCCCGGTTATTTCGCAGTACATGTACAACGGAATGGTGCTTAACCCTGCCTACGCAGGAAGTACCAACGAATTCAGTGCTGCGGTGATCCACCGGGATCAGTGGGTCAATATTGATGGTGCCCCATCATTCCAAACGTTCACTGCGCACACACCTTTGTTTAGTAACCAGATCGGCGTAGGTCTAACGGCAACCAGAGACCAGGTGGGTATTCATACCGACTACGGTTTTTATGCTAGTTATGCCTATAAAATCAAGCTATCGACAGGGTATTTGGCAATGGGTCTTCAGGGCGGGTTCAATGACAGAAGGTCAAACTACGATCTACTAACCATTAGGGACAAAAATGACAATATTCTGATTGGCACTGACCGAAAGTTCAGTCCGAATTTCGGAACAGGTGCTTACTACTATAACAAACGGATGTACCTGGGAGCTTCGATCCCTCATATCGTAAAGAATAGGGTTGTCGACGTAAGTTTAGGTAAGGAGACGGAAGCAAGAACACCCCGTTATGTGTATTTAACCGGAGGAATGGTTTTCCCCCTGACCGACAACATCAACCTTCTCCCTGCTGTGCTGATCAGGTACCAGGATCATCTGCCGTTGGGTATCGACCTTAACTGTAATGTGATATTTGAAGACATTGTTTACGCAGGCCTCTCCTACCGCAGCGGTGACTCAATGACGTTGATTACTCAGCTTGTTTTGAATGAGAACATTCGACTTGGCTATGCCTACGACGTGGTTACCTCGGGCCAAAGGCAGTATACCAACGGAACCCACGAGATCATGATCAACTATAGAGTATTAATAAAGGCTCTTTCTAAAGATCCTTTATGCCCGGTTTATTATTAATCAACCTAACTTCCTCGAAAAGCCAGACAATGTTGTTTGGCTTTTTTTTTGCCCAGGCTCCCACTTTAAATGCGATACAGGTTCTATTGAAAGCAAACTTAAGGATCAAGCGGACAATCTGGGGGATAAAACTCAAAAGGAGTGTTATTCGATTCAGCAAATAGGCGGCAATAAAAAAGCAAAACTGGTTCAATGCGTCTCGCCCGGCCGGGTTAGGCTTGAACCTTTTGCTTTTTTATGCAAGCAGAAAATACCGATGCCAAACATCAATCCCCCCAGAAATACAGATTGATCCAAACTTAATCTCCAAAAGAAATCCCTAACCCTCTGGCTGTTTTCACTAGGTAGGAATCCGTGTTAACATAATTATAAGTGCTAATAGCTTCCAGCAATGGCACGTCTACGATATCGTTGTGTTGATAGGCCACCATCCTGCCGAACTTCCGCTCCAGCACCATTTCAAATGCCTTCACACCAAACTGCAAGGCAAGCACCCTGTCAAAGGCTATTGGGCCGCCTCCTCTTTGGATATGCCCCAATACCGTTTCCCGAATATCGGCCTCACACCCTGCATCTTTCAATTCCTGAGAAAGCCGATAAGCACACCCGCCCAACCGGACGTTTTTATACCCGACCTCATTGCTTTTAGAGGCAACCACATCTCCTCCAATAGACTTAGCACCCTCGGCCATCACAATATGGGCGAAACCTTTTCCATTGTGGTAACGCTGGTCTATTCGTTGCTTTATTTTCTCTACATCATAGGGAATCTCTGGAATAAGGCAAACCTCAGCCCCGCCGGAAATGGCTGTGTGGAGAGCAATCCATCCAGCTGCCCTACCCATCACCTCCATGATCATTACCCGGTGGTGGCTTTCGGCAGTGGTCACCAGCTTATCAAGGCAATCAGAGGCTATTTGCACTGCTGTTTGAAAACCAAAAGTAAAATCGGTGCCCGAAAGATCATTGTCAATTGTTTTCGGCACACCCACTATATCCAAGCCCCGCTCGTAAAGCTTCTGCGAAATGCGTTGCGAACCATCCCCGCCTATACTAATCACCGCAGTTATGCCGAGATCATCAAGGCGGTTGAGTAAGTCATCAGAGCGATCAATACTGGACCAGGTACCGTCTTCATGCTTCACAGGCCAGGTAAATGGCCCTCCTTTGTTGGTTGTTTTTATGATAGTGCCGCCCTTTACGTGGATGCCGGCGATGGCCTTATTATCCAGCCTGACAATCTCCTGCGGGTCGCTCAGCACACCATTGTAGGCTTCAATGCTTCCGTACACCTCCCACTCGGGATTTTGCTGCGACCTCTTTACAATCCCCCGCAGCACGGCATTCAGACCGGGACAGTCGCCGCCGCCTGTAAGCACCAGTAGTTTCTTCTTGCTCATATTTCCAGATTTCAGATGAATCTAAGCAATCCGTACGAAATACAAAGTGGTTCTTTGGTGAATAGGCTGTAACTATACCCCAATGGTCTGACTTGTCGCCGACAGATGGCGAACATGCGCAAACTTAAGCTTAGACAACAGCAACAAGGTTATCCTAGTACTCCCACACTTTCAATCCCATCCAGCCCGCATCGTAAAGAAACAAGGTGACAATCACACAGGAAAAGGCCAGCAGGATATAATACACCGAGAAAGCCTTCTTCTCCCCCAACTTAAAGTTCATAATACCGAAGCGAGTGCTCAAAAAAGCACTGAACAATATGATCCAACCTCCCAGATAAATTAGCCAGCCATTGACGTTCGGTTCGCCTGCTTCGCTTAACTTAATGATGGTTCCGAACAGCCCCGTAGTAATCATAATCAAACCAACCACCACCAACGAAGGTACCATTCTCCGAAAGAACTCCTGCCAGGCCAAAGACTTCCTGATAGCAAAAATCAGCCATACCAGCGTAGCAAAGCAAGAGCTTACAAGCATCACCAGCGACACCACCAGCAGCACCCGCTTGGTGAGAACACTTGAGTATTTCACTCTCTCAAGGTAATTGCCAACAACTGCTGTAGCCAGCACGGGCTCACCTTTGTCGGTTGGCACAAATACGTGACTGGGAACATAGTCTTTGAGTCCGGCAAAAAGATAGCCCTCGCCTCCCTGATTAGCTACTGGCAGCACGGGAAAGCGATCTTTCATAAACTGCTTGAGGTAGAGCGTGTCGTTGTCGATGGTTACCTCGCAGGTGCTGAATA
The DNA here is from genome assembly GCF_032999765.1 of Imperialibacter roseus. GTDB lineage: Bacteria > Bacteroidota > Bacteroidia > Cytophagales > Cyclobacteriaceae > Imperialibacter > Imperialibacter roseus. The sequence goes on along the minus strand of NZ_CP136051.1, from coordinate 2,166,899 downwards.
TGCGATCGATAAAGGCGAAAATCTGATTACGGGAGGCCTTGAAGAGGTAGTAGCCCTCGTATTGTTTCATTGCTTCAACGTCCAATGCTTGGGTAGCGGGTCTGGCAACTGATATGTCCTGCACCAGAAACTGCTTGATGAGGTTGACCAAATCTCCCATGCCCTTGCCTGCATTGTTAGAAATCGCATATCCTATGCCATACTGGCTGTTGTAGCCGTAAGACGATGAAAAACCATCAATCCCACCATCGTGCCCATGAAACGAAGCAGGCAGCTGCGTATCAAAAGTATAATTACCTAAACCGTAGCCAACTGGTAAGCCCGCCTGATTGGCAATGGTGTAGACCGGTGCTTCCATCAGGTCAAGTACTTTTGAGGGGAAAACCTGGGCAGAATCTACCATGCCCCTGTTGATCCAAAAAGAAAGAAAACGTGCCATGTCGTTGGCATTGCTATTGAAGGCTCCTGCAGGGCGATGATAGATTGGGAGAAAGGGCACTTCATTGCCGGTTCCATCATATCCTTTGGAATAAGCCTGTCCCTCAGGAACAGACTTAAAGTTAGAGGTCTTCATTCCGATTGGGCTGAGCACAGTTTCCGTGATAAATTCATCATAAGGCTGCTCAGCATACTTTTCGATAAGATAACCGGCCACTGTCCAACCAGGGTTGCTGTAGGCATAGCGGGTTCCTGGCTGCCACCGTACTTTAAGTGTTTTCTTATGCTGTTCCAGCACCTTTCTTAGAGGATAAACAACGGTGTCGGATGTGTTATAAACTTCATTCAGGTGCATGTCGTCGAACCCAGCTGTGTGCGAAAGCAGGTGTTTTACCCGCACAGGGTGCTCCGGCTCAAAGCTATTCTCAAAGTCTATTTCCGGCACCAAAGCCTTCACTTCGTCTTCCAGCGAAAACTTCCCTTCTTCCACTAACCTGAGCACGCCCAACGCCACAAAGCTTTTGGTGATGGAACCCAATCTGAACAGGGTCGATCCATCTACCTGCGAGTTGGTCCCTTTGTCTTTTACACCCAGTCCGCCTGAAAAGATGGTGCTATCATCTTTAACAATGGTCAGCATGATGCCAGGGATGTCGCTCCTGTCCATCAGCAGTTCAAGGGAGTCTGTCAGCTGCCGGGGTGTTAGCGGCGTGCCGGAGGGCTGGGCTTTTGCAACAAGAACGCTAAAAACAAGAGCGACAGTGAGTTCAAACGCATGCTTCATTCCTTTTTTCTTTTATAGGAGGCTTGTCAAATGAGTTTCAAAAAAGCAATTTAAGCCCGAAAAATGACTTCTCTGTCTGGCTAAACAATATCTAAGTATTTACTTTTGCAGATGGTACTTTGGGGAATGGCGTTGAGCTTCTCCAGAGAGTGCCAATTGTTTTATTATTCGCCAGCTCACACAGCTTTTCAACCAGTATTCTATGAGATTACTCTTACTTATCCCTTGTTGCCTTTTGTCTTTTGCACTGCAGGCACAAACCACTCAAAATCCCGTTGCGCTGGTCAATACGCTCATGGGAACAGACTCAAAAATGGAGCTGTCCAATGGCAACGCCTACCCGGCAGTTGCCGTTCCCTGGGGCATGAACTTCTGGATTCCTCAGACTGGAAAAATGGGCGACGGTTGGGCCTATACTTACGATGCCGACAAAATCAGAGGGTTTAAACAAACCCACCAGCCATCGCCCTGGATGAACGACCATGGTCAGTTTAGTCTTATGCCAGGCACAGGAGCTGTTCAGTTTGATCAGGACAAAAGGGCCAGCTGGTTTTCGCACAAGGCCGAAGTAGCCCAACCACACTATTACAGCGTGTACCTGGCTGATGCCAACATTACCACCGAAATAACCCCCACTGAAAGAGCTGCCATTTTCAGGCTTACCTATCCGGAGGCAGACAGCGCCTGGCTTGTTATTGATGGCTTCGACAAAGGTTCTGAAGTAACCATCGACAAAGAAAACGCCAGAATAACTGGTTACACAGTAAGAAACAGTGGTGGGGTGCCAGCCAATTTCCGCAACTATTTTATCATTGAGCTGGATAAAAAAGTGAATTGGAGCGTTTCCGACACGCTTAAAAAAGGGCATGCTGTGGGAGCCGTGGGCTTCTCAACAAAAAAGGGAGAAGTGGTGCACATCAAGGTGGCCTCCTCCTTTATCAGCCCTGAACAGGCCACTATCAACTTGAAAAGGGAAGTAGGCAACAAAAGCTTTGAGCAAGTAAAAGCCGAAGCAGAAACAGTATGGAACGAAAAACTTGGTGTGGTGGCCGTCGGGGGTGGTTCAATCGACCAGATGCGCACGTTCTACTCATGCCTCTACCGCACGCTCCTTTTTCCGCAAAAAATGTACGAGCTGGATGAACAGGGAAAAATCGTCCACTACAGCCCTTACAACGGGGAAGTGCTTCCCGGCTATATGTTTTCAGGCACCGGCTTCTGGGATACGTTCAGGGCGCTTTACCCTTTGCTCAATCTTCTGTATCCGTCTATCAACAAGGAGATGCAGGAGGGGCTCATCAACGATTACAAAGAGGGCGGTTTCCTCCCCGAGTGGTCGAGCCCGGGCTACCGAAACGTAATGGTAGGCAATAATTCAGCCTCTGTCGTCGCCGACGCATACATAAAGGGCCTCAGAGGATATGACATCAATACGCTGTACGAAGCGTTGAAAAAAGATGCCAATACCGAAGGGCCCATGGACGCTGTGGCAAGAAGGGGTGCTCCCTACTACAATAAGCTGGGCTATGTACCCTACAATGTTGGCATCAACGAGAACGCCGCACGCACTTTGGAATATGCCTACGATGATTTCACCATTTATCAGCTGGCAAAAGCACTGAACAAGCCTCAGAAAGAGATTGATCTCTATAAAAAGCGCTCACAAAACTATCGAAATCTTTTTGACAACGAGACAAAGCTCATGCGAGGTAAGAATGAAGACGGCAGTTTTCAATCGCCTTTTAATCCGCTCAAGTGGGGTGATGCATTCACTGAGGGCAATAGCTGGCACTATACCTGGTCAGTTTTTCACGACATAGAAGGGCTAAAGCAACTCATGGGTGGCGACAAAATGTTCATAAGCATGCTCGACTCCGTCTTTAGTATGCCACCGCTCTTTGACGACAGCTATTATGGCTTCACCATCCACGAAATCAGAGAGATGCAAATCATGAATATGGGACAATATGCACACGGAAACCAGCCCATCCAGCATATGACCTATTTGTACAATTTCACTTCAGAGCCCTGGAAGGCGCAGTACTGGATCCGGGAAGTCATGAACAAGCTGTACACCCCTGCTCCTGACGGTTACTGTGGCGACGAAGACAACGGACAAACTTCCGCCTGGTATGTCTTTTCAGCCATTGGCTTCTATCCCGTGTGCCCTGGCACCGATCAATATGTGCTGGGAGCTCCACTGTTCAAAGAAGTAATGATTTCTCTGGAAAACGGTAAAAACATTGAAATTCTTGCACCGGAAAACAATCATGCAAATTTTTATGTTAATGAAGTGGTCTACAATGGAAGTGTGTATGACAAAAATTGGCTCGCTCATTCCGGGTTGGTGAAAGGGGCGAAAATCTCATTTGATATGACATCAAAACCAAATACAAAAAGGGGTGTTTCTGCTGTCAACTGGCCATTTTCGATGACTTTTGACAAAAAATAGCACTCTTTCACAGCCTATTTTTCTTAAACACTGTCAGGTCTACATTAATTATAGGACTTAAGTAATAAAAAAAATAATTATTAGGGGTTACCTTTAACGATAATGTGATATCAACACTAGTGAACATTATAAACTTACATAAGTAATTTTAGTTATCCACTTTCGTTTTTTTCTGTTTTACTAGTTTGTAACTGCGCCGCCTGAAATATTTTGTTTTACCGATTTATAAACATTGTGATCGAGCGACGTTGTATTTTTTTTTCGGAAATTGAGATTAACTGATTTAGTCGACCAGCATGATTAAGAAGCTATTAACCGCAGGAGTCCTCTTCGTCGTATTTTTTAATGGGGAATCGAAATCCCAGGAGAAAGCATCCGACGCAGATTCCGCCCAGTATTGGTGGGGGAAAGGGTACGTTAGTGCCGTCAAAGGGGATTATGAAGCCGCCATTGTTGACTACGACAAATCCATCAAACTATATGGACTGAAGGGGGAAGTGTATTACGACAGAGGTAATGCTCGTGCTGAGCTAAAAAACTATGCAGGGGCCATCGAAGATTACACCAACGCCCTGAAGTACCTGATTGACGATCTTGATAAGTTAAAGACCTACTATGTGAGGGGCATGGCAAAGATCGAAATGCTAGACCTTGATGGCGCCATAGCAGACCTCAGCGAAGTCGTGAAACTATCTCCAAACCACGAGGAAGCATTTTATTACCGGGCAACCGCCAAAGACAAACTAAAAGACTACAGAGGTGCGATAGAGGATTTCACAAAAGTCATTGAAATCAATCCCCAGTCAAGCAGGGCTTATAAGCTTAGGGGTATCGAGAAGATCAGGCTTCGTGACAAACAAGGTGGTTGTAGCGATTTGTCGATGGCCAGTGAGCTTGGAGACACCAAGGTGGCCAGCGTGATGGAAAAGCTTTGCGGATCGTCGAATTGATCTACAGGCCGACACATCAATTAAATCCTCAATTGGCTAAAAGCACCTGGTCAAATCACCTGCCCTTTCTTTGTACCCCTCGCACAGCCGGGGCTGTCCAGGGATCATCGGGCCAGGAGTGTTTCGGATACCTTCTCTTAAGATCCTTCTTTACTTCGAAATAGGCATTGCTCCAGAAGCTTTTCAGGTCTGACGTTACCTGCACTGGCTTGTATCCCGGAGATAGCAGATGCAGCACCACAGCGGCTTTACCCCCGTTTATTCTTGGTGTCTCAGCTAGGCCAAACACTTCCTGTAGCCTGACCGATAACACTGGAGACTCTCCCGCAGAAAAGTACTGAAGCTTGATTCTTGATCCGCTCGGCACCTCAATATGTGTTGGAGCTAATTTCTCCAGCTCCTTCTGAGTTTCCCAGTCCAGCGAGCTATTGAGCACCTCAGCCAGGTCAATCCTTTTTAAATCCTCTGGCTTCTTAATGCCCGATAAATAAGGCCCCAGCCACGCTCCGTTTGTCGCCAATAGTAAATGCGTGCTTACATCGGGCCAGCTCTGCTCCGGATTCCATTTTTTCAGACTCATGACCCTGCTTTGCCACTGAACAAACCTATCGTCAAAGTTCAGAAGCGCCTCCCCTTCCTTTGCAATGGCTTCGCTTATCGCCTGTGTTAACTGGCTTTCATCAGGGGCCAGCAATGGCTTCGAGCGCAGGACAATATTGCCAATTCTTAAGTCAAGCGAAGCGACCAGTCCGCCTTTTCTTGTATCCCAGGTTACTACCTCCCTCTCCTTCACCATGCCCGTCAGGTCTTTGGGGTTAAGTGGAGCAGCCAGAAAAATCTTGCCCACGCCGTCACGGGCGTCGAGGTGAGCTACCGCTAGCCAGGGTTCGTGAGCCAGGTCGTCTTTCTGTGCTGCCATGGCATACTTACCATTGGCCAGCTGAAACTGCGCATTGTTGCCAGGCCGGGCACAGGCAATTCTTTCCGGGTACGCATAGGCCAATAACAAACCAACCTCATAGGGATCAAAAACGCCATTTTGTTCCCCCAGGTTAAATATCCTCCGATACGATTCCGCCACTTTCTCTATTCTACCGAACTGCTTTCCATGCCCACCATTATCCCGAAACCTCCGCATGGCCTCAATCCGCAGAGTGATATCGATACCAGCTTCTCGTTGCAAGGGGTCTCGTTCTTCCAGCACGGCAGCCAGGTCGGTAGCCAACTCCACCTTGTCAGATTGTTTTGCCATTAGCAACATGTGGGCAATGCGAGGGTGACAAGGCAGCTCGTGCATCTTCTTGCCGTGAGAAGTGATCCTGGCATTTTCAAGTGCCTCCAACTGATGCAGGGTATCTGAAGCCTGTGCCAGTGCGCCCTTAGGCGGCGGTGTTAACCAGGTAAGCTGTTTAACGTCCACAATGCCCCATTGTGCCATGTCCAGCACAAGGTTGGCCAGGTCAGCCTCCATGATCTCCGGCGTTCGGTGTGGCTTCAGCCGCTCCTGTGTAGCTTTGCTCCACATCCTATAGCAGGTACCGGGGCTAAGCCTGCCTGCCCTGCCGGCTCGTTGGTCGGCGGAATCTCTTGATATCTGCACAGTTTCAAGCCTCGATAAACCCGAGCGGGGATCGAATTTCGAGGTGCGGCCGTAGCCGGTATCCACCACCACTTTGATGCCTTCTATCGTGAGGCTTGTTTCTGCTATCGAAGTGGCCAGCACCGCCTTTCTCCTTCCGTCGTTGCCGGGCATAATGGCGGCGAATTGCTGATTTTGTGGCAGCTGACTGTAAAGCGGATGGATGGCGAAATCGGTCATTTCTTTTCTGAGCAGCTCTTCGCATTTTCTGATCTCCCCTTCCCCGGGAAAAAAGGCCAGAATGTCTCCTTCCCGCTCTCTGGATGCCTTAAGAATGGTTCGGGCAGCCATTTCCGGCAACAGCATCAAATCCTGCTCGCCGGTGTAGATCACCTCCACAGGATATTGCCGTCCTTCACTCACGGCCACAGGCGCTTTCATAAGCTCAGGCAGCTTCTCCATGTCCAGCGTGGCCGACATGATCATGATGCGCAGATCGGGCCGCAGCACCTGCTGCACCTCCCTGCAAAGCGCCAGAGCGACGTCGGCATGCAGGCTCCTTTCATGAAACTCATCGAAAACTACCATCCCCACTCCTTCCAATGCATTGTCAGAGTGGATCAACCGGGTGAGGATACCTTCAGTGAGTACTTCGATTTGCGTTTGGTCTGACGTCCTGTTTTCGAACCTGATGCGGTAGCCTACCTTTTTTCCCAGGTCATCATTCAGCATGGAAGCCATACGGGTGGCTATCGACCTTGCCGCCAGGCGCCGGGGCTCCAGCATTAATATCTTTTTACCGCCCAGCCATGGTTCGTTCATCAATACTAGTGGTAGCAGCGTGCTTTTTCCTGCTCCGGGAGGTGCATTGACGATCAGGGTGTTTTCCCTGGCCAGACTCTCCGTTATCTGTGGAATGATGTCAACAACAGGAAGGTCGAAGGCGAGTGGATCGAAAGACAAACTGAAGGATTTTGAGATATTCAGACTATTTGGACACAAAACTACACACCACTCGCCTAATTCCTTTTATCCGGTTGCTAAGTTTCTAGCTTTGTGTCAAAAACCATTCATGACAAAAATCACAGTAAACAATAACGGCTCCCTGAAAATTGACGGGGATTTTGAAATAGTAGACAAAGAAGGCAACGCATACGGCCTGCAGGGAAGAACAATTGTCTCTTTGTGCCGTTGCGGAAAATCTGCCAACAAGCCATTCTGTGATGGCTCACACAAAGAGCATTTTGAACATGAGGCCATTGCCTTTGACTTACCTCCGAAGAAGGTATAAGGCTTTACATATTCCTCCTGTACTGCCCACCCACTTCATACAAAGCATGGGTGATTTGCCCCAGAGAACAGTACTTCACAGCTTCCATCAGCGCTTCAAACATATTCTGATTGCTGATGGCAGCCTGCTGTAGTTTCGAAAGCATTTCCTGAGACTTGCCGTCGTTGAACTTCTTCAGGTTATTGAGTGACTCGATCTGAAACTCCTTTTCGTCTTTTGTCGCTCTGATCACCTCCATGGGCGTAATAGTCGGCGAGCCTGTTGATGAAAGGAACGTGTTCACCCCAATGATCGGAAAGTCGCCATTGTGCTTCAGTGTCTCATAATAAAGACTTTCCTCCTGGATTTTGCTGCGCTGGTACATGGTTTCCATGGCTCCCAATACGCCGCCTCTCTCGGTGATCCTGTCAAACTCTGTCATCACAGCCTCCTCCACCAAGTCGGTCAGTTCTTCGATGATAAATGAGCCCTGCAAAGGGTTTTCATTTTTGGCAAGCCCCAACTCCTTGTTGATAATCAGCTGAATGGCCATGGCACGACGCACCGATTCCTCTGTGGGTGTGGTAATGGCCTCATCATAGGCATTGGTGTGCAGGGAATTGCAGTTGTCGTAAATGGCATAGAGCGCCTGCAAAGTGGTTCTGATGTCGTTGAAGTCAATCTCCTGGGCGTGCAGCGACCGGCCGCTGGTCTGGATATGGTACTTCAGCATTTGAGATCGCTCGTTGGCACCGTATTTCAACTTCATGGCTTTGGCCCAAATTTTTCTGGCCACCCTGCCGATCACCGAATACTCCGGATCGACACCATTGCTGAAGAAAAAAGAAAGATTGGGGGCAAAATCGTCGACATGCATGCCACGGCTGACATAGTACTCAACGAAGGTAAAGCCATTTGACAACGTGAAAGCCAACTGAGAGATTGGGTTGGCACCTGCCTCGGCAATATGATAGCCGGAGATAGATACAGAATAGAAGTTTCGAACATTCTGGTCAATGAAATACTGCTGCACATCGCCCATCACTTTAAGGGAGAATTCGGTACTGAAAATACAGGTATTCTGGGCTTGGTCTTCTTTGAGAATGTCAGCCTGCACGGTGCCCCGTACTTTTGAAAGGGTATCGACTTTGATCTTTTGATACACCTCAGCAGGCAGCACCTGATCCCCCGTTACGCCCAAAAGTATGAGCCCCAGCCCGTTGTTACCCTCGGGAATCGCCCCGCTATACTCAGGCTGTTTCATTCCTTTCGCCTTAAAGAGTTGGGCAATTTTCCCTTTTACTTCAGATTCAAGGCCCTGCGCTATGATGTATTTCTCACAGTTTTGGTCAATGGCGGCATTCATAAAAAAGGCACATATCGTAGCTGCCGGCCCGTTGATGGTCATCGACACGGAAGTGGTCGGATCAATCAGGTCAAAGCCGGAATAGAGCTTCTTGGCGTCGTCCAACGAGCAGACGCTGACGCCTGAATTGCCAATTTTGCCATAGATATCAGGCCTGTGGTCGGGATCTTCCCCATACAAGGTCACCGAATCGAAAGCGGTTGACAACCTGGCAAACGCATTGTCTTTCGACACATAATGGAAACGCTTGTTGGTGCGCTCAGGCCCACCCTCTCCGGCAAACATGCGGGTAGGGTCTTCAGTAGTGCGCTTGAACGGAAATACACCTGCCGCATAGGGAAACTCGCCCGGTACGTTTTCCTGCAAGTTCCACTTCAGCACATCGCCCCAGGCTTCGTATCGGGGCAAGCTGATCTTTGGAACTTTCGTATGTGAAAGCGATTCAGTGTGCGTGGGTACTTTGATCTCTTTCCCTCTTACCGTATAAACATACTCCTCGTTTTTGTACTGCTGCAACTTTTCAGGCCAACCTTCAATCACTTTAAGATTTTTGGGATCAAGGTCGAGCGACGTCTTCTCGAAAAGTGCGTCCAGCTTCTCTCCCAACACATTGTCCTCTCCGGCTTTCTTCGCTGCGGCTATGGTTTTTTTGATACTGTACAGCGTTTGGGCTACTTCCTTCTGATCTTCTACCCACTGATTGTAATGCCTGATGGTTTCAGTTATCTCCGACAAATAGCGGGTACGCTTGGGCGGGATGATGAAGATCTTTTCTGAGAGTTCCTCCGAAGAAATGGAAGCAGAGGCCAGCGCAGCGCCGGTTTTTTCCACAATCTTGTCCATCAGCTTCCTATAAAGCGTGTTCATCCCCGGGTCGTTGAACTGGCTGGCGATGGTGCCGAATACTGGCAGTTGTTCGTCTGGCGTTTCCCAAAGCCCATGGTTGCGTTTGTACTGCTTCTTCACATCCCGCACTGCATCCAGGGCCCCTCTTTTGTCAAATTTGTTGATGGCGATCATGTCAGCAAAGTCGAGCATGTCGATCTTTTCCAGCTGAGTGGCCGCTCCGTACTCCGGGGTCATCACATACAGCGACACATCCGAATGATCGGTAATTTCCGTATCTGACTGCCCGATGCCTGAAGTCTCCAGAATAATCAGGTCAAATTCGGCTGCCTTTAAGATATTCACGGCCTCCTGCACGTGCTTCGAAAGCGCCAGGTTCGACTGCCGGGTGGCCAGCGACCGCATGTATACCCTGGGATGGTGAATGGCGTTCATGCGGATCCTGTCGCCTAATAAGGCCCCGCCTGTTTTTCGTTTCGAAGGATCCACCGAAACAACACCGATATGCTTATCGTGGAAATCAACTAAAAACCGCCGCACCAGTTCGTCCACCAAACTGGACTTGCCAGCACCGCCCGTGCCTGTGATGCCCAACACCGGCACTTTACTTTTGGCGGCCTCGGCATCGACTTTATCCAAAATTGGTTTCGCTAATTCCGGAAAGTTCTCAGCCGCAGAAATGAGCCTGGCCACCGACCTTACGTCTTTCTTCTTCAAACTGCCTATCTCCCCATTAAGCTGCTCGCCAAGAGGGAAGTCGCTCCCGGCGATCAGGTCGTTAATCATTCCCTGCAAACCCATGGTGCGCCCGTCGTCCGGCGAGTAAATCCGGTTGATGCCATAGGCGTGCAGTTCTTCTACTTCGGAGGGCAGGATGGTTCCACCTCCCCCACCGAATATCTTGATATGTCCGGCCCCTTTCTCCCTCAGGAGGTCATACATGTACTTGAAAAATTCCACATGCCCTCCCTGGTAACTCGTAATGGCAATCGACTGTACATCTTCCTGTATGGCACAGTCGACGATTTCCTGCACCGACCGGTTGTGCCCCAGGTGAATTACCTCCACCCCAGTCGCCTGAATAATGCGGCGCATGATATTGATGGCAGCGTCGTGGCCGTCGAACAAGGAGGCAGCGGTGACTATCCTGATGTGGTTTTTTGGCTTGTAGGGGGCTTCGGTATGTGACATAAAAGTTAACGAAGTGAATATTGGGTCAATGATTTCCTAAAGTTAACCAATGTGCGGGACATAGGGGTTCAATGGACACCAACAGATATTGGCTATATTGGGCTGTTTTAAGAATTTTATATTTCAGGTTGATTCTTATAATTTCCAGATGGCGATCATAAATGTGATCAAGGAAATCATTCTTTGGTTTTTCTTAAGCATTTTTGAAGCAAAAAGCAGCTCTGATGGCAGAATCAAATCAGAAATATCAAATCAGTAATTCGTTTGAATGAAAGACTACAAAAAATACTATATCATACCTGCCTTACCTGAAGAGGTATACGCCGCCCTCACCCACCCTGCCTCGCTCCACGCCTGGACGGGCGAAGAGGCCGAAATGTCTACGGAACCAGGCTCAGAATTCTCACTTTGGGAAGGAAGCATTGTTGGGAAAAATCTCGAGTTTGAAGAGGGAAGAAAGATTGTGCAGCAGTGGTATTTCGGCGAGCAGGAAGAGGCCTCGATTGTGACCATTATCCTTCATCCGCACAAAAATGGCACCTCAGCCGAACTTCGGCACAGCAACATTCCCGATGAGGACTATGACGACATTGTAGACGGATGGAACACCACCTACTTTGGAGCGTTGATTGATTTTTACGAATAAAAAAAGGGAACTTAATCCCTTTTTGATGCTTTCTTAGCTTTCTTCTCAGCCCTTTTCTCTTTCAGGTTCTTGGTGGGCTCCTTTTTCTCGTTACCTTTTTGGGGTGATGTTCCTTTTGCCATGGCTATTTGCTTTCGTTGATGAAGTCTGTGAGAAATGTAGCGTTAATGTGAATAATATCCTTCAAAAGGATGAGATTTTAATTACTGGATGGGGCAAAGGTGTATCAAAACAGCCACCTCGATTCCCCTCAGTCTTCTCACGCAAGGGTCGTTCTGGTGAGTGTCGTCACTCACCAGCCTCAAAACAACCGCTTGGCAAGTGTCTTCACTCGCCAACAACCTCCGCCACGTACCCTACCGCTTTCTCGGCACACTTCTCCCCATCGATGGCTGCCGACACAATGCCACCGGCATAGCCAGCCCCTTCTCCGCAAGGATACAGTCCTTTTACCGCTATATGCTCCAGCGTTTCCTGGTCACGGGGAATGCGCACGGGAGATGAAGTGCGGCTTTCCGGCGCATGCACTACCGCCTCATTGGTCAGGTAGCCCTTCATGGCCTTTCCAAACTCCCTGAAGCCTTCCTGAAGCGTCTTGTAAATAAAGTCTGGCAGCACACTACCCAGCTCCACGGAAGTGACGCCCGGCTTGTACGAAGTCTCCGGCACGTCGGCCGACAGCTTACCGTTAGTGAAGTCCAACAGCCTTTGTCCAGGCACCCGCTGCGTTTGCCCACCTTCCTTCCAGGCCATTTGTTCAATCGACTGCTGAAAAGCCATGGCCGCCAAAGGGCCTTTTTTGGCAAATGCTTTAAAATCCTCTGGCCGAAGCTCGACAACAATACCGGAGTTGGCGCTTGGCTGGTCTCTCTTGGACGGCGACCAGCCATTGGTCACCACCTCGCCGGGACTTGTGGCACAGGGGGCAATCACACCACCAGGACACATACAGAAAGAGTAGACGCCACGGGTGTTGGTTCCGCTACCCACCTGCTTCACGATGCTGTAGGGCGCCGGAGGCAGGTAAGTCCCTCTGTCATCGCATTTGTACTGTATCGTGTCAATCAACGACTGCGGGTGCTCCACCCTCACTCCCAGGGCGAAGGGCTTAAGTTCAATCGCAATCTTCTTTCTGTCCAGCAATTCAAATATATCTCTGGCGGAATGGCCGGTGGCCAAAATCACCTTCTTCGCTTTGATAATATCTCCGGAAGCAGTTGTCACACCCTCAATGGCATCGCCTTTGAGTAAGATATCTGTCACTCTGGTATTAAATTTCACCACACCACCGTGGGCTAAGATGCACTCCCGGATATCGGTAATAATCTCAGGCAATTTGTTGGTCCCGATGTGCGGATGGGCCTCCACGAGTATTTCCTTTGTTGCTCCAAAGCCCACCAACAGTTTCAAAATGCGCTGCACATCGCCCCTTTTCTTACTGCGGGTATACAGCTTACCATCTGAATAGGTGCCAGCTCCTCCTTCTCCAAAACAGTAATTGGAGTCTTCGTTGACAATATGATCGATGTTGATCGCCTTCAGGTCTCTGCGACGGTCACGGACGTCCTTGCCTCGTTCAAGAATAATGGGCTTTCTACCTAATTCTATGCAACGCAGCGCCGCAAAAAGGCCGGCCGGGCCTGCCCCAATGATGACTACTTCTTCGGCTGAAGACACGTCAGGATAGTCTGGCAGCCAGGTTGGCGTTTCCACGAAGTCTTCGTTCACATACACCCGAACAGTGAGATTTACTTTGATGATGCGCTGGCGGGCGTCGATCGACCGCTTGAGCACCTCCACATGCCTGATGTCTGAAAACGGGATGTAGGCCTTCTGGCTGGCCAGCTTATAGAGCGCTTCCTGGTCGGCGGCCTCTTCAGGTAGTACCTGAAACTGAAATTCTTTTTGCAATGCGTATCTTCTTTAAAAACGCAAAGATAGACAATTGGAATGCTAAGAATTGGATTACCTGGAAAACGGGACATGAATCCTCATTGAAGATCAGAGGAGTGAGAAAATATTCGTTAATAGCCTATTTGGTGGCAAAAGGCAACAAGTTGTCTAAGATCTTCCTCCTGATTCGTTTTAATCGACTTCTCCTTTATGAAGGACTTTATTTCATTTGAATACTTTGGAAAAAGTTTTACGATAACTGACCTTTTTGCTCGACTAATCCTTTTGTTCTTGTCTATAAAATAGTAGGCCGTTTGCTTCGTCAGCAGCATGCAGTATCTGGCTTTCTGGTTATAAAGTTCCCTGTAAGTCGGGTATATCCCCCTTTCAATATTTCTAAATGGGGTTATTCCATCACGGTATTGCTCTCCGAAAACCTCGGTCTTCGCAAGTCCCACTACCTGATGAACGCCCAACTGAAGTCTTTTGTCACCGGCTATCGCCTCCACCCACATATTACCGGGAAACGAGTAGAACTCCGACCCTCCGACCGTGATCTTTTTTGTGCCCGTCGGACTGATACTTACGGTATCGCCAGCGTAATTAATATAAAGCATTTCCCTTAAGAGTAAATTATAATTAAGGAGTGCGTTGATAGTAGACCCACTGACCAAATCTACATCTCCGTATTCAAATGAGGCAAACCTGAATACTTCAGATAATGGAATCACTGACTTAGTCACTTCTCCGGGCCTTACTTTGAACTTACGGCCTTCCTGCGCCCTTAAGCTTACGCTTAAAAGCAACATAAACACCAGAAACAAAGAATTTTTCATCTAAAAAGAATATAGCCTCATGCCGCAATAAACTTCAATATCTGAAATTTTCAGACAAAAAACCGTACGAATTGAGGCAAGAAAAATATCCCACTCACACTGGAAGCCTTTACAAGGTGGAGTTGTCTTTTAAAAACCACTCACTAATACAACCATATGAAGGCATCTATTAATATTTTCGTCCTCATGACAGCCACGCTTACCGCCTGCTACTACGACGACCCCGCACCTTACGTCATTTTCAAAGACACCTATGCGGAAGTAATCTACGACGACACTCTTTTTGTTGACCTCAACTCAAAACAGGAGCTGCTGGTGGAGGCCGGTTCAGATGCCAGTAATGTTCGCTATCTGAAACAAAAAAACAATGAAGAGGTCGTGGACATTACAGGCACGGAGCTAGTTCAATATTCAACAACCGGTTGGAATGGCCACAATAACTATGAAAACTCTATTGTCTATTCGTCGTTCCCGGATAGTTTGTATGTTGTTGGCGATGTGCTCAGAATAACAGTCAGGTTCAATTCCAATGGCTGGTACGGAAAGACCCTTTTTTACAAGGTAAAAGAGTAGTTCGGGTTTTACTCCTTCCAAACGAAAAGAACCCGGCCAATAGTCCGGTTATCAACCACCGATGGGGAAAGGGCTTTCAATTCAGGTAATGACTGCGTATTATTAACTATATTGTTTGCACCCTACTTACCTGCTTAAATGACCGACAACTCTTACCTCATCAGTGCGGCTACCATCAAAGAACCGCCTACTACCTTCTTTCAGCGTCTTAAATTCCTTGGGCCGGGCTTTATCCTGTCCGCTTCCATCGTTGGCTCAGGTGAGCTGATCGCTACTACAACCCTTGGTGCGTCGGCAGGTTTTACCGCCTTCTGGATCATTATTGCCAGCTGCCTGATAAAAGTGGCAGTGCAAGTGGAGTTTGGCAAGCACACCATCCTCACCGGAGAAACAGCCATGCAGGCATTAAAGCTGCTGCCGGGCACCAAGTCGGGCAAGGGTAAATGGTCAGTGGTGACCATACTCGGCCTGATGTCGCTAAAGGTGTTCCAGATTGGCGGTATGATGGGCGGATCTGCGCTGGTGCTGAGCATGCTCTTTCCATCTGTAGCCACCATGATCTGGGTGATTTTTGTTGCTTTGCTGGTGGCCAGTATCATTTTCAAGGGCTACTACCTCCCTGTAGAAAAAGCCTCGCTGGTGATGACAGTGCTTTTCACCTGCCTTACCATCGCCTGCCTGATTTTCCTTTCCGACACCCAATACAGCATTTCCATGGCCGACATCTGGAGCGGGCTCCAGTTCGACCTGTCACCCGCCCTGGTAGGGGTAGCCATTGGCGCCTTTGGCATTACAGGCGTTGCCAGCGATGAAATATTAGCCTACACCTACTGGTGCAGGGAGAAAGGCTATGCTGCCTATACCGGCCCTCGTGACGATTCAGACGCATGGCTGCGCAGAGCAGAAGGCTGGACCAAAGTCATGTACCTCGACGCTACTGTTGCCATGATTATCTACACCTCGGTGACTGCTGCCTTTTATCTGCTGGGTGCTGCCGTGCTTAACCACAGCGGCAATGTGCCTGAAGGGCTCAAAATGGTAGAAACCATTGCCACCATTTACACAGAATCGCTTGGCCCTGGCTTCAAAACGATCTTTCTGGTCGGTGCCTTTTTTGTGCTGTTCTCCAGTGTATTTGCCACCCTTGCCTTCTGGACGAGAATGTATGCAGACATTTTCGGGCAGCTTGGCTGGATCGATTTTTTTGACATGGCCGCAAGAAGGAAAACCATCGCTATGCTGGCGTGGATCTTCCCCACAGCCTGGGCCCTGGCCTATTTCTTTGTGGAATCTCCGGTGCTGATGATTCTTTCAGGTGGCATTGTCGGCTCTGTTTTGCTGCTGCTGGTGGCTTTTGCAGCCATTCATTTTAAGTACAAAAGAGAGCAACCCATCACCTCTGGAATGTTGTATAACATCACCCTCTGGATCAGCATAGTAGCCATTGTGGCCGTTGCGATATATGGTTTGATCAAGCTACTCTAACCTACATTTCGACAGAAGGAAAGAAAATAACAAGTATTAATTCGACAATTACGAAATTAATATTAAATTCGTCTTTGTCGAATTAACTTTATTTTATGAAAGGGACAAACCTTGGTGAATTGGAAGAAATGATCTTGCTGGTGGTAGCCTCACTTTTCGACAATGCCTATGGCGTGGTCATCAAAGAAGAGGTTGAGAACAAATGTCAGCGTTCTATCACTATCAGCACGGTACACAACGTGCTGCAACGACTGGCGGAAAAAGACTACCTGGAATCACGGTACAGTGACCCTACACCGGAGCGGGGAGGCAAACGCAAGCTGCTTTTCAGGGTGACTAAATCAGGCCAGGAGGCTCTTGAAAATGCCAAAAGCATTCGTGAGCAAATATGGCAATCTATTCCCAAGGTGGCATTTGACAGGTCATGAAAGAAGTTAAACATCCTCCAAAGTGGGCAGAGCGGGTGCTCAGAAAATTCTGTCACAGTGATCTGTGGGAGGCCATTGAGGGCGATCTGTATGAGATATACCTGTCTGACTTGAAGCAGTTCTCAGCCAGAAAGTCTTCACGTAATTATGTCCTCAATGCCATTGCCTTTCTTCGCTATCACCGCCTTCGCAAAAAGAATTACTCAACAACTCAAAATAATATGGATTTATTACAAAACTATCTCAAAGTGTCGTACCGGGACTTGGTCAGGCACAAAACGTTCACCGCTATCAATATGGTTGGATTGGTGGCAGGGATCTCCACCTGCCTTCTGATCTTACAGTACGTGCTCTTCGAAACCAGCTTTGACAGGTTCAACAAAGATTTTGATCGTATCTACAGGGTGTACAACGACCGGTATCAGGAAGGTGGGCTGGTACAACACGGCACCATCACCTACCCTACTATTGGCAGCGCAATGGCAGCTGAGTATCCCGAGATAGCATCTTATACACGCATGACCGCCGGCTCGTGGATCAACATAACCTATGGCGACGATATTCGGCGTGTGGAAGATTACCTGTGGGCAGATGAGCATTTTTTTGACGTTTTCACCTACCCGCTGATAGCAGGTGATGCACAAACGGCACTTAGCGAGACGGGGAGTGTAGCCATTTCAGAAACTTTCGCCAGATCACTGCTCAAAGGAGGCACTGAGCTTTCAAATTTGATAGGTCAGCCAATCAAAGTGGGGACTGGCGAGCTTCCGGGTCAAATCACCGCTATTTTCGAGGACGTACCGGCCAACTCTCACCTCCAGTTCGGGATGATCGTTTCCTACAAATCATTTATTTTTCTGGCAGGCGAAGCGGCCGACAACAGCTTCACCTGGTCCGACTTCTATCATTACCTGAAGCTAAAACAGGGAGCTGACCCTGAACTACTGGCTGCGAAGTTTGATGACTTTAGTGAAAAATATTTCGAAGGCAATACCGTGTCGGGCAGCGTGGAGAAGTTCGGTCTTCAGCCGCTTTCCGAAGCCAGGTTGTATTCCGACTTCGAATATGAAATAGGCCATACTTCCGATGGCAGGGTGGTATGGCTACTGCTATGCATAGCGTTGATTGTTCTTCTCATTGCGTGGATCAACTTCGTTAACCTCACCACAAGCAGGGCACTACAGCGAGCCAGGGAGGTGGGGGTTAGAAAAGTCCTCGGTGCCCATCGCAAACAGTTGGCCATACAGTTTATGATAGAATCGATAATGGTCAATACCCTGGCGTTGCTTTTATCGCTCGGCTTGGTATTCCTGCTACAGCCAGGCTTTGTTGCCTTAACGGGCGTTGGGCTCACACCTGACATCTTCGCAAATGCCACTTTGCTCAACCTACCAGCCTGGATCATTTTGGCAGCCGGATTCTTTTTGCTGGCCACTTTAGTAGGCATGTATCCTGCCCTGGTGCTTTCACGGTTCAAAAGCAGTGATGTGCTGAAAGGGAAACTGGATACCCGAAGTGGGTCGGCCGGGCTCAGGAAGGTTTTGGTAGTCTTTCAGTTTACCTCAGCTATTATGCTGATTACAGGCACCATTTCCATTACTCAGCAAATTCGCTACATGCAAAACGAGGATCTTGGCGCCCAAATCGACAATATTATCGTCCTCAATGGCCCATCGATGGTCAGGTTCGACAGCACCTTTATTTCCAGGTTTGCTTCATTCAAGAAAAGCCTGATGAGCCTCAGCGGCGTTTCATCTGTCACATCCTCCAGCAGGTTATTCAGTGAGCGAACTGGCAGAATATTTCAGATTGGGTCACCGGAAATTCCTGACCGGGCCGATCTTACTTCCAGCTTTATCCAGGTCGATTACGATTTCGTTGATCACTTCAAGATCAACTTACTGGCGGGCAGGTCGTTTGAACTAACAGACCACAATACCGATTTCAGGCAGCTCAACACCGTGCTGGTAAACAAATCTGCCAGTGAACTGATGCATTTCAACTCTCCGGAAGAAGCCATTGGCAAGTCAATAACGTTCTGGGGCAATAACTGGCGAATCGTTGGAGTGACCGACGATTTTCATCAACGCTCTCTTAAAGAGTCTATTGAGCCGATCATACTGATGCCTGCCTATAGTCCGGAAAACTATATCAGTGTGAGGTTGGAAGGTTCGAATTCCGAAGAAATGCTGTCCGCTATCAGGAGCAAGTTTGATGAGTTCTACCCGGGCAACTACTTTGACTACTTTTTTATGGACGAGTTTTTCAACCGTGCCTATAGTGCCGACAAACGCCTGGAAAGAATTTCGGAGATCTTTACAGGCCTGGCCATTATCATTGCCATGCTTGGGCTCTACGGGCTGGTGCTGATGATGCTCATAAAAAAAACGAAGGAGATTGGAATCAGAAAAGTGCTGGGGGCTTCATTGCCACAGCTTATGCTACTTGTTGTCAAAGATTTCGGCTTACTGCTTGTTGCAGCCATTCTGATAGGCTTACCATCGAGCTATTTCATTCTCAAAGAATGGATGCAAAACTATGCCTATTCAAACGGGGTTCAATGGTCGGTATTTCTGCTCTCGTCAGCGATTCTGCTTAGCATTGCCCTTGCCACTATCACACTCCAAACAGACAGAATAAGTAAAAACAATCCCGTGGATTCTTTAAAATATGAGTAATCAGGTCTGCTTCCCGTATCCAATTGTGTGCGGGAAGCATTGCCCTACTCAATGCCGTTCGTCATTTTGAGCTTACCGCATAGCGACCAAATGGGCAAATTTTTTTATATTGACTTACTACCACCCAAACTTTCAAGGGTATGGTCAAACGAATCTTTTGGTTGCTGCTCTTTCTTTTGCCTCTCGCTGGTCAGGCCAGTTCGATCCTTATACCCATGGATGCCATGCAAAGAAACCATCTCAAGGCCTACGGCATCGCCTACTTGTCTCTCCAAAATGAGATACCCATCAACTGGCTGCTCAACTACCGTGGCGGTAGCTTTCTTTTTCCATACAATCCCCTAGTTGAAAATGAGTGCAGCATCAGGGGTGTATCATTTGAAGTGATCAGCGACGGGGAAACAGCCCTGCTGATGAAAGAAATTGAAAGTCCGAGGGTGAACATGAACTCGGTAAAGATGGAAAAGGAACCCAGAATCGCCGTTTACTCTCCGAAGAACGACATGGTGGAAGACAATACCGACGCTGTGATCACCGCCCTTGACTACGCAGAGATACCCTACACACTTATTTATGATACGGAGGTACTGTCCGATAGCCTGTTGCATTTCGACTGGCTGCACCTCCATCATGAAGACTTTACCGGGCAATTTGGTCGTCACCTGAGACGATCATCGTCGCAGATTGAAGCCAAAATACAAGAAGCCACTGCCGCCTCCTTTGGCTACAGCAAAGTATCAGACATGAAGCTGGCGGTGGCCAAAAAGATTGAGGGCTTCACACTGACAGGCGGCTACCTTTTTGCCATGTGCTCCGGTGCCGAAACCTTCGACATTGCCCTGGCTGCTGAGGGGATCGACATTGTGGAAAGCATGTACGATGGCGACGGCATGGATCCGCAGGCGCAGCAAAAGCTTGATTTCAGCAAGACTTTTGCCTTTACCAACTTTATACTTGACCCGCCCAACTCGAGAAGGTTTTCAAACATCAATACATCGGAAGGTCGGCGCTACTACTACGATGAAAGCTCGGGCTACTTTTCCCTGTTTGACTTCTCTGCCAAGTGGGACATTGTGCCCTCCCTCCTCACCCAAAACCATACGGCCATTGTCAAGTCGTTTTTTGGGCAAACCACCGCTTTTGCAGCCTCCACCGTTAAGTCCGATGTGCTGATCCTTGGCGAAAACAGTGGCGACGGCGAAGTGCGCTACATCTACGGCGAAATGGGCTACGGCCATTGGACCTTCTACAGCGGCCACGACCCCGAACGCTCCCCCGGCGGCTGGCGGGAGCAAACTAACCTCGACCTTTACCCCAACTCACCCGGCTACCGCCTTATCCTGAACAACGTGCTGTTTCCTTCGGCGCAAAAAAAGAAGCAGAAGACGTAAAAGGACTGAAATATTCTAAATTCAAACTTTTTTTTCCTTGAACCTATGCCGCAAACGCTGAGAAAACGAATAACCATATACGCCGGGTCGGCACTTACCTTCTATACCCTGCTTGTTGCAGCCCTCACTTACTTCGAGAGCATGAGCAGTGCCGCCAATATCACAAGCTTTCCAAAGGCGCTATGGTATTCTATAGTTGTGATCACTACAAGAATGTATGGCGAGCTGTTTCCAATCACCGTATATGGCCGGTGGATCGGAATGGTCTTTCTTTTGTTGGGCGTTGTATTCTATTGTTTTCTGATAGCTGCTGGCATCAGCGGCTTGATTCATTTGAGACGAAGATGGAAGCCTGAGAAAAGCTGACCCAGGTAAAAAACATCAGAACTTGTAGCCTGGAAGACGTTACTGAACAATTTAACGAACAGATTCTCATAAAAGGATAATTTTGCCTTACCAAAATATCCAGCCGGTGATAGCAGCAAGCCCTTCCATAACCAGATCAATCCACATCGATGCTCCGCCGTCAAAAGTTTGGGGCACACTCACTGTTCCTGACCTGATGAAAGAATGGATGGCAGAGCCTGAAATGGAGTTGGGAATTCTCACTACCTGGAAAGTGGGGAGTGCCATGGTGGTAAAAGGCTTTCACCATGTGAAGTTTGAGAATAAGGGAACCGTACTAGCCTTTGAACCGAACAAACTGCTCAGCTACAACTACCTTAGCTCAGTATCGAGACTTCCTGATGAGCCTGAAAATTATACCGTTATTGAGTTTACACTGGCAGCTACTGAAGCCGGTACAACATTAGCAATTACGCTGAGCAATTTCCCAACCGAGGCCATTTTAAAACATGTGGATTTCTACTGGGCGGGCACTATCGAAATTATAAAAAAGGTGGCCGAGAGGCGTTAACAACTTTCCCCCTCCCCTTTGCGTCTTTGTGTGCCTACTCCTCCTCTTCTTCCTCCTCCAGCAATTCCTTCAACCTCATCAGCGCCTGCTGATTGCTCACCAGATTGATATTGTCGATGATATTCTTCTTCTCTCTGGTCGTCAGGTGCCAGTTAAGAGAGGCTCTTTCGTTTTGCTTCCTTTCGAGTAATACCTCAGCAGGGAGGTTGCTCTCCCCCTCAAACATGGTGTTGGTGTTATACTCCACCTCTATCTGATAGAGGTTGCCCTTGAACCACTCGGTAGCAAACTCAATCCGGCTGTCGTTGTTGAGGTCCTGGATATTGCCCAGGTTGTTATACACACTGCTGATGGGTGATGAAAACTTCTGCACAATAGACTCTGAGGCCTTTTTCTCTATCTCCGCATTCTTCTGATGGTCTCGCACAGAAAATATCACTACACCGGAAGTGTTTTCCTCAATCCAGTCCCGGAACACATAAACGAATCGAATAGCATCCGATATGCCATAGTTGTCAGAAATGCCGGCGTCCATGATTTCCAGTGGGGGGTCGCTGGGCAACTCTATATTGGGCGTGATATAGGGAAAAGTAGCACTCATTCTCAGCGCACTTAAAAACCGGAGCTCATCCGCATTTTGCTCTTTAAAAAAGCTCCTGAAATCTACCCCTCTTATCTTCGTGATCAATTCCGCATGGGCGCTGGCTGCATTGGTGGTCATAAAACCGACGTCTTGCGTGGAGATATAGAGCTTTCGCCCGTCATTCACTATGGTGGGAGCCATCAACAGCAACGGCACCTCGGCATTGCTCTCAGCTTCCTGATAGTCTTTGAGCTTTTTTTCCATGATCATGTCCGTGTTCCGGTTAAGCTGGTTCTCAAAAGCGTAACCTCTGTCCTTCAGGTAAACCTCTCCTTCATACCTGAAATACTGGAACCGAATAAACATGTCGTTGACAAGCAGACTGAAAATCATCGGATTCAGGTTATCCATGGCGATTTTGGAGAGGTATTGGTTCTCCATGCGGTTTTCTATCTCGCCGTTCTTTTCACGCAGAAAAAGCTCCCGATAATATGCCGCTCCCACAATGCCTCCTGAAGCACCTGTGATCATCATGGTGTTGTCGAGCAAAGTCCCATTCAAAAGGCTGTCCATCTGCTGCATCACCCGCATGGTCCACAGTGCCGCCCGCTGCCCCCCACCACTCACGCACAAGAACACCATCTTGGGCTTTCCGGCCGTCTTTTGCTTAGCCTTCCACTTCTCCAGCACCGGCAGCATCGATTCCACATCGCGGTTGTACACCTCCGGCGTGTTCCGTTCACTTAATGTCTTGATAGAATACTCAGCCCTGCTGCCTTTATAGTTAAGTCCGAAGGCAGGATTGAGGCTCCGAAAAACGTCCATTTTCACAAGGAAATTGAGCAGCAGAAAGGCCGTGATGCTGAAAATAAGCCCCCAGCTGCGAAACCAGTAGCTAATGGCACCGCTAAGCATGATGAAAATAGTGCCAAAGAGGATAGCGCTGGCGGCGGCCGGTATCTGGAAATAAGGATTGTCCATAAAGAAGCCCAACAGCAAAACAACGACAATAATTAAAAGCTCAATCAGCACCAAATTGAAGTGGTTTTGATCAAACACTTTTAAGATGGCTTCCTTGTCATAGAAATCGTTGATGTAAGCAGTCGGTCTTAGCCTGAATTTTTCGTCCCAGTAGAAATCGACTCTGTTTTTACCCTCTCTTACTTCCTTCAACTTATCAAGGGCTCTTTTGCGGTTGACTTTCACCTTTTTCAGGCGTTTATCCACACTACCCGTCAGGTACTTAAAAATGTCTTTGTTCGTCAGTCTGAAGTAGGTGTATAAAAAAGCCAGCATGCCCAGAAACCCTGCCAGATAGCCAAGGATTTTCCAGAAAAGATCGCCAGGCCCTCTGAATTCATTTTCCATTTGAAAACGAAAAATGAAGATCAGGTATGCCACATTCACTATAATAGGCAGCAGGCTATTGTTGATGGAGAACTTGGTAAAAGGTCTTTCCAGCACACCTAAAAAAGAATACTCGTGACCATACAGGATATAGCACGAGATATTGAAAGCTGCGGTAAACCCGCCCATACAAAAACCTACGATAAAGAAGCTCCAAAAGTCTACTCTGTTCAGGTACTCCGGGTCAAGAAAAAGGTATGGAATGCCCAGAATTCTGCCAAAGTTGCCTGTAAACACTGCTACCAGGCTCACCCAAAAGAATAGCATGAACAGGTTACGCCTGACGTGCATAACCAATAATTGTACAGGAAAGGAATAAATGAGTTTATTCCACATCTTTTAACCAGCCCATGCTGCGTTTCACGGCGCTTTTCCACCCGTTGTACAGGCGTTTTCTATCATCCTCCTCCATCTCTGGAGTAAACACTCTGTTGATCTCTCTGTTTTTCACAATTTCCTTTTGACTCCACAATCCTACTTCAATACCCGCCAAAAAAGCGGCGCCCATAGCGGTTGACTCAATAATACTTGGGCGTTCTACATTGGCCCCTAAAATATCGGCCTGAAACTGCATGAGGAAATTGTTGGCCGTAGCTCCACCGTCCACTTTAAGCGTCTTCAGCGACAAGCCAGCATCTTTTTGCATTGCCTCCAGCACATCCTTGGTTTGGTAGGCCATCGATTCCAGCGTGGCTTTTACTAAATGGCTCTTGCCTGTGTCACGGGTGAGGCCGAAAATGGCACCCCTGGCATACATGTCCCAGTAGGGTGCCCCCAACCCGGCAAATGCTGGCACTACATACACACCCTCCGAATCGCCAGCCTTCACAGCAAAGTATTCCGAGTCAGGTGCTTCATCTATCAATTTAAGTCCATCTCTGAGCCACTGCACCGCTGCACCAGCAATGAAAATACTACCCTCAAGAGCGTACGTTACTTTACCGTCAAGCCCCCAGGCAATTGTGCTCACCAGTCCTGAGTGAGACAGCTGCATTTTAGTGCCTGTGTTCATCAGCATGAAGCAGCCTGTGCCATAGGTGTTCTTGGCCATGCCCGGCTCAAAGCAAGCCTGCCCGAACAAGGCCGCCTGCTGATCGCCCGCTATGCCGGCAATGGGTATTTTCACGCCATCCATTTCAAGGTCACCGAAGTGGTGCGACGACGGCTTCACCTCAGGCAGCAGCGATTCAGGCACTTTGAGGGCTTTCAGCAGCGTGTTGTCCCATTCCAGTTTCTTTATATTATAAAGCAGGGTTCTGGAGGCATTGGTGTAGTCAGTGACGTGTTTCTTCCCATTAGTGAGCTTCCACACCAGCCACGAGTCGATGGTACCAAATGCAAGCTCTCCCTTCTCCGCCCGTTTCCTGGCTCCTTCCACGTTGTCGAGGATCCACTGCACTTTTGTACCGGAGAAATAGGCATCAACTACCAGTCCGGTGTTCTCCCTGATGTATTGCTCATGGCCATCGGCTTTCAGCTTTTCGCAAATCTCAGCTGTGCGACGATCCTGCCACACAATGGCGTTAAAAATGGGCTCACCCGTCTTTCTGTCCCACACCACAGTGGTTTCCCTTTGGTTGGTAATGCCAATGGCGGCGATCTGCGACGGTGCTACCTTGTGATCGGCCAGTGCCTTTTTGAACACCTCCCATTGTGTAGCCCAAATCTCGTCGGGGTCGTGCTCGACCCAGCCTGGCTTGGGAAATATTTGTCTGAATTCTTTCTGAGCGCTGCCGAGAATGCTCCCATCAGCATTGAAGATGATCGCACGTGAACTTGTAGTGCCCTGGTCGAGGGCTACGATATACTTTCCTTGCATCATTCGGGTGTATTAGGGTAAACTTTTGCATCAAAGTAATAAAAAAAAGATAGTCAGACGTATCTTCACGGCAGTTATAAATGGCTAAATACAGAAGTGGCTGCATGACCGAGGAATCTTACGATATAATCTCCAGGGACGGACTCAACCTAAAGGGTCGCTCCTGGTTGCCCAACATGGAGCCATCAGCTTTGATCTGCCTTGTGCACGGGCATGGGGAACACATAGGCAGGTACCAGCATGTTGCAGAGTTTTTTACACAGCAAGGCATGGCTGTGTTCGGTATGGATCTTCGTGGGCATGGTCATTCCGAAGGAAAAAAAGGCCATACCCCGTCCTACGACCTGCTGCTTGAAGATGTGGAAGACTTGATGAAGTCTGCCAGAGTGGAGTTCATAGAAACGCCTATGTTTCTCTACGGCCATAGCATGGGGGGCAACATGGTCGTGAACTTTCTCACCTCAAAAAAGACACTTGAACTGCAGGGGGCTATTCTTTCCTCGCCTTTTTTAAGGCTGGCCATGTCCCCTTCACCACTGCTATTGAAGTTGGCGAAAATCATGCGAAATATCTGGCCATCCTTCAGTGCGTCCAGTGGGCTGGATCCCAACGGAATCTCATCGATAGCAGCAGAAGTAGAGAAATACAAAAATGATCCCATCGTACACGACCGGATTACTTCTCAGCTTTCATTGAGCTTAATAGAAGCAGGAGAAAAGGCCATTGGAAAGGCTGGAGAACTCAATATTCCCGTGCTGGCCTTTCACGGCGGACAGGACAAAATCACCAGCATGGAAGCAACAAAAGAGTTTGCTTCAAAGGCGCCGGGCTACGTTACTTTTCATCTGTGGGAAACGGCTAAACACGAGACGCACTACGATGTAGACCGGGAAAAGGTGCTTCAACTGGTGGCCGATTGGGTTCGGCAACAACTTGCTTAGCCAACCCAAAAAATTCGGTTAGCCAGCGAATGTAAGGAAGCCCTCTTTCAGCTCAGTTTCGGGTAGCGTCGTCACATTTTTCAACAGGTAATCGACCACCCCTTTTTTGAAGCCCATTTTTTTGGCCACTTCATACATAAAGGTTTGTTCCTCGGGCTCAATCACTCCGTCGGCAACCACCACCCTTCCACAGCTCAGCATCAATTCAATTTTCTGCGTCAAATTCAGCATTTCGAGCGACCCAGTAGGCGTTGGATTGTTGATCATACGGGCTATTTCAGAGTTCTTGGCCCCACGACTGGAAGCAAACTTCATCAGGTAAGCTTTTTCGCTAAGGTCGAATTTATTATCAGACAGGGCGAGTTCAATCAGCAGACTGACTTGCTTTCTTAATACGTAATCCATGCAATCAAAAAATGATTTATTTAAAGATAGCTAAAAAAATCAAATTGAAGAGAACATGGTGTTTGGCTAACTGGGAGTGTTGGCGGTTCGTTTCGTTACTGTTTAAGTTGACGGTGACTGAAGGAGCAGACCAATGCCCTATCTATGTTGCTAGTCACCGAGCGACTGAAGCAATCCTTTGACTACGGAGCCATGTTCTAACAGACAGATTGCCACATCACTCTGCCAGTAGCCACACAATCAATATTCGGAACATTAACTCGCAATCACCGGCATGGAGTGTTGAGTGCTTCGACCTACTCCGTCCTCAACGTATCCACCGGATTAATTTTCGCCGCAGCCAGCGCTTTGAATGTGACCGACAATAGCGCAATTACCAGGCTGAGGAAAATCGCAGCTACGTACACAAGTGGCTGCACCTCCACCCTGTATTCAAACCCATCCAACCACTCTGAGGTATAGTGGAATGCTATCGGCGCAGCTGCTATAAACGCAACAGCCACCAGCACTACAAACTCTCTCGAAATAATATAAAAGATGTTAAACACACCAGCTCCAAGCACTTTCCTGATACCGATCTCCTTCATGCGCTGGTTAGTGACGAACGATACCAGGCCATAAAGCCCCAGACAACCAATAAAAATAGCGATGCCGGTAAAAACGCCTATCACCTTTGCCAGCCGTTGCTCAGCTTCATAAAAACTCCTGATTGTTTCATCCAAAAACTGATATTTGAACGGCTCGTTGGGAAACATGTCGTTCCAAATCTTCTCTATGCTGGCCAACGATTCTTTCGCCTGCGACATATTGAGCTTGACCCCAACCTCCACAAAAGACTCCGGATTGGCGGAGATGTAGCCTGCTTTCATAGGCTCTCTCAGCCCGTTGGTATGATAGTTCTCTACTACGCCCACAATCGGCACACCTGATTCACCAAGCAGCACTTTAGCATTCAGCGCCTCCTCAGGGCTGGCAAACCCCATTTCCTCAATCATTTTCCTGTTGGCGACAATTTCGGTAACCGAATCATCTCTAAGAAAGCCCCTGCCAGCCAGAAAGGTAAGCTGGTACATGTCGATATAATCTTTATCGCCGAATTTCAGCTCTGCGGAATACGGTGTATCCTCTGATGAACCCTCGAATGAATAGGTGCTCACCCAGCGGCTGCGAGAGCTGGGGCTCCCGTTTTGCAACGTGGCCATTTCTACGCCACTCACGTTTTTAACAGCGCCTTTGAATGCTGCGCCTTTGCCCTGCTTTCCTTTTGGAAACTGAATATTGATAACGCCTTCTTTGGCAAAACCCAGGTCCTTGTTGATGAAATAATCCATTTGAGAAAAAATCACAAAAAGACCGATGATCAGCACCTGCGAGATCAAAAACTGGAACATGACAAGTATCTTTCGCAATACACTTCCCTTTCCCGTTTTCCCCGACAACCCGCTTCTGATCACTTGCGAAGGACGAAACCTTGCCATGACCAAAGAGGGGTACAAACCAGAAATCAACACCACGGCTACGAGAAGAAACACAAGAAAGCCAATCGCCATGGGGTCGTTGAACAAACTAAAATGAAACGGAAAGCCGATAAGGTCTTCCACATACGGTTTCAACAGATAAGCCAGTGGAATCGATAACAGCAGAGAGACAAGTGCCAGCAAGGTGGTTTCTCCCAGAAACTGCCCAATCAGGTTACCGGAAGAACTGCCGAGCACTTTCTTGATGCCTACTTCCTTGCCCCTTTTCATCGCATTGGCCGTGGCAAGGTTAATGAAATTGATGCAGGCGGTGAGCAGCAAAAAGGCCCCCAGCACCATCATACCGGTGATGGTAGTGCTCGAAATCGTCCTGGAGTTGTAGTTGCTAAAATGGTTATCGAAATGCACCTGGCTCAAAGGCTGGAGCTCGAAATTAAAGAACTTGGCAAAGAAAGAGCCTGCATTTTTCGCTATCAGGGTGTCGATCTGCGATTGAAAACCAGTGGTATCTGCCTGCTCCGCCAGCATGAAATACGTGTTCATGGAATTATCGAGTCTATTCCATGAAGTGAAGTCTACCTGCTCCTTAAGCGTTTCCTGCGATACCACGATAGTAAAAGGAAAGTCAGTGTTGGGAGGAAAGTCTTTCAGAATGCCAGCCACCGAAAGCGTGAAATCATTGTCCATTACCAGTGCTTGCCCGACTGCCTCCGATGGGTCACTTGTGGCAAAAAACTTTTTGGCGATCGACTCAGAAAGAAACACCTTTCCCGGCAGACTAAGGTCGTTCACATCCCCGGAGAGCATCTCAAAGCTGAACATCTTAAAAAAGGAAGGCCCCAAAAGTGCCACTCCTTCCGTCTCAGCAAACTCCCGCTTTTGTCCATCTGCTTCTATCACAAAATTTCCAGACCGCCGATAGTAGGTACAGGCGCTTTCTTCCACGCCGGGCACTTCGGCCTCAAGCGCTTCCCCCAGCGGCCCTGGTGTAGCGGTCAAAAATGAAAAGCCACCCTTTTGGCTGGTTTGGCTGTTGACCCGGTAAATCCTGTTGAGATTGACATGAAACTTATCATAGCTCATTTCCTGCTTCACCACCAGAAAGATGATGATAGCCGACATGATGCCGAGCGTCAGGCCCAGAATGTTGATGAACGTGAAGGCTTTGTCTTTTTTGAAAACCCGGAAGGCAGTGCGTAAAAAAGTGGTCATTGATCGTTCGATTAGTCGCCTCCAAGGTACGCTAACAATGAGTCGCCTGATGTTAACGACCGGTTAAAAAGCGTTAAGAAGTGTTAAAAAAATCAGAAACCGCCAATAGTAAACAGGGCTAAAGCTGTTGAAAAACACCTAAACTCACTCCCAAAGCTGTTTTTTTACCCCGACCCCAAAGGGAGAGCCTGACTAGCCGTAACAGCTTTTAAAATCTTCTTTCCTCCCTTTAGGGTCGGGGTAAAGAAAGAAGATTTTAAAAGGTTTGCTCAATTACTTTTGCCCTGCACTAATAGTCCTTCAATTATATAGGTAATTAAACCCTACTCCATCGTGCCTTCATAAATCGCATTGAAGATGAGCTTGTAAGTAGCTCTTGGCTGGCCTCTGAACTGCGGACGGAAAGCGAACAACACAATGCTGCCACTGCCATAACCCGCTTTGATCACTGCAGCCTTAGAACCAATATACTTTTCCTGCCCCATGGCCCAGCCACTCATCAGCAGCTTATCCTTGGCATAGGTAGCCACTATCTCAAGCGGCGGCTCAGGTGCTTCTTTCACCGATGGTTCTTTTCCTCCTTCTCCTTCGTTCTCCTTCACTACCCTGCTATAAGCACGGCTTTGGTTAAATGAAGCTGCCACTTCTGACTGCACACCGTAAGCCAGGCTGTGATTAGTATCCACATTGGTTCTAATGAGTGAGCCGGGTATAAAGAAGGTGTTAGGCGATAGTCCGTTGGTGGTGCTGCGCAGCGACAGACCAAACTGGTCTACAGCAAAGTCGCTGGCCTCATCAAAGGTGATGAGCTGACCGCCTTTGGCCACGTAGTTCTTGATGGCTGCGAGCCCATCGATGCCCATACCACCTGTGTATTCCGGCGGCATAAAGCCAAACGAGTAGCCATTGAGGATGCCATCAGGACGCTGGTCAGGGATAATGATGGCGTCATACTGTGAAAGATCCTTGGTGCGCACATCGTTGTCGTGCAGCGTATCCAGCGGGAAGCCGTAGTCCTGCAGCAACCAGCGAGTCCAGCCTTCGTCCATATTGGCCTGCCATGTTTTGTACAAACCAACTTTTGGCAGCTTGATGGCTTTCAGCGTGCCTTCGGGCTTGGCTGCAAGGCCAGCGAAGTCTACACCATACGTTTTCGACGCTTCCGAAACATTGGCATCGGTAGAGCCACTCTTTTCTACAACAAAGGTACCAGCAGCCATGTCGCCTTGCTTTGCTGCCAGTCTGCTTACCTTTTCGCCCTTGGCCAACAGGAAGTTAATGGCTTTGATCGCTGCGTTTTCATTGGTGGTGAGGCTATAACCGTAGCCCGACTTGCCCGATACCTTACCGGCTGTAACAGGCTCTCTTGTCTTTATTTCCTCAGTACTGGCAGTGAATTTCTCCATTACCTTATCGACCGTCACGCCCATTTGCATAGGCAATGTCCAGCCGGCCAGGTCATAAGGAGGAATTGGAGGGCCTCCCGGGCTGATTCTAAGGTCAGGATAGCTTTGCTTCTCCATCAAATCGACCAGATAAGGACGAAATGCCTGCGCTGAATAAGCAATATAAGAGCCTGCGGCATATTGCTTTCCATTCGCCATAAACGACTTCGTTGCCTTGTGCATTTCCACACCACCTTGACGCAAAATATTCACCAGGTTGCGGGCCTCCCCTCTATCGAACTGCTCTGCAGGGATCACGTAGGCAAAGCTATTCTCCAGCAGCTTCGCTTCGATGGCATCTTTCCCCATGCTATAGATATTGTACAGGTAATGCTCCTTGCGGTCGGCGGCAAGGTCAAGCACAGCCAGCGAGCCTGTGATCATATAGTCCACAGCGTCTCTGAAATGCGACTCCCCACCCTTCCATGGGTCGGAGTAGAAAATGTGCGTGCCGTCGGTAGGCTTCGAGCCGCCCAGGCCACGGATATACTTGGGAATAGAATCGGGATCGTAGAAACGGGGTGTTGGCGTGGCGTGGCCTGTTTCGGTAAGAATACCAATCATATTGTGAAAATAAGGCACGGTGCGCATGCCACCATTCCACCACATGCTAAAGGTGTGGTTCGAAATCACACCGGGCATTCTTTCCAGTGCAAAGCGGTTGGCCATGGCTGTGCCCACGAAGTTGGTGCCCGTGGTAGCGCCGGGGTGAATATTAGGGTTGACCGGATTATCGAATGGGGGAAGGAAAATCCTTGCCCAGCCTGGTGACGTTTGGTGCTGGTTGTACACAATCTGCGGATACCACTCGTTGTAAAGCACTTCGTTCACGTGGTAGCTCTCCGGCATGTTGTTCATGAACCAGTCACGGTTGTTGTCGTGGCCAATGAAGTGGTGGTACAACCATGGTGGGTTCGTCGTTTCCCATGGTGTGCCCAGGTTCTTTTTGTACCAGCTCTCCACGATATTCAGTCCATCAGGGTTCATGCTGGGCATCAAAATGAAGATAACCTCTTCACGGATTTTCTTCATCTCGGATGTTTCTTCCGTAGCCACCCGGTAAGCCAGCTCCGGCGTCATTTGGGCACCGGCACGCTCAGTAGCATGCAGGCCGCCATCGATCCAGATGACTGCCTTGCCTTCCTCGCTGTACTTGCGGGCAGTGGCTTCATCTACCCTCACCCGGGCCAGGTCTTCACTTATCTTTCGGTATTTCTCAAGGTTTTTGATGTTGTCTTCGCTCGAAATAAACACCACCACCATCGGTTTGCCGAGCGTGGTTTTGCCAATCTCCTTCATCAGCACCCTGTCCGACGCTGCATCCAGCTTCTGGAAATAATCCATCTGCTGCTGGTGATTGAACAGTTTGTAGTCGGCGCCCACCTGGAAGCCGAAATGTGACTCTGGGGTCGGGACAGTTGTCGTAATCTGGGCAAATGTTGTGTTGACCATCATCAGGCAAAAGGCTGATAGCATGGCCAGGAATGCTCTTTTTAGATACATAAGATTATCAAGTAGTTAACGAATAATTGCTGTTTATCTGGTGCCTGAAATAAGAGCCTGCCGTCTTCAAATCCAAAGAATGGAGGGAGAATTGGAACAGCGGAGGATATAGCGAATTTTGCCGGTAATTTGTTTTGTGGGCGGGCTGGTGAAGGGACTGCATATGGTGCACTCGTTGCACGAATTCGCTTAACACCACATTAGCTGTCATTACGGAGATTTTCCAATCAATCTATATTTCTGTGAGGTCAAATAAATACGGTTTGGTCAAATAAAAAAGCAAAACTGGTTCAATGCGTCCCGCTTGGACCTTTTGCTTTTTTATGACCAATCAACTTTTGATACGGTCATCCATTAACAGGGTCAATTAATGAAAATATCCTTTTGAGTTTTAGTCCTCTGCTCGAGTGCTGAAACTGGCAAATAGCACTGAACGCTAGTTCGAGCCACAGGCTCGAACTTCCCCACCTTCTATAATGTATCCGATAGACTCATTCCCAATACGCATCCTTTTTTTGCTTGATATCAATATGTATTCGGCAGTATATTGTTTTAAAAAAGCTATTGAGTAGGAAATATAAGTTTCTAAACAAAGAAGGGCTGTACTTTGTGAGCTTTGCTACTGTGTATTGGCTTGACGTCTTCACCCGGGATGGATACTTCCAGACAATAATTGAAAATTTGGATTTTTGCAGAAAAGAAAAAGGGATGGAGATCTATTGCTGGTGCATTATGCCCAGCCACGTTCACCTCATTTTCCGTGACAAAAATAACAATCCTGGTAAGCTGCTTGGGCAATTCAAAGCCCATACGTCAAAGGAAATTCAAAAGGACATTGAAATCAACCCTCAAGAAAGCAGGAAAGAGTGGCTACTGTGGATGATGGAAAGAGCCGCCCGGAAAAATACTAACGTAAAAGTGAGGCAGTTCTGGCAGCAACACAATAAGCCGATCGAACTTTGGAGTTCCCACGTTATAGATCAGAAAGTAGACTACATCCACAATAATCCGGTAGAGGCTGGTTTTGTGTTAGAACCATGGCATTGGAAGTATAGCAGTGCCATTGACTACAGTGGAGGAAAGGGTCTGTTGGAGATTGATTTGTTATAGAGGAGTCGGCTAATGGTACGAGTCACAGACTCGCACCAGCCTTCCATACTATTTCCAGCTTAGCTGCTAGAAATAGGCTTGTCTTACGAAGATTTTCTTGAATCGCTTGTTGAACTCCCATTAACTTAACATCAACTCCAGCCAACAAAACACTTTTCCTCGTATCTTTATGAACATGCGCTGTTTTCTGCTCATCGGCTTCCTCTTCCTTGGTTTGGCTGCCTCAGCCCAGGACACACCTGCGCCCAAGCCACCCACGGGCCTGATCCAGAAAAGCATCTTCTTTGGGGGCGGCAGCTATTATGTGGACGAAGAACAAACCCAGGAACTCTTTCAACTGCTCGACACCATCCCCAATATTGAGCTTTACCAGATCAGCATCTACAGCCACACCGACAATATCGGCGGGCAGCTTTACAACAAATGGCTCTCAGAAATGCGCAGCCAGGCGGCCCTGCAAAAGCTCATCATCATGGACATCCCACTGGAAAACATCTCCATCAAGGCTTTCGGGCAGGAAAACCCCTACTTCGACAACAAAAAATGGGAAGGTAAGCTGCTCAATCGCCGGGTGGACATTATTTTCTGGCCGATTGTTTTTTAGGTACAAGCAGGCTTACGTTTTTGAAAGACAGCCTGGTATTTGTCACGACGTTAAAGTCCGCAAATAGCACTGACCCCAGCAGCAGTGATTCGTCGCTAAGGAACGACCAGGTCAGAAAAGTACCAACATCTTTATTTCAGGGAATATTCCTTGCGCAGCGCCAACAGTATGGCAGCGTTCACATCCATGTAGGTATTGAACGGAATCATGCGGGTAGATTTAAGATTATTGGTGTGGTAATAGCCCAAAGCATTGGTTATGTCGAGCCTGTTGATTTTTTCCGGCTGCGAGAGATGGAACGGAATATATTCGTCGCTGTCTTCATATTCCGCCATCCTGTCAAAGATACCATTGCTGAGCAGTTCGTATTGAAAATCGTAATCCATGTGGTTGATCATAATAGGTTCGATGTATTCATGATAAACCGACGCTTCCAGGGCCTGCCTTTCCATGAGGTAATCAATGGCCACCGAGAGATCGCCCACCAGCTTTTGTAATTCCCTGCTTTTGAAATACCTGAGGGAGCCCGAGCTTTTTAGCTGCTCTAACACCACCGTTCTGGGTGTGAAGATCACCGGTGTTCTCACCGTAGTGGCCCAAAGAAAATTGATTGAAAGATCTTTCGAGGTAGAGGTAAGAGCACTGTCCTTGAAAAACCTTACCATGTATTCAATCGCCTGTTCTTTTTTGATTCTGCCTGCCACTTTCGTCACCACCGTGACTGAGTCATTTTTTAGCTCCTCGTAAAAGCTCTTGGCCAGCTCGTTTGCCTGCTGACGTTCAAAGTATTCCTCCCGCAAATTGTCGGCAAGGAATCCGAAAAAGACAGCCAAAAACAATAAGACAAATTCGAAAACATATTTTTTCCAACGCCGGGGCCCATTGAATGGGCTGAGTGGGTTGGCGATTTCAGAGGAGCTCATGAGCGTGCTAGGAAAGTGAGTTGAGAAAGGCCAATAAAAGAGATTCGGGCATAGCTGGTTTGCTATCAAAGATAATCAGGCGCCCAATAATATCTTACTGCCAGAGCGTAAATTAACCTTCCCCCGCCGTGGCTCGTGTCTTCACGAGCGACCTCCTGTGTTAGTCATTATTACCGCTCCTCAACCGTCGGATAGACATTATCTTTTGGCCGATTACGTTTTGATAAGTGTCAACATAAAGCAACGCTGGTGCGAGGTCATGACTCTGGCGGAAGCCATCTACCCCTATCCTTTACCCTTGTCGCAAAATCTTCTCCATCTTCCTGCCTTTGGCCAATTCGTCGACGAGCTTGTCCAAATACCTCGCTTGCTTTGTTAAAGGAGTTTCGATGTCTTCTATCCGATAGCCGCAAATCATTCCGGTAATCAGGTGAGCATTGGGGTGCAGCTTAGCCCGCTTAAAGAACGTCTCAAAAGTTGCTTTCTCGTCAATCAGCTCTTGTAGCTGCTTGTCATCAAAACCAGTCAGCCAATGAATCACCTCAAGCAATTCTTCTTTGGTTCTCCCCTTGCTTTCAACTTTTTTAACATAGTGCGGATATACCGATGAGAAAGTCATTTTCACAAATTTCGCATCATGCTCTGGTGTGGTAGTCATAGTGTATGATTTAGGTAATTAATAGTCTGGCCAAAGTTACAAGTCACAACTTTTCCGCAGTAATCTTCCCTCAGAGTCTCTCGCAGAGGACTCTGAGTATCAGCGTGGTGTTTTCCTCCCGCCGTGGCTCGTGTCCTCACGAGCCACTAAGGTTCATTTCAATAGCTAATCCTCTTTCAGAGGACGTCCCTTATGAAAAGAGTTGGCATATTTTCTCCAACGACCATGCATCCAATCATTCGGCTTGTGAGAGCCAGTCAGCTGCCAAATCAGCTTCGCTTCTCAGGATGTAATTCAACTGTGCCACATGATGCTGCACATGCCGGAAATTGTAAAACAGCATCTCAAGCAACGTGTAGCGCTCTACCACTGAAGGGCACAGTCCATGCAGTCCGATCTCTGCCTTTTTTATCCATGGTGCCATCAAATCCTGACTGGCATGTGGGCCAATGAACGTTTCACATTTCTTTCTCGCCCAATCGATATATGCCATCATTTCCTCCCGGCTATAATGCCTGTTTGGCATTACGTCATCTACGGCTGCTGGCGGAAGCTCACTGTCAGGCACAATGGTAAAGGGCAATTTTGGTTCAAAGGCTGTCACCGGATAGGACAGGTAATAATCAAGAAATATGACTGTGTGATAGGCCATGTAAAAGAATTTGTCCTTCTTCTCCCACAAAGCATCGGGACACAGTTCAATGACATCTTTTAGCATATCAATAGATGCAGCAAAATTCTTCCACAAAACTGCCCTGTACTTATCTTCCATGGTTTACAGTGAATATTAATGCACCTCCACTTCCCTTGCTAGTTCGAGCCTGTGGCTCGGACTGACTTCCATTCAATGTTCATGGCTGTGTCTTCACAGCCATTTTCAGCAAATGCCATATTGCAACCACTGACTGTGTGATGTACTCAAAGTACGGGACTCTGTTTGATTTATGATACGAGACTTCGTCCGGGTTGAAACTCGCACCAACCGGCACTGCCTCAAATAAGATGAACTGCTCGGACTAGGGGGACTGCAGCTCATATTCTCTTCTTAAGAAATTTAATGGATCTGTCCAATTCATCAATTAGTCTCGGATATTGATTTGGTACTTGTCCCCATTTTTCTCTCAGTCCAAGCATTGTTCGATACGAAAATGCATAATAGCGTTTGAAATGCGTCAATTCGAAAATGATTGCCGCTTGACGGTCCTCATAAATTGCATTAGAATCATCCGGTTGTACAAGTTCTTTAATCAATTTATGATAGTTCTCAAATTCTTTAAGATTCTGTTCTCGCTTTTTTGCCTCAATATATTGATAGACAGTCCAGATGCCAGAAATTGCGCTTGTAGCTACTGCTATAAGAATCGTCCAATTCAAGTCCATTTCTAATTCTTTTGTCGTCCCACTGTTTATTAAGATGAAGTCACTGTTCATCGGACATTTCCGCTATCGCCTCGGTAAAATGAGTTTGGGAGTTTAGTGCCGGTCCGCTTCCACTACATCTTAGCCACGCCTTGCCAACTGTAGCTTTAGCGAAGGCTAGGCGATGATAAATTTAGCCTTTGTAGCGGACATTCCAAGCCTGAATGCTCATGATTGTGGAGCCATTTCATGGCAGTGTCTTCACAGCCATTTTCAGCAAATGCCATATTGCAACCACCGACGGTGTGGTGTGTTCAAAGTGCAAGACTCCGTCTGGTTTATGATACGAGACTCCGTCCGGGTTGAAACTCGCACCTACCCGCACTGCATGAAATGAGTGAACTGCTCGGACTAGCTCCAGGGACTCAACTGTAATTTAGAGCTTACCGTCGCTCGAAGTGGGGGCTTTCTTTATGCAAATATTCAAGCCGCTTTATTGTGATCGCTCTTTACTTCGATATTCGCAGCCTTATATCGCGCCAATCGATCTTCGCCATTCCACCCCTCGGGCATTTTTTTGGCTAATCCGAGAGACCTAAGAAGGCGGTCTTCCTCTTTAGTTATGACACATATGACAATAGATCGATCCAATATTTCTCTCAGTTTTGAAATGGAAAGCTCACTTGACTGCAAGAGTTCCTTTTGAACATAGTTAAAGGGTATCGCATGGTCATATATAAGTTGGCCGGATCCAAATTTTAAATCAATAGATTTGAGTGATCTGTACATTGCGGCCTGCAACTTTGTTCCGTTACGGCGTTCCCATAGGAAGTGGATTGGCTCTCTTAATGCCTTGGTATACGCTGATGCTGGCATCCCCATTGCTTCCACTCTCTTACAATAGTTTACTGATTCGAGAATTAATTCTAAACGTGCTTCCTCACTCATTAAGGTCAATTTAAAAGACAACGTTTCTACGGAAGATTGCAAAAAATAAGGTAATAGCTCTAATCCCAAGTTTTTGATTTCAATGCTTCCGCAATTTCTTTCACATTGGTGGGTACTTTATCCAAGTAATCTTCTAAATCAAAATACCTGACTCTAAAAATGCCTCCTGGTGTAATTTTGGCAAAATCGGTCTCTTCAAAATCCTTCAGCAAAAAGAACCGATGTCCATTTTCAACACCCCATCCATGTTCATCTGATTCTTTTATTGCACTTACAAGTCTAATTCTTTGATCATCGGTCAGGTCAACCTTTTGTTCAACAATCTTCAGCCCACTTGCCTCATCCCAATTGGCAACTACCACATTTTCGACGTTCCCAATGTACCTAACAGACTTCCATTTGTAGATACCTAAATAATTAAAATCACTATAGCCTCTTGATGCTAAATCAAAGTAGAATTTGTACTTTACATTTAGGCCAAATGACTGACCACAAGCCATAGCTCTTAAAACATGATTGCTTCTTGGCATTAACTGCATTCCTAGGCAGTAACCTTCAAAATTCTCATTCAGTCTTTGTAAATAATTTTCGAATTGATAATTACTTGCAAGTTCTGTTAGTTGGTCGACAAGATCTTGATAGGTCAGAGAGAAGAAATTGATTTTACCAATAACTTTGAATTTTAACAGCTTCTCTTCAATTTCCTCAATTTCCTTCCTTGAATATCTCGTACTACTCAAATGAAAGAGAAGGCTGTATTCATTTTCGTCAAAACTATTTCCATACTTCACTAGTTTTTCTATCCATTCTAGTCCGTGAAGCTTCGTCTCAATTATTATTTTAGTCGCCTTTACTTGAATATGGCCATCAATTATTCCTCCACCTCTATTTCCTACCTGCTGTCGAAAGTTTGGAATGACCTCATACTTACCCGAATCCTCGGTCAGTCCTTTAATATATTCCTCGTAGTATTTTGGGTTAATTTCATACAGATTCGATAGCATCAATAAGACGTTATTCGTAACGGTATTTTCTCCTTGTGAATATTGCTGAAACTGGTTAAGCACTGCCATATATTTCTATATTCATACCCACTGGTGAGCGTGTCTT
Organism: Imperialibacter roseus; assembly: GCF_032999765.1. Classification (GTDB taxonomy): domain Bacteria; phylum Bacteroidota; class Bacteroidia; order Cytophagales; family Cyclobacteriaceae; genus Imperialibacter; species Imperialibacter roseus. The sequence goes on along the minus strand of NZ_CP136051.1, from coordinate 2,127,672 downwards.
ACCAACTATTTTGTTGTATTAAAAATAATGAATGGACTACCAACTGCTTTTTGGTGCTTTGCTGACCAATAACTCGGCTCGAGCTAAAACCGTAAAGCAGGTTGCCTTGCCATTAGCTTCGCTTTCCAATCAATCTTTAAGTTCTGCTTCTACAAAGGTCAAAAATCTCTTAGCTAATAGATATTCCAAATAAATTTCATCTGCTGTTTTCTCAATAAAATATTCTCCGAAATTTAGATGAACTAAGCGATTTCTCTGTTGCCCCAATTGAAGAAATGCTATGACTGACCTCTCTAATTCCTCATCAGCCTTAATTTTTTCCTTATAATCTTTCTTGCACTCTTCACCAAATAAGGAGAAAAATTTATTCGCCCCGCTGTTACTATCCCATTCAAAAAGAGTATGGTACTTCCTACTTATTGCGCCATTGTATACGAATGAATTAAGCTTCGAATTCTCTCCCCCAGCCTTATTTATAAACTCCCTTAAAATACTAGTTATCTGGTGCTCAAATAGGCTTGCAATTGAAAGCAGAATGTTCTTTTTAAAATTCTCCTCAACAAATATCTTCATTGAAACTTCCTTCTTATCGTTGAGATATGCAACAAGGTTTCGATGTTCTGCAAATAAAGAGTCAACGATAGTTCCCATCCTATTAGTTGAACAAAATATTATTAGCCAGTTCAAGTCTCTTCTCAACGTTCTTCTTGCTCGCAGTATCCTTTTGAATCGCTTGAATAAACTCTGAATTATTTTTCAATTCTAAAATTCGATCACGTGTCGTTTCTTTGATCAGGAAATTCCGATTAGAGAAAGGCCTTTTACACATTGCACAAAAGACTGATTCAAATATTGATATATTAATTTTGTTATTCTTTGATGTAAACGCATCTTCTCCCAATTTTGAAGCATTGAAACTAAATGCCAAAAATAATTCTTCCAGATACGAAATTAACTCTTCCTTCATTTTCTTAGCATTGTTCGAAAATGTATTTAGGAATCTCGTCATTGAAGGCTTATAATTATCACTTTCAAGTAGCATTGCAAATCCCCTCAATAGGATCTCGATGTCACCCATATGCAAATCTGGCTCTGGTCGATTTATTATTTTACGCCAATCTCCATTAGTGTTTATCCTATAGAGCATTTCGTAGAAGTCAGAATGATACATGCTAGCTCGAATCTCTTGGGGCTTAAGATTAACACCACCAGTGTTCAACCTGTTGAAAATTTCAAACATGGCGGAATTGTCACCCTCGGGAAGGTTTTGTTTGATTATTACGTTCCTTATAGTTCGTAATTCAAAACTAGCCTTATTATCTCCCAGTGTTGAATAATTAAGTTTCTTAAGTTTATTTGGAAAATCAGGCAACTGTTCAGGCAGGGCTAAATTAAAGTCAGCAAAATAGTCAGAGTTGAATAGAACATCATCTGGAATCTTGCCCTCCATATCGAAAATCCGTCGAAGTTCAATTCTCTTGTCTTTTTTTGGAAATCTCTTTTTGATAAAATAATATATTGACATTAGTCTTTGTTGACCGTCAATGACTAGAAAGGAATTGCGTGACTCCTCATATAGGAATATTTGAGGAATCGGAAGACCAATAATTAATGACTCAATTAATTTTGATGACCTTTTTATATCCCAAACAAAGTTGCGCTGAAATGCGGGTATCTTAACAACACCAGATTCAATAAAATCAAAGAGCGTCTTTATATTAAAGTCATTTGGTGAAGATGTAACCTCGTACTCTTTAAAAGAATAATCTTCATCGTCACCAGTAAAATCTTCTACCCAATCCTCATTTACCTCCATATATTTCATTTTGTTATGAATATAGTCTTTTCGGCTACTACAGCCAACAATGTTATTTACGTATTGCAACCATTTACAAATAGGTCTATTTACTACCTATACACCCTTGCTAGTAAACCGTTGCTCTTTCACTCAAAGCCAAGTACTGCTGCCACCCCTTCTTTATCCCCAAAAGCTTCCGAACTAATAAAGAATCCATTTACTAATCCCAAACCAATCTACCAATAATCACCGATTTGGCGAAATCCCCCGTATTACGTCAACAATATACCTATTAGTAATAGCATATACTTTCAATCTTTCCAGTATGACATAATTACATATTAGTGACGAATTCAAATTATAAGCACACATACTACTATTCTATCACACTTTATGTTAGTGCAAAAAACAAATAAAATTATTTTCATTTAGTAATAATCTTTTTATTATTATCTAACATTTACCATCCACTCACTTAAAACAAACTTGATATGAGCATGGAAAACGTAGTGGCGGTGCAAATTCCGCCGGCCGAGCTAAAGAAGATGCAGGCCAAAGTAAAGGAGCTCACTGACCTGATTGGCCCCTACCTCATCAGCCTTACGGCCCAGCAGCGAAAAGAGGTGCTGGCCATGGGCGATTCGAGTGAGCCATTTGTGGCCAAAAGCCTCGATTATGCAAAGAGTAACCCCGAGTTTTTGCCGGGATACAACAAGCTGGAAGATTTTGAGATCGACTACACGGAAGTGAAGGATTTAACCACACTGGTGAGGCCGCTGAACCAGCTCACCGCCAACCTGAACGACACCCACCTGATGAGTGGTGCGGAGGCTTACCGGGCTGCCCGCAACTACTATGAGTCGGTGAAGGTGGCCGCTAAAAACAATGCCTCTGGTGCCAAGGTGATTTCGGAAGACCTCGGCAAGCGCTTTGCCGGCCAGGGCAAGAAGGCCAAGGCGGCGTGAAAAGCCGCACCCACCCAGCAGATCGATAAAGGGCAGCTCACCAGCTGCCCTTTTCTTGTTTTAGGGGGTGGTGGGTAGCCGACCTATTCTAACCTATCCCCTGGCCTGTCCCCTGACAGGCCTGTTAATTCAAATCCATTTCCACGGCCCATTCCTCCTCATGCCAGCCCCCGGTTTAGTGATGCAATGAAGGTGATGCTTTTCTCATTGAGGATGGGCTGTCGGGGGACAGCCCATGGAGTGGGAGTAAACATCTGAAGAAAATTTCCGGATTGACTACCATCGTATACCAGGATATCGTTCTATCTCCGAAATTATCCTTTCTGCTTCCCTCCTTTTCCTTTCTAATTCATATCATTTGCTATCTACCTCCATTCATTTGCTTTCCAGTTCACTCTTCAAGGTATCTTACTGCTGATTTTTCGGAAGTTGTTCAGTTGGTATTGTAGTTGGTTCAACATCATCCGGTAATGGTTGCCTGATGGGCTGTTCAGCTTGCTCTTCTTTCCTGTCTCAGTACCCATTTTGTTGAGGTAGTTCACTGGCATGAGTAACTAGTTCAGTACCGTTGGTTTCTGGTTCGGTCTTTTTCCGTTCTGATTCAGAAATTTTGTAACCGATATACGGAATTTCGGATGTTAGTTAGGGATTTTTGCATGTAACATACCGAATTCTGGATATCACATACGGAATTTTGGATGTTGGTTAGGAAACTTTGGATGTTGGTTACGGATTTTTTGTTGTTACATACGGAATTTTGGATATAACATAGGGATTTTTGGGTATGACATACGAAATTTTGGATATCACATAGGAAATTTTGGATGTTACCTACGAATTTTTGGATGTGACATGGGAAAATTCGGATGTTGGTTACCAAATTTCGGATGTGACATAGGAAATTTCGGATGTTACGAACGTTTTCAAGGCATGTGAAGACACATGCCTTAAACGTTTGGGGTTGTGTCTTCACAACCCATCCAAAAAATGCCTTTCTCCAGCCTTCGAACGGCGGCCCCGCACAAAACTCCCAACATTTTCCTATTTTGAGTCCTTTAACCTACTACCTACCTATGAAACTACTGACTCGTTTACCCCTCTTCTTTGGTCTATGTCTTGGCTTGTCGGCCTGCCAGGAAAAGTCTCCTGATACCAGTCTGCCTCCCTATCAAAATCCCGCCCTGCCCATCAACGAGCGGGTGGATGACCTGGTGGGCCGAATGACGCTGGCACAAAAGGTGTCGCAAATGACCAATGCCTCCCCTGCCATCGATTCGCTGGGCATTCCGGCGTACAACTGGTGGTCGGAAGGCCTGCATGGCATGGCCCGGGCAGGCAAGGCCACGGTGTTTCCACAGGCCATTGGCATGGCGGCTACATGGGACGATGACCTGATCTTCGATGTGGCCACGGTGATTTCGGATGAAACCCGGGCCAAGCACCACGACTTCGTGCGAAAAGGCAAGCGGTTTCTTTACCAGGGCCTCACGCTGTGGTCGCCCAATATCAATATTTTCAGAGACCCCCGCTGGGGCCGTGGGCAGGAAACTTACGGCGAAGATCCCTTTCTCACGGGCTCGCTAGCTATTCCCTTTATCAAAGGCCTGCAGGGCGACGACCCCACTTACCTGAAAACGGTAGCCACCATCAAGCATTTTGCCGTGCACAACGGCCCCGAGCCCGAAAGGCATGAGTTTGACGCCAAAGTGAGCCTGAAAGACCTCCGGGAAACCTACCTACCACAGTTCAGAATGGCCGTGCAGGAAGGTCACGCCTACTCGGCCATGTGTGCCTACAACCGCATCAACGGCGAGCCCTGCTGCGGCAGCAAAAGCCTACTGACCGGCACACTGAAAGGCGAGCTGGGCTTCGATGGCTTTATCGTGTCGGACTGCTGGGCCATTACCGACATCTGGAAATTCCATCAGGTGGTGGGCTCCGAAGCAGAAGCGGCCGCCATGGCCGTAAAAGCGGGGACAGACTTGAGCTGTGGTGAGGAGTTCCTCTCGCTGGTGGAAGCAGTGGAGAAGGGCTATATCACCGAAGCGGAAATTGACGTGTCGGTGAAGCGCCTGTTCAAAGCCCGCTTCAAGCTAGGCATGTTCGACCCGGTGGAAACCGTCAAGTACGCACAGATTCCTTACAACATCGTCGACCAACCAGCCAACCAGGCCCTGGCCCTGAAAACGGCTCAGGAAACGATGGTGCTTTTGAAAAACGACAATAACACCCTGCCCCTCCGCAAGGACTTAAAGAAAGTAGCCGTGATTGGCCCCAACTCCGACCAGTGGCTGATGCTGCTGGGCAACTACAACGGCGTGCCCTCCAAAGCAGTGACGCCCCTGGAAGGCATCAGGAATAAGCTGGGGGCCGGCACGGAGGTCGTATTTGCCCAGGGGTCGGAATACGCCGAGGGCCTGCCGATGTTTTACACGGTGCCTGCCCATGCCATCAGCGGGCCCATCAGGGCCAGCTACTTCAACAACAGCAAGCTGCAGGGCGACGTGGTGTATGAAGAAGAGATTGACCAGCTGGATGTGAACTGGAACGACGCTGCCCCCAGGGAAGACCTCGACGATGACAATTTCGGTGTGCGCTGGGAGGGACAAATCACCGCACAAAAGACGGGCTATCATCAGCTGGGTGTGATCACTACCTGCAATACGCAGCTCTACTTTGAAGGCAAAGAGGTTGCCAGAACGGTGTATCACTTTGGTGACGAATATGGCGACCCGAGGCTACGGAAGTCGGAGCCGATCCTTTTGGAAACAGGAAAAACCTATAGCTTCAAAGTGGATGCAGGTGAAAACTATGCCGACGCCATGGTGCAGTTGGTGTGGGCAGAGCCCAAACCCGACCTGATGAAGGATGCCCTGGCCGCTGCCAGCGGTGCTGATGCGGTGATCATGTGCATGGGCCTTACGCCCCGCATGGAAGGCGAAGAAATGGATATTAAGGTGGATGGATTTAATGGCGGCGACCGCACCAAGCTGGGTCTGCCGGCTGCACAGCTTGATTTGATCAAGGCCATCCATGCCCTGGGCAAGCCAGTAGTGCTGGTGCTGCTGAACGGCAGTGCGCTGTCGATTCCGTGGGAAAACGACCATATCCCGGCCATTCTGGAGGCCTGGTATCCGGGCCAGGCGGGTGGCACAGCCATAGCCGACGTTCTTTTTGGCGACTACAACCCCTCCGGCAAGCTGCCGGTTACCTTTTACAAGTCGGTGGCTGACCTGCCTGCCTTCACCGACTACCACATGACAACACAGACCTACCGATTCTTCAAGGGCGAGGCGCTGTATCCGTTTGGGCACGGGCTGAGCTACACTACCTTCGGCTTTGCTGAGTTGAGCCTTCAGGCCGAAAGCAAGCCCGGTGAGGCAGTACCCGTGAAAGTGACCGTTACCAACACAGGCCCAATGGATGGCGACGAGGTGGTGCAGCTATACGTAGCCAACAAAAACCGGCCGGCCGATGCGCCGATCAAGAACCTGGCGGCTTTCCAGCGCATACACCTGAAGGCAGGCGAAAGCAAAACAGTGGAACTGACAATTAGAAAAGAGGCCTTTCAGACCTTCGACGCCAACTTTAACCTGGTGAATGTGCCCGGAGAGTTTGCTATATCAGTAGGGAACTCTTCGGCGAAAGATGATTTGAGGGAGGGATTGGTGGTAAGCCCTTGAGTGAAAAACCCTCCAAGGGTTTGTCCTTTGCAGCGCAACAAGCGGTCATGTCTGAAGGGAGAGGCCAGTTAAACCGAATCCTTGGAGGGATTTATTACAAGCGTTCTCTAAATGCGGAACCCCTGCTTCCTTGGCCTGTCCCCTGACAGGCCAACTTCCAGGTCACTTATAAAACAGCGCCCATATTATACTTTTCGATAAGATGCTGTCGGGGGACAGGCCATAGGGGAAGGGCTGGTGTGTGAGTGAGTGAAGAACTCTCCAAGGGGTTGTCCTTTGCAGCGTTGCAAGCTGTCAATATCTACAGGGAGAAGCCAGTTAAAACCGAACCCTTGGAGGGTTTCATGATCAAGCTTTACTAAATGCATTTGCCTTGGAGCGGGCAGCTGCTTCCTTGGCCTGTCCCCTGACAGGCCAACTTCCAGGTCACTTATAAAACAGCGCCCATATTATTCTTTTCGATAAGATGCTGTCGGGGGACAGCCCATAGGGGAAGGGCTGGTAGTGCAGTGAGTGAGTGAAGAACCCACCAAGGGGTTGTCCTTTGCAGCGTTGCAAGTTGTCAATATCTACAGGGAGAAGCCAGTTAAAACCGAACCCTTTGAGGGTTTCATGATCAAGCTTTACCAAATGCATTTGCCTTGGAGCGGGCAGCTAATACAAATGAGAGCATCATGGGACTTTTGAGCCACTGGCTCTAAACACCTTGCTGTTCGGGTTTTTTCTTCTCCCTCATTTTCTGAAAGTACGCCGTTCTCTGCTCAGAGGTCATATGTTCCAACTCGGCATTCATTTTGTCCCGAACAGCCCGTAACTGCTTTACCAAGCCCTTAACGGTTTTTACTTTCGACTTAATCATACTTGAAAATTTCTTTAGGTGTTCTGATCTCTAACATTGGGTAGCCAAGTCTCAAGTTTACGGAATTACAAGCACGTATTCCACTCCCCTTGGTCTGTCCCCCGACAGACCAAATAATTCAGGTCAGTTTCCATTACTTATTCCAGGCCATGCTTGCGCTCTGATCAACTGCAAGAAAGCGTCTACTCGTTCTTTGGGCTTTGATGGGCTGTCGGGGGACAGCCCACGGTGAAAGGTTAGATGTGCGCCACTGCTTTCATCAAGCTTCCCACTCTGCCCTCATGCTCATCGCCACACACCACCACAGCCACATTGCCCACCTTGCGGCCCGACGCCACATAGGTATGTGCCTCAGCGATGTCGGCCAACTCAAAGCACCTGTCGACCACAGGCTTGTAATGCCCTTGCTCAGCCAGCTGTTTTAGAAAGATCAGGTTATCCTTTTTCCAATAGAAGTTCGACGACGCTATCACTACCTTTTTGCGCCTGAAAAGGGAGGTGTATATGGCTGCCAGCATGTGCCGCAGGCCAAACTCGGTCAGCAGGTATTTGCCCTTTGGAGTCAGCAAGCTCATGCACTCCTTCATGGACGTTTTGCCTACGGTGTCAAACACTATATCATAGCGCTTTTCGGTGTCAGCAAAGTTTTCCCTGGTGTAGTCAATCACTTCATTTGCGCCAATCGACTTCACCAGCGCAAGGTTTTTGGTACTGCACACCCCTGTTACATGGGCCCCAAAATACTTCGCCAGCTGAACGGCGGCCGTGCCCACTGAGCCCGACGCACCGTAAATGAGCACCTGGTGGCCTTTTTCTATTTTGCCCTTTTTCTTCAAATAGGCCAGCGCCGACAGTGGGCCATTCACCATGGTAGCCGCTTCTGTAAAAGGCAAATTCTGTGGTTTCAAGTGCATCAAAGCACTTTCTGGCAGACATTTATATTCGGCATAGGCACCAAAGCTGAGGCCGGTGTAGCCAAACACCTTGTCGTTTATCTGGTAGCTTTTCACCTTGTCGCCGATGGCCTCCACTACCCCTGAAAATTCGATGCCCAGCACAGGCTGCTTTGGTTTTCTGAATCCAAACATCAAGCCCACCGGCACCTTCAGCAGCGGCGGATGATCGAAGCTTCTCATCTTGGGATCTTCGGCAGTCACCGAGGTTGCGTATATTTTTACGAGTATTTCATCGCTTTTGGGCAAGGGCTTTTCAACCTCAGCCATTTGCAACACGTTCGGATCTCCGTATTTTTTGAATACTATTGCCTTCATCTGCGTAGGATTTTGTTTTGAAAGCCACCTGCTCCGGGGCCCTCTCAAAATAACGGGATACGACAACGCAGGAATTTGATTTAAGTCAAATAATCACTCTGACGAAACCTTTGCTCTGATGCGGGACAGGGTTTCCAAAGAAACGTTCAGATAAGAGGCAATAATGGTGACAGGTAGGAATTGGACGATATGCGGTTCCTTTTCGAGTAGCTTGAGGTAGCGTTGGGAGGCGTCGAGGGTTTGAAACTCCCTGAGCCGTTGTTCAAACCAAACGGCATAGTATTCGATAAACATTTTGTCGAGCATCATTACCTCGGGGTAGGTATTTTTCACTTTGCCAAAGCGGCCGTAGTCAATAATAGTCACCTCCAGCTCAGTCAGGGCCTCCACGTACACATCGCCCGGCTTTTGCATGATGTAGCTGTCAAGCGACACCGCCACGTCGTCATGAAAGTAGATCTCGGTCGTGATCTCTTTATGGTTGTGGAGATAAAACTTCCTCGCTATACCCTCCTTGATCAGCAAGTGAGCGGTACATATCTGACCGGGCCGCAGCAAGTGAGCACCTTTTGAGAATTTTTTATCGATAAACACTTTCTCCAGCTCTGCGTGAATCTCAAGATCAAGCTTGTAGGATAAGTCTTTGATCCTTTTTATGTATGGGTTCATTTATCGCTTTCCTGTTTTATCAAAATGACGCAACCACCGAATATACGGAATCTCTTCTGGTTTGTGTTTTGGCCTTTTGAAGTTTGGAGGTAGAAAAGGGGCTTAGAAACGTAACAACACAGTTGCCGTGGCTAGTGTCTTCATGAGCGACTTCCTGTGTTGGGCGTTACCGGGGAAAATGTAAAGATGAGCGTGTTGTTGGTTCGTTGAACACGACCCCAAGGCGGTAGAGCCGGTTTTATAGGGAATAAAACTTTACAGTTTCTATATTTGTTTACCTCACGCAGCCATGAAAACGAAAACAAAACCGAACTATCAGCAAGTGCTTAAGCTCATTCATCAGCTCCCGGAAAAGGAGATTGAAAGCCTAGCTACTGCGCTCCAATCAGAGATGACGTCAAAAAAAACCACGAGCTCTCTACAAGCCATTTTGCTTGACGCCCCCACCTGGACAGACGACGACCTAAGCACTTATCAGGAAGCGAGGGACGGTATCAACGAGTCACGTCTGGCATGATTCCCCTGGACTCCTCGGTGATAATTGAGCTTTTCAGAAAAAAGAACAAGCAAGAAACAATGTTCTGTCGCCGTGGCTCGTGTCTTCACGAGCGACTTCCTATGAAGGTCGTTCCCAAAAGAAAGTTATAAAGATCACAAAGGGTTTCCCAGTCCCTTGCGCAGACTAGCTTGGCTGCCAAGGCCGCCAGAGAAAAAAAACGACCCTAGCACAACGGCCGGTGAAATAACCACTTTCAAATCCAGCCACACTCGCACAGTCTTATTTGAATTTCATAACTTTGGCTGATGATTAAGCCGCTAACTCTTGATGAACTCTACGAAAAGAAGCTCCCTCGCCAGCCTGGCACTATCCAGGGCGGTGTTGGGCAGTTCAATGTGTTCAACTACGAGGACTTTATTGGGCCCGACCCCAAGCCGGTGCCTTACAGCCGGCGGGAGTATTACAAGATCAGCTTCCTGACGGGCAACACCAGGTACTTTTATGCTGACAAGGCAGTAGAGGTAAAAAACGCCGCACTGGTTTTTGCCAACCCTATGATTCCCTACAACTGGGAACGGCTGAGCGACAATCAGTCGGGGTACTTTTGTGTGTTTACAGAAGAGTTTTTCACCAACTTCGGAGCCATCAGAGACTACCCCATTTTCCAACCAGGCACCACGCCCATTTACGAGGTGGAGCCGGAAGATATAGAAGAGATCAACCGGTTTTACCTTCAAATGATAGAGGAAATCAATTCTGATTATGCCTACAAGTACGATCTCATCAAAACACTGGTGATCCAGCTGATACACAAAGCCATCAAACTCCGACCGGCGGAATCCTCCCTCTACTCACAATCCAATGCCAACGATCGGATCTCTTCCCTTTTTTCTGAGTTGCTTGAAAGGCAATTTCCCATTGAGTCTCCCGTCCAGCGAATGAAGCTAAGGTCGCCCAACGATTTTGCCAACAACCTCTCTGTTCATATCAATCACCTCAACCGGGCCTTGAAAGCAACCATGGGGCAAACCACTTCGCAGCTGATCTCCAGCCGCATCATGCAAGAGGCGAGGATTCTGCTGCGGCACACCAACTGGCAAATTGCCGAGATTGGTTATTGCCTGGGGTTTGAAGAGCCGTCGCATTTTATCTCGTTCTTTAAGAAAACTGAAAGCGTCACTCCCCGACTCTACCGCACAAAGTAACAATTGTTTGATTTTTGATACTTTTTGATTGAAGCGGGCTATGGCTAGTCCACCTGCGTTGCGCACCTTTGTGAGGCTGCTTCATACTGCATGCGCACAATGTTGTTTTGTCAAGAGGTTCAGTTGCTCAATTCAATTTTTTACCCCAGCGCTAAAGGGGGACGAATCATAATTAGTAGGGCCCTTTAGGGGTGCCCGGCTTAGGGGTGCCCGGCTTAGGGGTGCCCGGCTTAGGGGTGCCCGGCTTAGGGAATAAAAGGGTAGAATGCTCTTAACAAAACGACATTGTGCGCACGGTAGCTGATAACGCAGCCAAACTAATCTTTAAACACAAAACCAATTTCAATGAAATACAACTATATCGGCGATACGGGGCTGAAAGTATCAGAGCTATGTTTTGGCACCATGACATTCGGTGGCCAGGATGCGGGCATGTGGAGCAAGATAGGCCAGCTACAGCAAAAAGAAGTGAACGAAATACTGGGCGCTGTCATTGAATCTGGCATCAATTTTATCGACACGGCCAATGTTTATTCCTTTGGACAGTCGGAGCAGCTGCTGGGCCAGGGCCTGAAGGACGTGGGCGCCAAAAGAGATGAGGTAGTGCTGGCTACCAAGGTGCTGGGGCCTATGGGCTCGCAGCCCAATAATGTGGGCCTTTCCCGCTATCATATATTCAATTCGGTAGAGGCCAGCCTCAAAAGGCTACAGGTGGATCACATCGACTTGCTGTATGTGCACGGCGTTGATCCAAGAACATCCATTGAAGAGATACTAAGGTCTCTCAACGACGTGGTAGACAGTGGCAAGGTGCGCTACATCGCTATTTGTAACTGGCCGGCATGGATGGTCGCCAAAGCGCAAGCAGTGGCTTACTATAACGGCTGGCATAAGTTCATAGGCTTGCAATACCATTATTCGGCTGCGACCAGGGATATTGAGCACGAGTTGGTGCCCATGGCGACTGACCACAAGCTGGCAATCTTTCCATGGAGTCCACTGGCGGGCGGCTTCCTCTCCGGCAAATACACCAGAGAAGGCAGTAGCGATGCCAACGGTAGAAGGGCCAATTTTGACTTCCCTCCTCTCGATAAAGAAAAAGCGTATGATTTGGTAGAGGTAATGGGCGGCATAGCAAAAGCACACGGAGTGACCACGGCACAAATAGCCCTGGCATGGGTGCGGCATCAACCCGGCGTCACCAGCACCATTATTGGCGCCAAAACACCCGATCAGCTAAAGGCCAATATCGACTCTACGGAAATAGTGTTGACAGCCGACGACCTGGCCAAAATTGAGAAAGTCAGTCCGCTGGCATCCCAGTATCCCGGCTGGATGGTGGAGCGGCAAGGTGAGTATAGGAAGTAGAAGGCCGGTTAGTGATGGCGCTTTTGGTTAAAAACAGGAAGGCTATCAATGTTGGCAGCCTTCTATGTTTTTAATGGGCGCTTGGGGCGGGGCAAATTGCCAGTGCAGGTGCGTTAAATTGTTATGGAAAAGCTTGTATATGTCTTTTCTGTGGGCAACGATGAGAAAGCGAAAAGTGTTTTCGTTGATCTTCTCGAATCAAATCCGATACTCACCAATTCTGATCCTGTAGTAGCTTTTAAAGCCCGTCAGCTTCTTTATGTTTGCCAAATCTTGTATCGAGTCTGACTTCTCGAGTTCGAGAATAAGCTTTTCTATTTTGGCATAGAGTGACTTGTTCTTGATTTTGTCAAGCGATTTCGCAAATGACTTATCAAATTCAATAGTCACCGAGCCCTCAATTTGGCTAAAATTGAATTACGGTCAACTGTTTCGCCTGTCTTGGCAGCGTCCATAGCTGAGCCAATAGCAAAGTCCTCAAACTGCTCGTCGGCAAGGTTCATTACATTTCCGCCTAGTTTTTTGGCAAGGTCTGACAAGAGCTTGTTGCTTTTTTTGTCTGCTTTGATAATGATCGCTCCCATTTCGATAAATTTCATTAAAGATATGAATAATTGCTTAAGGTTGGGCTTTTTGCGTTATCAGCACCAGACCAAACCATCGATTTGCCATTATTTTGCGGATGCATCAATCTTGCTGTTTCACTCAAAACCTTACACCAGCGCAACCATTTCCGCAAAATCCGTTAAACGAGGCATATAGCACATTATGCGTCAACTGGCACCCAATTTATTTGATGTTAACAACCGGGTATATGCCCATCTCCTGTTTTGGGTAGCGTACTATTTCTACCGGGTGTATATCTATATTGAGTATTATGAGTACTCCCCCATTACACAATTTGTAGAACTCCCTGTAAAAGTAGCCGTTGTTTACGTGCATATGTACTTCCTCATGCCTAAGCTGCTAAGCCACAGAAAGTACTTTTACTATGGCCTCGGCTTGATTTGCCTTGTTTTGGCGGCCACGGTACTGCAATCGGAGGTAATCAGGGCGATGATTGCTTCGGGCATCTATCAGTTCAACTCCGATTTGCTCTATGCTCCCCGTAAGTTCAGCGCCACGGCCAGCCACATCACCATGATTCTCTTTGTGACGTCGGCCATCAAAATACTGAAAGGCCAATACCTGCAGCAGCAAAAGCTGCAACAGGTAGAGCAGCAGCGCCTTCGCAATGAGCTCACCTTCCTGAAGACGCAAATCAACCCGCACTTCTTTTTCAATACCCTCAACAACCTCTATTCGCTGGTATTGAACAAGTCGGACAAGGCAGCCGATGCCATTCTAAAGCTCTCCTCGCTGATGGAATATGTGATTTACGAGTCAGACAAGAAGAAGGTAAGCCTGCAATCGGAAGTGGAGCACCTGCAAGACTACGTGGAGTTGGAAAAGCTCAGGTTTGGTACCGAGTTAAAGCTGGAGATGGTGCTGCCTGACGACGTTGATGGATATGATATTCCGCCAATGTTGCTCATCCCCCTTGTAGAAAACTGCTTTAAGCACGGAAAACCTGATAAGAATGGCCTCTTTACGATCAACATTGAGGCGACTATAAAAGGAAAGCACCTGTGTTTTAGCACTTACAACACCAAAGTGTCCCACCCTATCGAAAGGGGAAAACCCACCTCACACTATGGGGTAGGCTTGCAAAATGTGATGCGCCGCATTGAGCTGATTTATGGAAAAAGAGCCAATTTCAAGCTCAAAGAGCTTCCGGAGAGCTTTTCACTGACCGTGCAACTGCCGCTGGAAGACCAAAGAAAGGAGGTGCCCGTTGAAGCTTAACTGCCTGATAGTAGACGATGAGCCGCTGGCCATTGAGGTTATCCACAACTACGTGGAACGACTCGACAACCTGCAACTTGTGGCCAAGTGCAGGCATGTGGCTGAGGCCAATACCTGGCTGCGAAGTGCGGCAGTGGATGTAGTCTTTCTCGACATCAAAATGCCTGAAGTTACCGGACTTGAGTTTGCCAGGACGCTGGGGAAAACGCCAATGATTATTTTCACCACTGCTTCCCGGGACCTGGCCGTGCAGAGTTATGACACCCATGCCATAGACTACCTGATCAAGCCCATTAGCTTCGAAAAGTTCCTGAAGGCAGTGAACAAAGCGTTTGACAGAAAGAAGGAGCTCGACCTGATGGTCGGCTCAACGCAACAAAAAACGCTGCTTGTCAAAGCCGAAAACAAAACCTTCAGAATTGAAGCTGGCGAGATCCACTTTGTGGAAAGCATCCGTGACCACGTGGTTTTCCATTTGGCAGATGGTGCCTCTGTTGTGTCTTACACCTCCATCACTGCCGTCGAAAATGACTTGCCTGAGCTGGACTTCGTGCGAATCCACCGCTCCTACCTCGTGGCCATCAGGCACATAAAAGCCTTTAGCAATTCTCACATCGAATTACCCAACACTACCCTGCCCATTGGCCGCACCTACAAAGAAGAGGTGCTGCAGCGGCTAACCCTGCAAAACATTCATTTGTAGGGTGAAACCTGTTGTTCTTAAGTGGAAACCCACTCTTCAAAGGTCAGCTTAAGCAAATAATCCCCTGTCACGTTCATTGAGTATGGTCAACTCAGAACAACATGAACTGGATTTTTTCATTTTTGGCCGCAGCCCTCATATGTAGCAGCGCAGCAGGCCGCCAACTAAGTATTTACTCAACAGGCTTCGGTGATAACGCAGAACAGATCATTGAACAAGCCAGGTTTTATGCCGATGAGCTAAACATTGCGTCCGGGCAGCCTCTCATCGTTATGGTGATGCTTTCTCACAACTTGCCGGACAATATCAGCGGCATGATGGTGCACGGCGAAAATGAGGTACTGGAAATGCGAAACGTAATGATCAAGCTCAATGCTGCACTGCCCACTGACGACTTGAACCGGGCGCTCGCCCACGAAATGGTGCATGTGGTGCAATATGCCAGGGGAGATTTGATGCGGATAAACAACACCATGTTTCGCTGGCAGGGGCAGCTGATATTTGATTCGGCAAGCATTCCCTACCGGCAGCGAAAATGGGAAAAGGAGGCTTTTTCGAAAGAAGAAGAGCTGAAAAAGGGTTACAAAAAACTAATCTCCCACTAATAGAAGCCCATTAACCGGAGATGATGAATTTTTTTGGTTGTTAGATGTGATGTGGCATAGGTATATTCAGCTTTTAGTTGTTAATATACCATGTCACAATCACTGAAACCTATCCTGGCACTATTGCTGCTCGCTCTTCCTTACATGCTCACCGCTCAAAAGGAGGCTTACCTGAAAACAAAAGACATCCTCTATTACGGCGCCATTCACGACCTGGAAAAGCCCGACCCCAACAAAGTCACATTCGAGTTTAACAACGGCAATAAGAAAGATTTTACGCCGGACGAAGCGCTTGAGTTTGGCCTGCCCGACGGTAGAAAGTGGGTATCGAAAGAATATGAGGGTAAAAAACAGTTTTTCGAAGAACTTGAAAATGGGAAGGTGGCTTTGCTGCTTCAGGAGCAGGGCAAAAGCAAGTCCTATCTGCTGGAAAAAGGCGAAGAAATAATCGCTCTGGGTGAAGACAATGGAGATGAAAATTACTTTAAAGACGTGCTTGCAGCGCAACTGGAAGACTGCTACCTGACGGAAAAGACGATTGGGCTGGCAAAATACAAATCGGCCAACCTAAAGTATTTCATTTCACAGTATAACGACTGTGTGCACAAGCCATTCCCTAAGTTCAGAATAGGCCCTGTAGTAGGCGTGAAGATTTACCAAAACATAATTGAAAGCAAGTTTTTTCCGCAAGTGCCAGAGGAAATGGTCACGATGTCTTTAGGCGCAATCGTAGAAATTCCGATTTCATATAGCCCACAAATACTGCTCGTCACACAACCCATGGTAGCATATCATTCGTTTACAGCCACCAACAACAACTATAGCCCCGAAGATGCTACTACGTCCTACAACACGCATTACTTAAAGCATACTGATCTGGATATACCGATTATGCTAAAGTACAGATTTGCGAACTACAAATTCTCTCCTTATATCCAAGCCGGACCAGCATTACAGCTAGGCATCTCAACAAAGGCCTATTCGCTGTCCGATAAGGTAAAACTCCAAAATGGTCAGTTTGAATTAATTGCTGAGGACGTTTATGTCGACTCCGGCGCCTTGGCCAACAAATATCTCGGTGTATCTGGCGGAGCAGGTGTTGAAATCCCGATCAATTCTTATATAACCTCCGTCGTTGGTGTCAACTACTCTATCTACACCGCTGACGTAGACACCGGAAGCAATAGAAAAACCTACCCTGAGTTCTTTGTAGCGGTGACTTTTTGAGTAATACCTAATTTTCTTAGGTATTTACTTGACAATACATAAGACTTCTATATATATTTGCCTTATGTATTCGAAAGAACTATTAAAAGGAACCCTTCAAACCATCGTTTTGAAGTTGCTGGCAGAGAATGGCAGGATGTACGGTTACGAAATCACTCAAAAAGTGAAAGAGCAAACTGAGGGTAAAATACAGCTCACTGAAGGAGCCCTGTATCCCTCTTTGCACAAACTCGAAGCCGAAGGGCTGCTGGTGACTGAAACCGTCAACATTGGCAAACGTATCAGGAAGTACTACTCTTTGACGCCAAAAGGCAACATACAAACTGCCAGTAAACTTGAGGAGTTTGCCAGCTTTATCAGCACGATGCAATTTTTATTGAACCCCAAAACCTCTTAAGTCATGAGAGAACTCACAGAAGCACAAATCAAAACCGTAGAGCAGGCAATCGATGCTCAGTGTGGCAACACAATCCTTGGCAATGAGCTGCTTGATCACACCTGCTGCGCCATAGAAGCATACATGGAGGGAGGGCACTCATTTGAACTTGCTCTCAATATCTCTCTGAGCACATTTGGCAAAAACGAAATGAAAAAAGTCAGCAAACAGGTGAAGAGAACCCGCCGTTACTACCAGTTGAAGAAGCAGCCTCTGGGCTGGATCACGCCTATGATGGCCATAGGTCTGCTTTTTATCGTGGTAAATGTAGGTGCCAAAGACAGGCCCGACAGAAAGCCTACAGACAAGGATTTTAGGGTTAGCTCGGCTTTTGGACAAAGAAAGGATCCCTTTGACAAAAAGACTAAGATGCACTTAGGTGTCGACATAGTAACGCCCACGGGCACTTCCATTGTAGCCACGGCAGACGGCGTGGTTGAAAAAGTGGTCAACGACCCCGACGGCTATGGCATCATGGTCACGCTTAAGCATGACGAAGGTTACCAGACCATATATGCCCAGCTTTTGGAAGCCAAAGTAAAAGTAGGTGATAAGGTGGAAAAAGGTCAGCAGATTGCCTTGTCAGGTAATTCAGGCAGGTCCACAGCCCCACACCTCCACTACGAGGTAATACACAACGGAAAAAGAGTAGACCCATCGCAATACTTCGGCGAAGAAAAATAACAGGCACACTTCTCAATAACTAATCCGGTCTCCCATGATTGATACCATGCCTGCTAAAGCGGGTAAAAAGAAGAAGTCTGCCCTAAAAGACTGGGTAGAGTCCATCCTGTTTGCCGTCGTGGTGGCCACGCTTTTCCGCTGGCTGCTGTTCGAACAATTCATCATTCCCACGCCCTCCATGGAAAGAAGCATGCTGGTGGGCGACGTGATTGTGGTCAGCAAGCTGCATTATGGCACCCGCACCCTGGCCACGCCTATCCAGTTTCCCCTCACTCATCAAAAGTTCTGGGGCACCGAAATCCCTTCCTATGTCAACTGGATACAACTGCCCATGTACCGGCTGCCCGGTTTTAGGGAGGTGAAACGGATGGAGCCGGTGGTCTTCAACTATCCGTACGAAGACCAGCACCCCACCGACCTTAAGTCGCACTGGGTAAAGCGGTGCGTAGGGCTGCCTGGCGACTCGCTGAAAGTAGTCGACGGCCTGCTTGTGGTAAACGACTCTGTGATGCCATTGCCAGCTCACCTCCAGTCGAGCTATTTTATTGCTGGCAAGCAGCCACTGAAAGATCGTTTCTTTGAAGCCAACAACATAAGTGAGCATCAGGAAGTGAATGGTGGGTACTACGTGCAGACCGAACCTGCCACTGCCGAAAAAATCAAACAGCTGCCGTTCATTAGCAAAGTAGAGCATGTGGTAATGAACTACAGCTTCAGCGATTCGGCCAGCTTTCCTAAGGCAGCACCGCACGGCTGGACAACGGATAATTTTGGCCCGGTATGGGTGCCGGCAAAGGGAGACACTATTGAAATCAATGACCAAAGCCTGCCGGTGTACGGCGCAGTGATCGTACGCTTCGAAGGCTGGAAAAATGCAGAAATCACAGACGGAAAGCTCTATATTAACGGCTACGAAACGAGTACTTACACTTTCCAGCAAAATTACTACTTCATGATGGGCGACAACCGACACAACTCGGAGGACTCCCGCACGTGGGGCTTTGTTCCCGAAGACCACATCGTTGGTAAGCCAGTCATGGTGTTATTTTCCTCAGAGGAAGGGCCCTGGTATACATTGCCTGCCCGAATCCGCTGGGGCCGATTATTTAACCTGATCAAAGAATGAAAAACAAACTGCTTGCCCTGCTCCTGCTTGCCAGCCTTGGTGCGGTGGCACAACCTAAGACAATGGCTATCACCATCGACGACCTGCCAGCACAAATGGGAGGCCACGATTCCGTGACGTTGATAGAATTGAATGCAAGGCTGCTTGCTCACCTCACTGAGAGAAAGGTGCCAGCCATTGGGTTCGTTAACGAGCAGAAGCTGTACCGTGGCAGTAAAATAATTGACTATCGCTACGACATGCTGACTGCCTGGATCAGCAGTGGACTCGAGCTGGGCAACCACACCTACAGCCATATTGACTACAATCAGCTGACGCCAGAGCAATTTTTCGAAATCATTGAAAAAGGGGAATCCATCACTAAAAAATTGATGGCAGATGCCGGAAAGCCCTACCGATACTTCAGGCACCCCTACTTGCATAGGGGAAACACCGAGGAAAAGGTAAAAGCTTTGGAAGAGTACCTCCAAGCCCACGGGTACATCGAAGCGCCTGTCACCATCGACAACTCAGAATGGATTTTCGCAAGTGCCTTCGATAAGGCCTTCAAAGCATCGGACAACGCAATGATGGACAAAATAGGCACTGCCTACATCAGCTACATGGCCGAAAAAGTAAAATACTATGAGCAGCAATGCCTGAAACTTTTCGGCAGGCCCATTGCACACACGTTGCTCATTCACGAAAACCTGCTGAATTCGTATTATTTGGGAGCGCTGCTCGACGCCTATCAGGGCATTGGCTACAGTTTTGTTAGCCTTGCTGAGGCCCTGAAAGACGACGCCTACACGACGCCTGATCATTTTGTAGGAAACGCCGGCATCTCCTGGATGGACAGATGGGCCGTTACACAAGGAAAAAAGGGCGATTTCTTTAAGGGTGAGCCTCGCTGCCCCCAGTTTGTACTCGACTATTCCGGACTCTCAGAATAAAAAAATGAAAACCATATTTCTTCTCTTCTTACTCTCCTACTCGGTAGCGGCCTACGCCCAAATCGACGACGAAACGATTATCAGGAGGAATATCGCCGACTTTTCTGACGCCATAGTCCACAGGGACACAGAGGCCATTGCCAATGCCTACACTCCAGACGCATCGATCTTCCCAAATGGGTTTGACATCATCAAAGGAACCAAAGACATTAAGTCGTATTGGACACCAAGGCCAGGCACTACTACTACCTTCCACAAGATATATCCGGTGGAAATCGTCGTCAATGGCAGCACCGCCTATGATCATGGCTACTACGAAGTAAGCGGCATCAATGATGGCAACCCTTTTCAGGGCGTGAGGGGAAAGTATGTGATTGTTTGGAAAAAGCTGGATGGACAATGGAAGATCTACCTGGACATTTGGAACCGGGCTGTTTCAAAATGATTTTTCCGGCATCGCCTGCTGCCTTCTTCCTTCGCCTGCCCGGCTTATATATTTTCATCAGCCTCTCCAACTTTTTTGGACTATTGGTGAATTAGCCTACCTTTCGGCGACATTAACCACATTAGAAAAAAGTCCCCTTTTGATGAAAATTGCCATCCTGTCTCGCAATGCAAAACTCTATTCTACCCAACGACTGGTCGAAGCTGCCCTACAGCATGGGCACGAGGTAGATGTGATCGACCATCTGAAATGTATCATCATCACCGAGCAGAAAAAACCAGCCATTTATTATAATGGAAAATACCTGGAAAACTACGATGCCGTCATTCCAAGGATTGGTGCATCCGTGACCTTCTACGGGTCGGCTGTAGTCAGGCAATTCGAAATGAAAAAGGTGTTTTCCACAGTAGAATCTCAGGCCCTTATCCGTTCCAGAGACAAGCTGCGCAGCCTTCAGATACTCTCAAGAGACGGGCTTGGCTTGCCTAAAACGGTATTCACCAACTACAGCATGGATGTGGATGAAATCATTTCAGAGGTGGGCGGTGCGCCTGTCATCATCAAGCTTTTGGAGGGAACTCAGGGGCTTGGCGTGGTGCTGGCTGAAACAAAAAAGGCTGCTGCATCAGTTATCCAGGCTTTTCACAACCTGAAAGCCCGGATCATTGTGCAGGAGTTCATCAAGGAGTCAAAAGGGGCCGACATCAGGGCCTTTGTGGTTGATGGCAAGGTGGTGGGTGCCATGAAAAGGCAGGGGAAAGAAGGCGAGTTTCGTTCCAATCTACACAGGGGCGGTAGCTCCGACATCATCAAACTGAGCAAGGTAGAAACTGCTGCAGCCATCAAAGCGGCCAAAGCGCTTGGACTTCAGGTAGCTGGTGTCGATATGCTGCAGTCGTCCAGAGGGCCATTAATTATAGAGGTGAATTCATCGCCTGGCCTCAAAGGCATTGAGTCTGCCACCGGCGTTGACGTCGCCAGCAAAATCATCCAGTACATTGAAAAGAATGCCCCTTTGAGTAAAATTCAAAAGGACAAAATCAACGCCTAACGACGACGGTCAGGGTTGTCTGATTTGGCGCTCAGCTCATTCAGCATAGAATTGATGATGGAGAGGATAAGACTGAAGGCAAGTGCCCACCAGAAGTTATCTATATAGAAACCATCGATAAAGTAGTCGGCAATCATAATGATCAGTGCGTTGATCACCAAAAGAAACAATCCCAGCGTTAAGAAAGTAATGGGAATGGTAAACAACACCAGAATTGGCTTTAGCGTTACGTTGAGCAGCGAAAGAAACACCGCCACCAGAAAGGCAACCCAAAATCCTTCGACAGTAACCCCTGGTAATAAGTAAGACGTAAGGATTACCGAAATAGCTGAGAGTAGAAGCTTGATCAGGAAATTCATAGGCTTATTAGTCCGTCTTTTATTTGTTTAATTCTTTCGTTAAAAGTAATCAAAGTATGGTCAAATCCCTCAATGGAAGCCGCTTTCAGATAATTCTCGATCACTTCCGGATGATCCGCTGACCGCCCTTTCATCACATCAATATAGCGAAGATGGGTCCATAGCACGGTCTTGAGCTGCGTCTTTTCCTTGTTGAGCATCACATATTCTACCAGCACATTCTGCTTGTCGTGCCAAATAATTCTGGAGATCAGTGTCACCCACTCCCCCATCATCGCCGCCCTTACATAGGCGATCTGGTGATTGTACACCACCCACGACTGCTTGTACTTGATGAAAATTTCAGATGGTTCGATGTCATAAAGCTTCGGCACCTGATCCTCTCTCGCATTGAAGAAATAATCGAAGTACTTGGCATTGTTCAAATGCTGCAGCGGGTCGCAGTCCTGAAAGCGAATCACTGCCTTCATTTCTGTCTCCTTTGGGTATTTCCTATTGGGGTCGTACTTAAACATAGGCTACAGGCCGTAACGTTCTTTCAATATATTCATATGGTGCTGCAAATGGCCGGCAGTAATGAATACAATCGCAGCCACACTAATTGACTTCCCATTGGAAACGCCCGTTCTCGAAATCGCCTCCCTGGTGAATGAAGCATAGAGCAGAATGTTGCTCTTCCTCAAATGGCTGAACTGCAGCAGCAGGCTTTCAGGGCTGACCCCGGCAAGGTCACTTTCTTCAACATAGGCGTTCTCATCAAACCCCGGAAGCTCGTTTTTATCGCCTCTGGCAAACGTGGCCGCTCTGAAAGCAAACACCCTTTCTGCGTCGATAATATGCCCAAGCACCTCTTTTACCGACCATTTACCTTCGGCATACCGATAGTCCCACTGGTCTTTTTCGATTCTCTCAAGCATGAAAGAAAATGTGTGAAGCTGGTCCTCGAGAATATGCAGCAAATTGCCTGATGGAAGTGCGTCGACATATTTGTGATAGAAAGCCGGATACTCATCGTAAGCCGGCCTCTGATCCAACACCTGCGAAACTAAATACTGACTCATAGTGAAACTATTTAAACCATTCTGAATACTTGATATAATTACCTGCCGTCCGTGTGAATACCTGACGAAGCTCCTCGCTTACAGGTTTTACTTTCCTGGCAGGAACTCCGGCGTAAATAAAGCCGCTTTCAACTCTAGTTCCCTCAAGAACAACCGCCCCTGCAGCTATCAAAGCCTCCGACTCTACCACAACTCCATCCATTACTATGGCACCCATGCCCACCAGCACATTGTCGTGTATAGTGCAACCGTGCACAATCGCATTGTGCCCAATCGAAACATTGCTGCCAATGGTGGTCGC
The DNA here is from genome assembly GCF_032999765.1 of Imperialibacter roseus. Lineage (GTDB taxonomy): Bacteria > Bacteroidota > Bacteroidia > Cytophagales > Cyclobacteriaceae > Imperialibacter > Imperialibacter roseus. The sequence continues at coordinate 2,104,580 of NZ_CP136051.1, read as the reverse complement.
AAACTTCTGGTAAGTACAGTGAATCACTGCGCCGTCCTGGATATTCGTATTGTCACCTATTTTAATGACATTCACATCCCCCCGAACAACCGCATTGAACCACACCGTACAATTGTTGCCCATTTCTACTTCACCGACAATGGTTGCGTTTTCTGCAAACCAACAGTTAACTCCGAAGCTGGGGTATTTGCCTTTTACGGCTTTGATTAATGCCATAAGAATGACTTTGCTGAACTTTTTCTTCTCAAAAAATATATAATACCGCAAACATAATTGCGCCCGGGTAGTTTACCAACCAAGCGCCATGCTATTATAGGCGATAAGCAATAAGAAATTGCTCTGTGGGTGTCAGCAAAGCAAGCGCAACTGAGTTTTAGGTAGGTTTAATTATTTGATGTATGAAAATAAGAAGGAGGCTTGTTGTCTCCTTTTTATTTTACTGCCATTCTGTCATTTTCATGCCCAATTGTTAACTTTGCACACTTATTGAATGAGGTGCTGCTTTTGCGCTCCCAGTTTGTGTTTAAAGCATATGGATCAAATAATTAACGACATAGACATCATCTCTCCGGAGGAAGCCGCCTGCGAGACTGTCAAAATATCAAAGGAGTCGAATAACCCCACAGCAAGAAAAATGTACATCGAGTCGTACGGCTGCCAGATGAATTTTTCAGACAGTGAAATAGTGACTTCTATTCTAAAAAAAGATGGCTTTGACACTACCTCTTCTTACGAGGATGCTGACCTTATTTTACTAAACACCTGCTCTATCAGAGAAAAAGCGGAGCAAACTGTCAGACACCGCCTTGGTCAGTTTCAAACCGTAAAAAAACGCAAGCCGGAAGTGCTCATTGGGGTGTTGGGCTGTATGGCTGAGCGACTAAAGTCAAAGTTGCTGGAGGAAGAAAAGATCGTGGACCTGGTTGTGGGCCCGGATGCTTACAGAGACCTCCCACTGCTGGTTGGGCAAGCCGAAGAAGGCGAAAAAGGCGTCAACACGTTCCTTTCAAGAGAAGAAACCTACGCCGATATCAGTCCGGTAAGGCTCAATTCCAACGGTGTAACAGCCTTTATCTCTATCATGAGGGGCTGCGACAACATGTGCTCCTTCTGTGTTGTGCCCTTCACCCGTGGCAGAGAGCGCAGCCGTGACCCCTACTCTATAGTGGCTGAAGCCACCCAACTGTTCAGCGATGGCTACAGGGAGGTGACGCTGCTGGGCCAAAACGTAGACTCCTATAAATGGTCCCACCTGGAAAATAACAAGGCAAGACTGGAGAAAGAGGGAATAGAGGACGTCGTCAACTTTGCCCACCTGCTCGAAATGGTGGCAAGGGTACATTCTGACTTGAGGATCAGGTTTTCTACCTCGCACCCAAAAGACATTACCGACGAGGTGTTGCATACAATGAAAAAGTATGACAACATCTGCAAATACATTCACTTGCCAGTTCAAAGCGGGAGCTCAGCCGTACTTGACAGAATGAACCGCACCTACGACCGTGAGTGGTATATCAACCGGGTAGATGCCATTCGCCGGATACTCGGCGAAGATTGTGGCATTTCGTCCGACATGATTGCGGGCTTTTGCAACGAAACCGAGGAAGAGCACCAGGATACGCTGTCGCTGATGGACTACGTGACCTACGACTTTGCCTACATGTTTTATTATTCAGAGCGGCCTGGCACGTTGGCAGCAAAAAAGTATGTAGACGACATACCGCTGGAGGTGAAGAAACGCAGGCTGCAGGAGATCATCGATAAACAAAGGCTTCATGCACTGGAAAGAAATCAGCGAGAGTTGAATAAAGTACATACAGTACTGATTGAAGGAGCTTCCAAAAAGTCTGAATTACATCTTCAGGGCCGCAATTCAGCCAACAAAGTAATCGTTTTCCCGAAGGAGCATTTCAAAAAAGGACAGTATGTCGATGTGCTGGTAAAAGAATGCACAGGCGGAACGCTCCTTGGAGAGGCCGTGAAGTAATCACACTTTTATTTTTGTTCACAGACGTTGATGGCAGTGAGAGACGAGGAAATTCAGAGTATAAAACAGAGGTTTGGTATCGTTGGCAGCAGTCCGGCGCTCAATCATGCTATTCAGGTAGCCTCGCAGGTGGCACCTACCGACATGAGTGTGCTCATCACCGGCGAAAGTGGTAGTGGTAAGGAATCCTTTTCCAAAATCATTCATTCGCTCAGTCACCGCAAGCATGGCCAGTTCATTGCCATCAACTGCGGCGCTATTCCGGAGGGCACTATTGACTCTGAGCTTTTCGGTCACGAGAAGGGCTCATTTACGGGTGCTCACGAAGCCCGAAAAGGATATTTTGAAGTAACCAACGGCGGAACAATATTTCTCGATGAGATCGGCGAAATGCCCATGAGCACGCAAGCCCGGCTCCTTCGGGTGCTGGAATATGGTGAGTTCATCAAGGTGGGCTCTTCCAAGGTGCAAAAAGGCGACGTAAGAGTAATAGCAGCCACCAACGTTAACCTGCTGGAAGCCGTAGAAAACAAAAAATTCAGGGAAGACCTGTACTACAGACTGAACACCGTCCCGATCTATGTGCCGGCGCTTAGGGAGCGGGGGAAGACGTCGACCTGCTCTTCAGAAAGTTTGCAGCCGACTTCTCCGAAAAGTACAGGGTCACTCCTATCAAGCTAACTCCGGAGGCCAAAATCGTTCTACTCAAATTCAGATTTCCCGGCAACATCAGGCAGCTCAAAAACCTGGTAGAGCAAATGTCGGTGTTGGAAATGGAGCGGGAAGTGACTGCGGAAAGGCTGGCCACCTATCTGCCCCAAAATGAGTCAAGACTACCAGCGTTGCTGAGGTCGCAGGTAAATGGCGAGAGCTCATTCTCCGAAAGAGACATACTTTACAAAGTCCTTTTCGACATGAAAAAGGACGTGTCTGAACTCAAAAAGCTTGTATTCAGGCTGCTGGATGATAGCGAAGGAAGCAAAAACGAAATTTTAAGAGATCATCAGAACCTCTTCGAAGACATGGATCAGGAGGTTGAGGACATAACTGACGAGCCCTCTTCTACTCCCTACCTTATTCAACCATCCCAATCCTCGTCTGGCCATTCGGGCAAGTATGACCCCAACCGGATCGAAGACATTACCCACGAGGCGGAAGATCTTGAGAAAGAATCACTTTCATTAGAAAAGAAAGAAAAGGAAATGATCATTCGGGCGTTGTTAAAAAACAACAATAAGAGAAAATATGCAGCACAGGACCTTGGCATTTCGGAAAGAACGCTCTACCGCAAGATCAAACAGTATGAGATTGAAGAATAGCCACCTGCTCTGTTTGCTGCTATTGCTTGGTGGTTTGTCAGGCTGTGGTGTCTATTCATTCACCGGTGCCAACATTTCACCTGATGTAAAAACGGCATCCATTCAAACCTTCTACAACAACTCACCGCTCGGCCCATCCAACATGAGTGTGCTCTTTACTGAAAAGCTAAAGGACTACTTCACTAAGAACACAAGCCTCACCCTGGTACAGGATGAAGGAGACTTGCAGTTTGAGGGCACCATCGAAAACTACACCCTGACACCGGTAGCACCCCAGGCCAACAACACATCCGGACTGAGCTATTCCGCCCTGACCAGGATCACTATTTCAGTGAAGGTTTCCTATACCAATACCAAAGACGAAACCTTCAACTACCAAAGCAGAAACTTCTCCTTCTACCGGGATTTTGATCAAAATAGCACCAACCTTTCATCCGAAGAGCAGTCATTCGTCGAAGAGATATTTGATCAGATCGTTCTCGATATATTTAATAGTTCTGTGGCTAATTGGTAATTTTTCATAACTTTCAATTGCCATAAACCTATTTACTGTGAACAAAAAAGAGGTACTGCAAATTATTCGCAATCCTAAAGCCATCACTATCGGTCAATTGAAGGACATTGAGGAGATGGCTGCAGACTACCCCTATTTTCAGGGAGCCCACACCCTCGTTGCCATTGGCAACAAGAGTCAATCGTCCCCCGACGCTCAAAAAAGCGTTGTGAAAGCAGCGCTGTACGCCACCGACAGGATGTACCTGAAAGAGCTTCTGGCGGGGAACATCAGCCAACCAGATACTGCCATCATCGAATCACCGCCAGTAGAGCCTACAAATGAGGAAAAGCCCCCTGCTGAGCAATCTGAGGTGGTTGAAGAGCCGGTAGCAGAAACACCGCAGGCTCCTCCAGTGACAGTTGTAGCGCCAGCACAAAAAGAAGAGGCTGAGGTACCTCCTTTTGAGCCGGATCCTGCACCATCCGACACCGACTACAGTTCGCATGAGCACCTAAGCGACTCGGAGCACGACGATCTTCTGAAGCAAGTGTTTGCCAACCTGGAGGCATTGAAAAAGACCAAGTCTCACTACCTTGAAGTGGAACGAAAGCTTGAAGATGCAGAGTTTGAAGAGGCCCAGGCCAAAGCTGTAAAAAAGGCCACCAGTAACCAGGAGAAACCTAAACCCAGTCAAAAAAAAACGGTTAAAACTTCCGCCAGGGACACTTCGGCTACCAAAAAAAAAATAGCTAAAACTACCCCTTCAGGGCAGGCAAAGCAAAAATCTGCCGGGGCGACTAAGGACAAAGCAGCAGGCTCCTCAGCGTCCAAACCGGCAACGGGCAATACTGTTGCTAACCCCATAAAAAAAAACGATCAAGCAAGCATCATTGACGCCTTTATAAAGACCAACCCTTCGATCAAACCACAGACGCAGGAAAGTCAAAAAGTAGCTACAAAAGACCTTTCGGAGCCTTCACAAAAGTTGAAAGACGAGCTGGTAACGGAGAATCTGGCCCTCATTCTCACCAGGCAGGGGAAAAATGAAAGAGCCGTTGAGGTTTATGAGAAATTAATTTTGAAAATTCCTGAGAAAAAGGCGTACTTTGCGGCTCGTATTGCAGATTTACAAAAATAACCCTTCATGTTAGCAGTAATAATAGGTTTAACAATACTCGCAGCTTTATTGCTTGTATTAGTAGTATTGGCACAAAATTCTAAAGGTGGTGGCCTTTCCAGCCAGTTTGGTGGAGCAGGTGCCAGCCAGGTAATGGGTGTGAAAAAAACAGGCGACATTCTTGAAAAAGCAACATGGGGCTTGGCTATCGCCATCATGGTTTTAAGTCTGTCAACCAATTTCTTTCTTGACACAGCCGCCAGAGACTCTGGAATAAATAGCCCCAACATTAACAGAGCTCAGGAGAAAACAATCATACCTGGCATGCCAACGGATGGTGGCGCTGAAGAAGAGGCTCTTCCGTTGAACCTGGACACTGACACTACTCAGCAGTAAAAAATACCGAAAAGTATAGAAGCCCAGTCGACTTGCGTTGGCTGGGCTTTCTTTTTTTAAGAGATACTGATATTTCGCACAAGTAGTCTTTTGGCTATTGGAAGTAGTGTTTCCGGCAACGGAAAAAACCGCTTGCTGACGATGGCGTAAGTGGCAGGATTGGGCAAGTCGGCAAACTTCTTCACCAGCTTGAGCTTGATCTGTTCGAAGGTGTTTGATAGCGTTCTTTCTTCTCTCTTCAGAAAATGAGTATTGATTCCCCTGAACTTCTCATTCGACTGCTCAAAGAAAGTGAGCTGATACTGGTATATATTCACGTCGCTGCTCACATCCTGGCTTAAAAACAAGTAGCCTTCGTTGGTGTAAATGGGTGTAACGCCGACTGGCACAAACTCCAGGTTATTTTCCACAAACTCATAAATTTCCTTCCCTACCTCCAGGGCATTCTGAAACTTCGGCATCGCAAACTCCACAATACTCTCTATTTCAAGCATCAGATCGTCGTCCTCTACCAGCTTTTTGTAGGTAAGCTTCAGCTTGCTAAAATCGGCTTTGGAGATGGACTTAGGGAAGTTTTCATACAGCAACGACTTGTTGCTCTTTATGGTCATCAGGTTTTGGTAGTGAAAAACCATGTCTGACATAAACGGATAGAGCTTTTTGTCGTCGAAATTTGCTTTAACGTTCTTAAGGTAGGCCAAAAGCACATACTTCTTGTACTCAAAATCAATCAATCCATCGGTTAACCAATCCACTTTCAATTGTTCCATATTCGTTGATTTTTTTATCACACATCAAAATATAAAAAGCTTGAAGCAACGAGTCAAGTGGTTGCAGAAATGAAGCCAACTTTTCCGCCTCCTGGCTGACATTGCCTGTCGAGATTATGCCACGCAATGAAAATTTGTCAGGCATACTGTCATCTTTGCAAGCCAACACTGACAGTTGAGAGCCAAAATGGTTCAAATTGGCATGACTTGGCAGGCAAATCGTGAGTGGCACAAGATGTGCAAGCGGTGGTACATAGAATTTAAATAACCACTAAAATTCAAAACCAATATGTCAAAAGTAAATTTCAAACCATTAGCAGACAGAGTGCTGGTGGAGCCAGCACCTGCAGAAGAAAAAACAGCTTCTGGTATCATCATTCCCGACACTGCTAAAGAAAAGCCACAAAAAGGTCAGATCGTGGCTATTGGCACTGGCAAGAAAGATGAGCCTATCAACGTAAAAGTTGGTGATCAGGTACTATATGGCAAATACTCTGGCACTGAGATCGCCATTGATGGCAAAGACTACCTTATCATGAGAGAGTCTGACATTTTTGGCGTAATCTAATTAGACAACAAAACATTATCTGTAAAGAGTAAAAACACAGAAAACTATGGCAAAGGAAATTTTCTTTAATACCGACGCAAGAAACAAACTGAAGAAGGGCGTTGACACACTTGCAAATGCAGTGAAGGTAACGCTTGGACCTAAAGGTCGGAACGTCATTCTTGACAAGAAATTTGGTGCTCCTACCGTAACAAAAGACGGTGTGTCAGTTGCCAAAGAAATCGAATTGAAAGACCCTATCGAAAACATGGGTGCTCAGCTGGTGAAGGAAGTTGCTTCCAAAACTGCTGACGCTGCTGGTGACGGTACTACTACTGCGACTGTTCTAACACAGGCGATCTTCACAGTAGGTATCAAAAACGTAGCCGCTGGTGCTAACCCAATGGACCTTAAGCGTGGCATCGACAAAGCAGTTGCTTCTGTTGTTGAGCACCTTAGAGGCCAGTCAAAAACCATCAATAACTCTAGCGAAATCGCTCAGGTAGCTGGTATCTCTGCTAATGGTGATGCTGAAATCGGTAAAATGATTGCCGATGCAATGGACAAAGTGGGTAAAGACGGTGTGATCACCGTTGAAGAAGCTAAAGGAACGGAAACTGAGGTAAGAACTGTAGAAGGTATGCAGTTTGACCGTGGTTACCTTTCTCCATACTTCGTGACTAACACGGAGAAAATGGAGGCTGACCTTGAGAACCCTTACATCCTGATCTACGACAAGAAGATCAGCAGCATGAAGGAATTGCTTCCTGTACTTGAAGCAACTGCTCAAACAGGCAAGCCACTTGTTATCATCTCTGAAGATGTAGACGGCGAAGCGCTTGCTACGCTTGTGGTAAACAAAATCCGTGGTGCACTAAAAGTAGCTGCTGTGAAGGCTCCTGGCTTCGGCGACCGCAGAAAAGCAATGTTGGAAGACATCGCTATCCTGACAGGTGGTACTGTAATCTCAGAAGAAAGAGGTTACAAGCTGGAAAACGCTACACTTGACTCACTTGGAAGAGCGGAGAAAATCAACATCGACAAAGACAATACTACTATTGTTAATGGTGCTGGTACTGCTGCTGACATCAAAGGTCGTGTGAACCAAATCAAAGCGCAGATCGAAGCAACAACTTCTGACTACGATCGTGAGAAACTTCAGGAAAGACTTGCTAAGCTTTCTGGTGGCGTAGCTATACTTTACATCGGTGCTGCCACTGAAGTGGAAATGAAAGAGAAGAAAGACAGAGTAGATGATGCCCTTCACGCTACAAGAGCCGCCGTTCAGGAAGGCGTAGTAGCTGGTGGTGGTGTTGCACTTATCCGTGCCATCGAATCTCTTGACAAACTGAAAACTGACAACGAAGACCAGGCGATTGGTGTGAACATCATCCGTGTAGCTTTGGAGTCTCCTTTGAGAACCATCGTTGAAAACGCTGGCGGTGAAGGTTCAGTGATCGTTCAGAAAATCAGAGAAGGCAAAAATGACTTCGGTTACAATGCTGCCACTGACACTTTCGAAAACATGTTCAAGGCTGGTGTGATTGACCCTACTAAGGTAACTCGCCTTGCGCTTGAAAATGCTGCCTCTATCGCTGCACTTCTGCTTACTACCGAAGCTGTAGTAGCTGAGAACCCAGAAGATGAGAAGTCTATGCCTCCAATGCCAGGTGGCGGAGGAATGGGCGGAATGATGTAATCATTCATCAACATTCATATATTTGCAAAGGCGCTGAAATTCAGCGCCTTTCTTTTTTTCCGCTGACCAAAACGTCAACGACATAGGTTTTCACAACTTATCTGGTATAATTTGTGTCATTTTTCAACGTTACCTAACGTCAACCTACTTTTTTACCATGAGATACCTGCTACTTTTTAACCTTTTATGTGTTACAACTATTACCCTTGCTCAATCGAACACCATTTCAGGTTACGTACGGGATCGTGAAACAGGTGAAAGCCTTATCGGTGCCAATGTGTTTGATAAAAGCACTTTGAAAGGCACCACTACGAATCATTTTGGTTATTACACGCTGCCCCTATCCTACTCAGAGGTTCACCTGGTTTTTTCATATGTCGGCTATTTACCCATAGATACACTCATCAATCTTAATGGCAATGTGGAGCTTTCCATCCGGCTGATACCACAAAGCATGCTCGATGAGATAGTGGTGACGGCCGAAGAAGACCTCGTCGATATGCCACAAATGAGTAGAATCGGGATTCCCGTAGACCAGATCAAATCGCTCCCTGCCCTGGCTGGCGAGGTCGACATTTTCAAAGCTTTGCAGCTTATGCCAGGCATTCAATCAGGTTCAGAAGGTAGCAGTGGTTTGTATGTGCGTGGTGGCGGGCCTGATCAAAACCTCATCCTTCTTGATGGCGTGCCGGTTTACAATGCCTCTCACCTGTTCGGCTTCTTCTCTGTTTTTAATGCGGACGCTATCAATAATGTGGAGGTTATCAAGGGCGGCTTCCCTGCCCGCTATGGAGGCAGGTTGTCTTCAGTAATTGACATCTCCATGAAAGAGGGCAACAACCAAAAATTGAAAGGCACCGGTTCTATCGGCCTTATTTCGTCAAAGCTTACACTGGAAGGCCCGCTGAAAAAGGAAAAATCGTCGTTTATCGTTTCCGCCCGCCGAACTTATATCGACATTCTGGCGAGGCCCCTGATCAAGGCGACAACCGACGGTGGAGAAACAGCCGGCTACTTTTTTTACGACCTCAACGCCAAGGTCAACTACACCTTCTCCGACCGGGACAGAATTTACCTCAGCACCTACACAGGCGACGACAAGGCCTATGCCAGAAGCAAAGATTTTTATATATCAGATAATACCAGATACGACTACAAAGATGAATTTGGCCTCAAATGGGGCAATATCACTTCCGCCTTCAGGTGGAACCACGTTTTCACTCCCAAGATCTTCAGCAACGTAACAGCTACCTATAGCAAGTATCAGTTCGACATTTTTCAGGAATATTACAACAAATCAACCACCCCTACCGAAACAACCGAGGACAGCGGTGCCACCCGGTATTTCTCAGGTATTCACGACCTGGCACTTAAAACAGACTTTGAGTTTACCCCCCATATCGACCATCAGCTAAGAGCAGGGGCCAGCGCCATCCATCACACCTTCAATCCCGGTATTCTGGCCTACACTGCCTCGAACGATGCGGACACCACCCTTGGCTCCAGCAAAACCAGAGGACTGGAACTTGCCACCTATTTTGAAGATGACTGGACTATTTCGAAAGCGATCAGAGTCAATGCTGGAGTTCACTTTTCAGCCTTCAATGTCAATAATATTTGGTACCAAAAAGTGCAACCCAGGATCAACGCCCGTTACCTGTTCGACAGCGGGCTGGCCATCAAAGCTTCTTATGCCACCATGGCGCAGTTCATTCACTTGCTCACCAACAGCAGCATAGGCCTCCCTACCGACTTATGGGTACCTGCCACCAAAAACATCAAGCCTCAATACTCTTCTCAGGTGGCCATTGGTGTAGCCAAGAACATCACCAAAACCTACGAAGTGAGCATTGAGGCTTATTACAAGGACATGACCAACCTGATCGAGTACAGCGAAGGCGCCAGCTACCTCGACCCTCAGAAAGACTGGCAAGACAAAGTATCAACAGGCAACGGAGTGAGTTATGGCACAGAGCTGCTCATCCAGAAAAAGACCGGGAGGTTCTCCGGGTGGATAGGTTACACGCTTTCAAGAACTGAGAGAACCTTCCCCGATTTGAATTTCGGTAAAACCTATCCTTATAAATACGACAGACGCCATGATGTGAGCCTTGTGGGCATCTATAAACTTCGGGACGATTTTGAGCTGAGCGCAACCTGGGTGTACGGCACGGGCAATGCAGTGAGCTTGCCCGAAGAAAGGTACGCCGGTCAGGGTCAATTCAACGGCGGGCCAGGTCGTCCAACCTATTATTTTTATGATGAGCTCCTTTATTACCCATCACGGAATAATTATCGAATGCGGGCTTACCACCGCCTCGATGTGAGTGTGAGCAAGACAAAGAAAAAGAAGTGGGGGCAGCAAACCTGGTCCTTTGGCGCATACAATGCATATAGTCGGTCGAACCCGTTCTTTATGGACATTGGGTACGATAGAAGTGGCAACAAAAAATTTAAGCAGTACAGCTTATTCCCAATTATCCCGTCTGTTCGTTACAACTTTGAATTCTAAACTATGAGATATTTAATCGTCCTACTTGCGGTTTGTGCAATATCGTGTGAAGTTGTGGTTGATGTAGACATTCCTCTTAAGCCACCTTCTATCACAGTTCATAGCACGATCAACCCCGACAGCACATTTCAGGTGCAACTTACAGCCAGTCAAAATATCCTGAGCAACAATCAGTTTTCGATAATACCGGAAGCAACAGTCAATATCTATGACGGTGAGGTCCTTGTGGAAACCCTCGTGCAGAATAGCGAAGATGGCTACCAGGGCACATTGAAGCCTGTAAAAGGTCACACATACACTATTGAAGCATCGAAAACCAACTACAAGACTGTAACTGCCACAGACGTCGTTCCCAGCCAAAATGTGAAGCTCAACAAAGTAATATTCGCCAAAAACGCTAATGACGAGTATAACCAGCAGCAATACAGCATGACGATTGAATTCGACGACCCAAAAGGCGAGAATTACTATGAAATCGGCTTGTATGGGCCAGAATTGTATTATGAGCGAGACGAAGATACCGGAGAGTATGTTGTCGTTGATACTGTGATGGTTCAATACCCTATTGATAGCGACGACGGAATCTTCACGGTTGAGCAATATTACTCGGATCGATTCTGGACTTTTTCCGACGATGTTGTAGACGGCAAAACAGTTAAAATCAATTTCAACACCTATATCTACCCGTTTTGGAATGAGGCAGTTGATGAAGTCGAAGTTTTGGTTGCCCTGCGGGAGATATCCTACTCTATGTTTAAGTACAAGCAAACCGCCAACCTTCAGCGATCATTGGACGGAGACCCATTTGCCGAACCAGTGCCTGTCTACAATAATGTCAAGAATGGCTACGGCATCTTTGGTGCCTATCAACAGACCACAAGCACCGTTACAGTTCGCAAAGCAGAATAGTCTGGCTCGAAACGGCACTTATTCAGTATCCACCCAGGGGAAAATCCCTGCTTGCTGCAATACCTGATTTAGAGGTGGTCTTATTTGCTCGCCTTCGCTATTCTGGCTACCTTTCTACCTGAATTCTTCTTATGAAAGCCAAGCTGATCACCCTCATCGCAATAGCATTTACCTGCTTTCAGGCAGAGGCTGCCAACGACCCCAAAAAAGACACCACCAAAGTGCTAACTGAAATAGAAATTCAGATGCTGAAAGCAGATTCGCTGAAGCAGATGAATCAGTTTGAACTGGCGCTGGAATATTGGGAGTTTGTGTTGACAGATTTTAGCAGCAGCCACACGAACCGGCTAAGAGCGCTTAACGAGAGTGCAGACTTGTATAGGGAACTCGATTTAAAGACTAAAAGCAGAGACAGGTTAAGAGAAGCCAGGGCGCAACTTCCCTCCAATACGGAATATAAAAACCTTAGAAGCGAAAATTTACTCTTTTGGGGAAGGTATTACAGCGACTCCAACCAAAAAGACTCTGCGCTACACAGCTTTAGAAATGCGGCATTTTTGGCAGAAGAGATAAACGACAACAAGCTCAAATTCCTCAGCTGGGTTGAGCTTGGCAATTTTTACAGAAACACAGTCAACAACGATTTAGCAGCTGTCTACTACTACAACAAAGCCGTCTCCCTATCGGAAGAAGGTAAAGTTAACATGCCTATCATCGAGGCTCGTACTAGCTTTGCCATGGCTCAGACAGCGAATGAATTGAATGAAAAAGAAAAAGCTATTGACTACAGTCAGGAGGCACTTCACATCATGGACTCTCTGGAAGAGTCGGTTCACTATGATTTTATTGCCAACCTGAACTTCCTGATGGCAACGCTCTATATTGAATTGAACGAGCCGGAAGATGCCATCAAACATCTAACCAGGGCCATTTACCTCCGCAACACCTACAATCCCAAAGACCAGACCTTCAACAAGACTTACTACTACCCTGCGTTGTCGATGGCTTATGAAGCTACACACTCATTCGACTCGGCAATTTTGGTAGAAGAGCGCCTAAGCTCGCTAACGTCATCAGACGACATCAACGCCAATCCGGACACCCAATACAGGCTCGCCACTCTCTACCTCAAACAAGGCAATCTGGTACAGGCCAACAAGCTTAGTTCGGCCTACCTCAAATACCAAAAAGCAAATTCGGCTCCTGCAAGCCCTGAAATTTTCAAGGCCCTTATAGCGAGGGCCGACTACTTTTTCGCAGCAAACTTGCCAGACTCAGCTTTCCGATTCTACACTCAAAGTTTGAAAACAATTGATACGGGCCTGACCATTGACGACCTGCTTAACAAAGTGAGGGAAAAGCAAATCGTTGCCCATTTACTGCCACGAGCAATGGCTGCTATGGAAAAAATTGCCATTGCCATCGTTAGTGCGGGGGATGTTTCAACAGAAAGACTAGCAACTGGTTTGAGCATGCTGGAAGCTACATTGGAATACACCAGATATAACACTTCCTATGGTCTTCCGGAGGAACAGGTAATACCAGACAGAATAACCAATTTTCATCTACTTACCGAATATGCGCTTGGCGCCTCGCATCACCTCTATCAGCAAACAAGCGACAAAGCTTATTGGGTAAAAGCGCTACAGCTTATAGAAAATGACAAGCTGATGCGCATTAGAAAAGAAGCTGCAGAGGCCATGTTTCTTAACAAAGTAGGGCTTCCCGATTCATTGGAGTCAACTTTCGACGTTTTGAACAAAGAAATATTGCACCGTATCGATGAGCTGGAGCTGGCCATCAACGACGATGAAAGGTTAGCCAGAGAGAACCTGTTGATTGAGAGCTTTGACAAAATGGTGACCTGGAGAGTGAAGGCGCAGAATTATATGAAAACCAGCAGCACAGAGTATTCGCTCTTTGACGACGTCACCTTCATGGATTTCCATAATCATTCCAATATTCACCTGATCGAATATTTCTATGGAAATCGTCATGTATATGGTCTCAGCGTGAGTGACTCATCGAGGATGTTCATCGAAAACGAAGTAAACGCTGAGTTTGAAGGTAAAATACACCGGTTCTTATCTCATTTCTGGGCAACACCGGCTGAATTTTCCCAGGATGAAATGATTGATTTCATAGAAAGCTCAAGCATTCTTTACAACGATGTTCTGGAGCCGCTACTGCCGAACCTACCAAGTGAAAAAACCATCGTTATAGCACCCGACGGGCTTATCAAATTGATTCCGTTTGAGACACTTATAACAGAAGTACCGTCCAATCCTACCGGCTACAATAGCTTGCCTTATCTCATCAAATCTGCCACCATCTCCTACATCACCTCCGCTGAGATGCTTCTTGATCACCCTCCTGTATTGCCAAAGCACAATTCACAGTTGACTTCTTTTGCATTAAAAAGCCGGTTTAGCAGCAGTGATACCGCTTCTGCCTATATCATGCAGGAGATCAAGAACTCAAGGCTGTATTTTGAAGGCTTGACCTTCAGAGGAGAGCAGGCAACAAAAGATGCCTTTATCAGAATGGCACCCCGGTTCGAAATTCTCTACCTTTTGATTCATGGTGATGCCATCGACTACCCAAAGCTGATATTCAACCCGGGCAAAACTACCAACATCGAGCGAAATTTGTATAGCCATGAGATCTACAATCTTGATCTGCCAGGCAATGTCATCGTACTAACTTCCACTGAAACAGGCATGGGGTTGATCCCACACGGTGAGGCTGTGATCAGCATGGTGAGGGCCTTTCTTTCTGCTGGCAGTGGAGCAGTGGTTCTGGGGCTCTGGGAAGCGCATGACGAGCATAGTAAAAATATCGTAGGCAGCTTTTTCAGAAAGCTGTCTTTGGGAAGCAATACGCTTAAAGCGCTTCGTGATGCTAAACTCGAATACCTGTCTACCTCAGATAAGCTTTCTGCCCATCCCCACAACTGGGCTGAGCTCATTTCGTACGGAGAGCCAGTGCAGGTAACTACCGAAAAGGACAATGCTTACCTTATATGGGTACTTCTTTTTTTCTTGATCATTCCTCTTCTCGTGGTTATTTCTTCAGAGAGGGAAAAATACATTGATAAACTAGAAGCTGAAGACAATGCTAAGCGACAAGTTAATCATTAGTGAACTTCCTTCATCCATTTCTTCAGCCACGGACTCAGCACTACCACCAGCAGGGCGAAGCCAAATGACACATAGGCGATCTTTTCGAAGCCGTTGAGGTACACATCAAGCGTGTCCCAGCCTCCGACCTGGTCGGCCGCCTGGTTCGATTCGATGGCAAGGTACTCTCCCACCATCCCGCCGATCTGGAAGGCAAAAGCCGAAGACATAAACCAAACACCCATCATAAACGACTTGATCTTTAGAGGTGAGAGGCTCGTAATTTTTGAAAGCCCCACGGGCGACATAAAGAGTTCGCCAGTGGAAATGAACAGGTACATGACAACAAGGAAGATAAAGGGAACGAAGCCATTATCATCCGCAAAGCTCTTGCTCAAGCTGATAATGAAAAAACCGACACCCAACTGGGCAAGCCCCATGGCAAATTTATAGGGTGTTCTTGGATTCTTTCCTTTTTTCGAAAGCCACATCCATACAACCGGCATCACCATAGAAAACACTACGATAAAGAACGGGTTCAGGGAGTTGGTGCCGGCTGCATCCATCCCCACCAGGTTCACATTTCTGGCGGCAAACAACGTAATAATACTACCCGACAATTCGTGAAAACCCCAAAAGAAAGACATAAACATCGTAAGAAAAACGGCCACGACCAGCTTCTGCCATTCCTCCCTGGGGAGCTTAACGCTTACCCAAACCAGGTACCCGATGATCACTATCAATAAAACATAAAAGAAGAACCTTACTATTGAACCTTCAAAGATGCTCCCGATTGTATAAACAGTGTAATCGGAGATCATGAGTGTGATCACGGGAACAGCCGCAAATGACAAGAGCGGCACCCAAACACCAACTTTCAACCCCGCCCACTTTTTTTCCAACTTTTCTGGCTGCAAGGGATAGCCTTTATCTCCAAACACACCACTTCGGGAGCCATAAACAAACGTAACAAGGCCTAGCACCATTCCCACGCCTGCCGCACCAAAACCATAGTGCCAGCCATAAGAACTCGCAAGCCACGCACAAAGCAGGGGCGCTGTGAAGGCTCCGATATTAATCCCCATGTAGAAGATGGTAAAACCGCCGTCCTGTCTGGGGTCATTTTTTTCGTAAAGTGTGCCCACAAAAGTTGAGATATTTGACTTGAAATATCCCGTGCCGATGATGATCAGAGCGAGACCAGCAAAGAAAGTTGCCTGGTTGTCGATAGCCAAAACGAAATGACCGATTGACATCATCACACCGCCAAGAATGATCGACTTTCGGTTACCTAAAAGAGCGTCCGACACCCTACCGCCAAGCACAGTACTTGCATAAACCAGGCTTCCATAGGATGCATAAATAATAATCGAACGGGTGTCTCTATCTGCAAACGCCTCGAATAGTTTATTAACCATGTAAAGCGTCAGCAACGCCCGCATACCATAGAAGCTGAAACGCTCCCATAGCTCGGCAAAAAACAGATAGAACAAGCCTTTGGGGTGGCCAAACATTTGTGGTGTGGCGGTACTCGCAGAATCATTATTTGACATATGCTTCTTCTTTTTCTCGAGGTAAAAAACCTAAATTGCAATCGTTTTCGGTGGGTAAAATTAACGCAAGTAATGAAAATATTGCCGACATACAAAACCTGCAAATAATCTGCTGCAGAGATGACAATCGTCAACACTTTTGACCGAATAGCTAGTTACATTGAATACAACATATAACCCAAAAATTCCTTATGCAAGATGTAATCTCAAAAGCCCCTGAAGTTTTTACATGGGAGCCACATTCCGGGTCTCCGATGGAAACACTCCAACGAAAGGCGAAAGAAGTAAAATGGAACCTCGGCCCGGCGGAGCTGATTGAAGAAGCACTATCGAATCAGGAAGGCCACCTCACAAGCACCGGGGCGTTTATGTGTGACACAGGCCAATTCACGGGAAGGTCGCCGAAGGATAGGTTTATTGTGAAAGACGAAAAAACGGAGAACACCGTCTGGTGGGGAGACATTAACATCCCTATCTCAGAAGCCTATTTCGAGAAGCTATTTTTTAAGATGGTCGCCTTTCTTGAGGGAAAGAAAGTTTACATAAGAGACGCCTATGCGGGGGCCGATAAAAACTACCAAATGAACCTGCGAGTTATCAATACGCTGGCCTGGCAGAACCTGTTCTGCCACAACATGTTCCTTCGGCCAACAAAGGATGAGCTCAAAGACTTTGCTCCCAATTTTACTATCATTTGTATCCCGGAATTCAAAGCTGACCCCAAGACTGATGGTGTCAGGCAGGAAAACTTCGCCATCCTCAATATGAGCAAAAAAGTGATCCTTATAGGAGGTACAGGCTACGCAGGGGAAATGAAAAAAGGGGTTTTCTCAGTTTTGAATTACCTGCTTCCACACGACCACCAAGTGCTGTCGATGCACTGTAGTGCCAACATAGGTAAGGAAGGTGACACAGCCATTTTCTTCGGCTTGTCCGGAACAGGCAAAACCACGCTGTCAGCTGATCCGGAAAGGATGCTGATTGGTGATGACGAACACGGCTGGACAGGCAAGACGGTCTTTAATTTTGAAGGCGGATGCTATGCAAAAGTCATTAATTTAACCAGAGACGAAGAGCCGGAGATATGGGATGCGATCTCCTTTGGTGCCATTGTGGAGAATACCAGGTTTTTTCCCGGAACGCACGAAGTTGACTACACAGACAAAACAGTCACGCAAAACACCCGGACAGCCTATCCTCTTAGTCACATAAAAAGTGCTGTCTCGCCTTCTATTGGGGGCATTCCTAAGAACATATTTTTCTTAACAGCGGATGCTTTCGGTGTGTTGCCTCCTATTTCGAAACTAACAAAGGGTCAGGCCATGTATCATTTCATCTCAGGCTACACCGCCAAAGTTGCCGGTACTGAGGCGGACGTCACCGAACCACAAATGGTATTTTCGGCATGTTTTGGTGCCCCTTTCATGCCATTGCGCCCAACTACCTACGCAGAAATGCTCGGAGAGAAAATGGATAAGCACCAGGTCAATATTTGGCTGGTAAACACAGGATGGACAGGTGGTCCCTACGGCGTTGGCGAACGCATGAAGCTAAAGTACACGAGGGCAATGATCTCGGCGGCACTTGAAGGTAATCTCGAACACGTGGCTTACAAGCCACACAGCATCTTTGGCACCCTCATTCCTTTGGAATGCGCTGGTGTGCCCTATCACGTGCTTAGCCCAAGGCAGACCTGGAACAACGACGAAGCTTATTACAAAAAAGCCAATGAACTGGCCCGGGCATTTGTCAAAAACTTTGAAAAATTCGAGAGCTTTGCCAACAAGGAAATCCTTGAAGGTGCTCCCAAACCTAACGATGGTTAAAGTTAAAAAACGTAATTTTAGGCCCTTTTGAAATCAAAAGGGCTTTTTTATGCAACTCAACGAAACTCTTTCAAAATATCAGTCCAGCTTTCATGAAGTAATGAAAGGCCTGCACGATACCTCCAACCTGAAAAAGGTGGACATGTCGAAGTACAACGAGGCCCTGATGGTTGTTGATGTTAATGACACTGCCGCCTTCACGGCGTGGATGGAACTGCAGTTGGAAGGAAAAATCGGTTGGGGTGGATATATGGAGCACCGGGAAATCTACAGGAGAAGTAAACATTTCGACGGGCAAGGCGAGCCCAGAAGTCTTCATTTGGGCATTGACCTTTGGGCACCTGCTGGCACTGCCCTTTATTGCCCGCTGCATGGTGTTGTGGAGAGCTTTGCTGACAATGCTGGCTTCGCCAATTACGGGCCGACCATCATTGTGAAGCACCTCCTGGATGGCCATACATTCTTCACACTCTATGGCCATTTAAGCCGATCGTCATTGGTCGGTTTATCAATCGGGGATCAAATCCAGCGGGGATCGGCGTTCGCCACGCTTGGCGACAACGAGGAAAATGGTAACTGGCCGCCGCACCTCCACTTTCAACTGATCACTGACTTGATAGGGAAGGTTGGAGACTTTCCAGGGGTTGCCGCTGTATCGGACAGAGCTCTCTTTGAGAAAATTTGTCCCGACCCGAACCTCGTGTTAAACTGCCAATGAAAGCAAGGCGGGCTTGCCTTCCAACACCTCTCTTAGCAGAAGATAATTTGTTTCATATTCTGGCATCACATGGTAGCCGTCGCCGCAGATACACTCATCCAGGCGAGTCAAAATGGCTGGCGGTATCTCCAGAAGAAAACTCCTTAGTTCACCCAGGTTTTGGTAAGACAGCACATATTTGCAAACCCGGGCATTGACGTGAAAGAGGCCCTTTTCAATAATTCTAAGAATATCATTCACTGAAGTAATTGCAGTGTTGTTAATATCAAACTCCACCGATGGAAGGAAGTCGCCTTGCAGGAAACCCACATAGGCAAAAACTACTTCGTCTACCACCCCGGCTATTGTATCTGTCATCTTTCTTTCATGGGCGCCTGTTACCCGCAGATCGTCTACCAAAATCAACTTTTTATCTCTGAATAGGTGATCATCTATGGTAAGAATATTTCTATCCATGAGTGAAAACCTGTCAGCCGTCGGCATCGCCCCATAGTCATTAGCAAACACAGTTTCTCTTCCAACTTTGGCTTTTTGAAGCAAAGGAAAATAGCCTTGAAGCGACTCATAAACCAATTGAGCAATAGCTTCTGCCGCCGTGGGCGCAACTTTGTAAGCCGAGGCACACACAATCACCTCCTCATTTCGCCAGTGGCCATAGTCACGCAGAAGCCTTTCAGCGATTTGGTCAGCATAAATCCGGGCACTCACATGGCAGCCATATTTAAATTGGCTATACCTGCAGGCATCGAACAAACATCCATCCTGGTCAAAATAACCGAGAGATGTTGGTGAAAGCTGATAAAGCGAAAAACTGTTCACGGTCATTTCGACGAACGGTGATTGTTGAATTTTCCGTGAAGTACAGGAAAATTTCGATCAGCCGACAGCCCTTAATATGAAATAAGTTTTACGAATTAATAAACCACCAGGGCGCCTGCTATAGTGCCGGTCATCATGCAAGCCAGTGTGGCCGCAAGAAGTGCTCTCATCCCTAATTTTGACAGATTCCCTTGCTGGTTGGGTGCCATGCCGCCAATGCCCCCCACCTGGATAGCAATACTTGAAAAGTTAGAAAAGCCGCAGAGCGCATAGGTGGAAATGACAATTGCTTTTGAGGAAAGCAAACCGGCAGTTTTCATTTCCGATAAACCAAGGTAGGCTACGAATTCGTTGATGACTGTTTTTTGCCCAAGTAAACTCCCTACTGCCAGCGTCTCGCTCCAGTCTACTCCCATTACAAAGGCAAAAATCCTAAAGACCTGCCCAAGGATATATTCCAGCGAAAACCCGGTAAAGCGACCGTCGGTGCTGGAAGAAATCACGGCATTCAGCCCGGTAATATCACCCACCACATTAGATAGAAAATAATTGATGGCTGCTATCACAGCAATGAATGCCAGCAGCATTCCGCCAACATTCAAAGCGAGCTTTAGCCCTTCTGAAGCTCCATTCGACAGTGCATCAATCAGGTTGACTCCCAGAGACTCCTGGTTCACCTTCAGCTTTCTGTCAATTTTCTCTGGTTCAACCTCGGGAATTATGATTTTAGAAATAACAATGGCGGCTGGGGCGTTCATAATAGAAGCGCTAAGCAAATACGCCGCAAATTTGGTTTGCATCACCGGGTCATTCCCGCCTAGAAAGGCTACGTAACCTGCCAGCACGCCTCCTGCTATGGTGGCCATGCCTCCCGTCATCAGGCACATCAGCTCCGACTTTGTCATTTTTGGCACAAATGGACGCACTAGCAGCGGGGCTTCGGTTTGCCCGAGGAAAATGTTGCCAGCCGCTGAAAGTGCCTCAGAACCAGACAGTCTCATCGTTCGTGACATGATCCAGGCGATCCCAAATACAATCTTTTGCAAGATACCAAGGTAATAAAGACCAGCTGAAACAGTGGAAAAGAAGATAATGGTGGGCAGCACTTTAAAGGCAAATATGACACCGAAGGTGTCGCCAGCAAGGTCGCCAAAAAGAAAGCGAGCGCCGTCGTCGGAGAAGCTTAAGAAGGTAACGAAAGCACCACTAACGCCATTGAACAAGTGAGCTACCCAGGCCACTTTGGTGATCAGTAAGCCAAACACAATCTGGAGGGAGATGCCAATCCCCACAAGCTTCCAGTCGATGGCTTTTCGATTATTAGAAAAAAGGAAAGCAAATGCGGCAATTAGTAGAATTCCAATCAGGCCTCTCAGATAATCCATTCAGTAGTTGTTATGGCAAACCTGCCAAAAATAAAAAAGTCACCCATTTATTGGGTGACCGCTATGCCAATAATTTGAATAATAATCAATTTCTCTTGTTCATCTCATCCCTGATCTTCGCAGCCTTTTCATAGTCTTCCTTACCAAGCATTTCTGTCAGTAATTCCTGAAGCTTGTCCATGGAGAAGTCTTTCAGTTTATCCATGAACCCCTTAGGGTTAGCCTTGGAAGCCGATGCCTTAGCCTTGGGTGCCTCATCACTTTCGTCCTCATCTTCTTCGCCCAGCACTATACCAGCCTCTGCCAGTATCGCTTCATAAGTGAAAATCTCCACGCCAAAACGCAGGCCAATAGCAATCGCATCCGACGGCCTGGCATCGATTTCCACTTCTCTGAAGCCATCGGAGCAAACTATTTTCCCGAAGAAAACGCCTTCTTTGAGGTCAGAAATGATTATTTCTTTGATGGTGAAATTGAAATTGTGCGCAAAAGACTTGAACAAGTCATGCGTCATTGGCCTATTGGGTACTATTTTCTCTATTTCTATGGCAATTGCCTGAGCTTCAAACATGCCAATGATAATGGGCAGCCTTCTGTTTCCACCAACCTCACCTAAAACAAGCGCAAAAGAGCCAGATTGTGACTGGCTTGAAGAAAGACCTAAAATTTCCAGCTTTAATTTATCCACAAAAAATCAGTTGTTTAACGCTTTAATAGCTTCAGTTAGTTTTGGAACTACCTCAAATGCATCGGCAGCTACACCGTAATCAGCTGCTTTGAAAAAGGGAGCCTCTGGATCTTTATTGATCACCACAATATACTTTGACGAATTAACTCCTGCAAGATGTTGAATAGCGCCTGAAATGCCTATAGCAATATACAAAGATGGGCTTACTTTCACACCCGTTTGTCCTACGTGCTCATGATGAGGCCTCCATTCCATGTCCGACACCGGTTTGCTACATCCTGTAGCTGCACCCAGGGCATCGGCCAGCTCTTCGACCATTCCCCAGTTTTCAGGGCCTTTCAAGCCCCGTCCGCCTGACACTACAATGTCAGCCTCTGGCAAAAGTACCTTGCCTTTGGCCTTTTCCTGTGAAGTAATTTTCGCTTTGAAGTCAGCATCACTAAGAGAAGGAGTGAATTTTTCTACTGCGGCCGCACCACCGTCGGTTTTTAACGGGACAGCATTCTTCTTGATGGCAATGATTTTTTTACCGCTCTTTAGCTCAACATTAGCAAAGGCTTTGCCTGTATAGATGCTTCTTTTCACCTTATTGCCCTGAGGGAGTGCTACCACATTGGAAACCAGGCCAGCTCCCATCTTTACCGACAGCCTGGCGGCTACTGCATCACCCAGCGACGATTTAGCTAATACAACAGTATCGGCACCAGCTTTGCCTGCAGCCTCAGCCAGCACACTTGCGTAGGCTTGAATCACGCCTTCGTTCAATTTGGCATCGTCGGCATGAAGCACTTTGGTGCCGCCGCTTGTTCCGATTTTCTCGAGCTCGCCCCCTTCCACCTGGCCCAAAACCACAGCGACGACGTCTCCACCCATAGCGGCAGCATAGCTCACAGCCTCAAGCGAGGATTTCTTTATCTTTTTATCGGCAGTTTCTGCAAAAACTAATATTGCCATATCTAATTTCTTTTCGGGTTAATAAACAATTAAATCACTTTTGCTTCTTCTTTCAAAAGCCTGACAAGCTCCCCTATGTTGTCCTTGTCGATCATCTTTACCTGTCCTTTTGCTGGTGGCAGCTCGTAGTTCTCAGTCACGGTCAGTCCGTCAACGGCTGATGGCTCAACTACTTTGAGTGGTTTGGTGCGGGCCGACATGATTCCTCTCATGTTCGGGATCTTCCACTCAGCAATAGGCTCCTGACATCCGGCTACTAAAGGCAGCTCAGCCTCAAGCAACTCCTTTCCGCCTTCAATTTCACGGGTCATTTTCACCTTGCTCCCCTCCACATCCAGCTTCATTACCGGTGATATCGAGGGAATGCCCAGCAGCTCGCCCACCATCCCATGTACCATGCCGCCATTAAAATCAATAGACTCTCTTCCCATGAGGATCAGGTCAAAACTCTCAGCTTTAGCAACTTCAGCAATTTGGGCCGCAACAAAAAAAGAATCGGCCGGAGCCACGTTCACCCTGATGGCGTCGTCTGCACCAATTGCCAGTGCTTTGCGAAGCGTAGGTTCTGTCTCAACTGTGCCTACGTTCAAAACAGTGATAGTACCCCCTGTTTGCTCTTTCAGTTCAACCGCCCTTGCCAAAGCATAGTCATCGTAGGGGCCAATGATATACTGAACTCCGTTGCTGTCAAACTTGGTGTTACCATCTGTGAAAGCAATCTTTGAAGTGGTGTCGGGTACGTGGGTAATGCAGACTAATATCTTCATATCTGATTTTATTATTCAGGCTTCGGCCAGTGCCTTGCCAGTGTTTTGAAATTCGCCAGCGATCTACCATTTTCTGACATAAAATGAGAGGCTTGCCAATTCCTTAAATGAGTTGATGTTGCTTAATTGTATAAACACTAATTTCGTCGTGAAGTTAACCAATTGGGGTAAAAATAAAAACGAGCAAACATGGGTAACGAAAGGATAGAAAAACTGTTAATTTTCCTTAAAGAAACACCGCAAGACCCTTTTTTGTTATATGCCCTCGCCACAGAATATAGAACTGATTCTCCAGTGAAAGCCAAAGAATATTTTGATCAGCTTTTGGAGACTCACCCTGACTATTTAGCTACTTATTATCAGGCGGCCCACTTGTTTTGGGAAATGGGACTCACAGAAAAGGCATCCCAAACTTTCGAAAGTGGCATCAATTTGGCCAAGACTCAAAAGGAAACCAAAGCACTGGCAGAGTTGCAAAATGCCTACATAAACTTTCAAATCGAAGAAGGCCTGTAAATCAGAACTTAACAACCAGCTTTCCAAATTGCTTCCTTTGCTTCATTTTGTCAAAGGCAGTCACTATATCGGAAAACGGGCGAACAGAATCTATCACAGGAAGCATTTGAGTTCTGTTCACATAATCCACCATTTGCTCGAATTCCTGATCATTGCCCATGGTGGAACCTTGAATCGTTAGCTGGTTCCAGAAAATCCTGAACACATCAAGTGTCTTCGGTATTCCCGAGCTAGCGCCATAAATAACCACCCTGCCTCCGTGCTTTAATATTCTCAGATATTGGTTGATCATTTGTCCACCAGTGCTATCCACAATCAGGTCAAATCCTCCGGACGATTTCAATGACGTTTGCGCCCATTTTTCGTTATTGTAATCAAAGCCCTCCACCGCACCCAAGGCTACTGCCTGCGTAATTTTGCTCTTGCTGCCGGAAGTGACGTACACATTAGCACCCGCCAATTTCGCAAACATCAGGGCATAAACAGCCACTCCACCGCCTGCGCCGGTCACCAGCACATTTTGGCCTCTCTTTAGCTTACCACGGGTAAAAAGCGCCCGATAGGCAGTTAGCCCACACAAAGGCAGCGCTGCGGCCTGCTCGGGGGTTAAATGCGTTGGTTTTTCAGTCAACCGGTCAACGGGCACCACCACATATTCCGCCAGCGTGCCATTGTCCGGCATTCCAAGAATCCGATACTTAGCAGATTGCACCTCAGGATTGCTTCCCCAGTTGATATTGGGGTTAATAATCACCGACTTGCCTTTCCAGGTTTCGTCAGTATCAGAGCCTAGCTGCTCAACCACCCCGCAACCATCGGAGCCCAGCACCACGTCAAATTTGATATTGGGGTATTTTCCCTCCCGGCACCACTGATCCCTATGATTCAGGGCAGCTGCTTGCATTTTTATCAAGACCTCTCCTTTTCCGGGTGTTGGCTCAGGCATATCGACCAATTTAACATGGTCGGCTGTTTCGTTGACTAGTTTAAGTGCCTTCATACAGTCAATATCTAGAATGGGGGTGAATTATCCTCAAATGTATGATCATTTTCGGAATCTCCATCAGGAGAATTAGCCCTGCTTTGCAAAGTAATAGTGCTGGATGGGTCAGGTGGCAACGGACGGAAGTTACCAGAAGGCGGTAAACCAAATCCACTATTGTCTTCTAGGTCAGCAAATTTGGTAAACTTGCCGATGAATTTGAGTTGCACAGTATCCAGCGATCCATTTCTGTGCTTGGCTATGATTACCTCACCCACGTTTTGGGTAGGCATGCCATTTTCGTCTTGCGTAATGCCATAATATTCGGGGCGATAGAGGAAAATTACCATATCCGCATCTTGTTCTATCGAACCAGATTCACGCAAGTCGGAAAGCATTGGGCGCTTGTCCCCTCCCCTGGTTTCCACGGCCCGGCTAAGCTGCGACAGTGCGATAACCGGCACGTTTAATTCTTTGGCAATACCTTTCAACGCCCTGGAAATAGAAGCAATCTCCTGTTCACGGTTGCCAGAGCCCCCTTTAGAGGTGTCTCCTTTCATGAGCTGAAGGTAATCGATGATAATCATTTGAATATCGTGCTTAGCCTTGAGCCTCCTAGCTTTGGCTCTCAACTCCATGATACTCAATGCGGGAGTGTCATCTATAAAAATTGGAGCCTTGCCCAGTCCATCCGTTTTGTGGATCAGCTGTGCCCATTCAAATTCCTCAAGAGAACCCTTTTTGATCTTTTCACTGGGAAGCTCCGCTTCTGCAGAAATGAGACGATTGACCAGCTGAATCGACGACATCTCAAGCGAGAAGATAGCCACCGGTTTTTGGAAGTCGACGGCTGCATTCCGCATGGCAGAGACTACAAATGCAGTTTTTCCCATACCCGGCCTAGCTGCAAGAATAACGAGGTCGGAGGGTTGCCAGCCTGAGGTCATCCTATCGAGTGCCGTAAAGCCACTTGGCACGCCTGTGAGTCCGTCCTTGTGGTGCTTCTTGGCTTCCAGTTCCAAAATGGCCCTATGCATCAGGTTGTCCATCCCTTCGAAGTTCTTCCGAATATGCGACTCCGATATCTCAAAAAGGTGCTGCTCTGTCTTATCCAGCAGTTCAAACACGTCGACCGTTTCGTCGTAGGCATCTCTCTGCACTTCTGAGGAAATCTGTATAAGGTCACGCTTAATGCTTTGCTCGGTAATGATCCTGGCATGCGTCTCAATATTGGCTGCCGAATTGACCTTGGTTGTGAGCTCGGTGACGTAGTAAGCCCCGCCAGCCATTTCAAGCTTTCCATTTTTTCGCAGCTGGGAGGTAACGGTGAGCAGGTCGACCGGCTGAGAGTCGTTGAAGAGCATCAGAATGGCTCTGTATATCTCCTGGTTCCCTTCCTTATAAAAGCTTTCCGGCTTAAGAATGTCTACTACATTGGTAAGGGCGTCTCTTTCAAGCATCAAAGCTCCCAAAACTGCCTCTTCCAAATCTATAGCCTGTGGTGGTAGTTTGCCGAGTTGCGCCGACAATTCATTGACTGAAACTCTTCTTTTTCCGGCCGGTTGCGACCGGGAAATTGGCAAACTATCCATCAACTATTTTGGTTTTTCTCAGGTGAAAATTAAGGTTGACAAACCTATAAATTAACCCGCTTTTATTGAACCTGAACGAGCTCAAGTTATCCCTATCTTAATAACAACTTATTAACACTTGCAAGGGTCATATCATTGTCTGTACATCCAATTTAATTAAGGAAGTCCTTTTTGGGCAAAGTAATATTTGCTGACAGCCCTAATTGTTCTATTTTTGGTTTTGTTAAAATTGATACATGAGCGCTGAACTTCACAGGATACATTTTATTTCAATTGGTGGTGCCGTCATGCACAACCTCGCTATAGAACTTAAAGAGAGAGGACTCGCAGTAAGCGGTTCGGACGATGAAATTTACAACCCTTCGAGAGCTAATTTAGAAAAACATGGTTTGCTGCCAGCGACTTTTGGGTGGGATGCCAGCAGGATAACAAAAGAGCTGGATGCAGTGGTAGTGGGCATGCATGCCAAAAAAGACAACCCTGAGCTAGCCAGGGCTCAGGAGCTGGGAATAAAGATCTACTCCTACCCTGATTTCATACTGGAGCAAAGCCGGGCAAAACAACGAATAGTGGTAGCGGGCAGTCATGGAAAAACCACCGTTACAGCGATGATCATGCACGTGCTTCAGCATGCCAAAAAGCCTTTCGACTACGTGGTGGGTGCTCATGTGCCGGGTTTTGAACACACCATCAGACTAAGTAACGCTCCCATCATCATTATAGAAGGCGACGAATACCTCGCCAGCCCTCTTGATCCAACTCCAAAGTTTTTAAGATACGACCATCACATTGGTATCATTACAGGTTTGGCATGGGATCACATGAACGTATTCCCCACTTTCGACGACTACGTTAAGCAGTTTGATAAATTCGCCGACGCCACCCCAAAAGCCGGCACACTTATATATAATGAAATGGATGACCTGGCCGTAGTCATTGCAGGCAAGGAACGAACCGATGTAAAGCGAGTAGCCTATGGCACGCATCCTCATTCTGTCGTCAATGGCAAAACAGTGGTTAACTACGGGGGCAAAGAGCTGGAACTCAAAATATTTGGTGACCACAACATGAGCAACATGCAGGCTGCTTTGTCTTTGGTCAAACTGCTCAGCATTCCGAAGGACACCTTTTATGAAGCGATGGTCACGTTCACTGGCGCCGAAAAAAGGCTTAATAAAGTCGCTGAGAGCAATTCTACGGTAGTTTTTCACGACTTCGCACATGCCCCGTCCAAAGTAGATGCTACCGTTAAAGCGGTAAAAAAGATATACCCCAACCGGAAACTGGTGGCCACCGTTGAGTTGCATACGTTTAGCAGTCTCAACAAGGGCTTTATCCCTACCTATAAAAACACGCTTAATGCAGCCGACAAAGCTGTGGTGTTCATCAATCCGCACGTCCTTGAAGCCCGGGGTATTTCCGAAATTGATGAGACTTTTTTGCGCAAATCGTTCAACAGAAATGACCTCACATTCGTAACTAACATCAATCAACTGAAGACACTTCTCGAAGAGTCGAAAGGTGCTAATACAAATTTTCTTTTTATGAGTTCAGGCAATTTTGAAGGAACCGATGTGAAAGCCTTCGCCAATGAACTTACTCAACCCTAGTAAATGACACTCAAACTTAAGAACCCCCTGGCGTTTTTTGACCTGGAAACAACCGGGATCAATATTTCAAACGACAGGATTGTAGAAATTTCCATTGTGAAACTACTTCCTTCCGGGGAAAGAGTTACGAAAACACAGAGGATCAATCCGCAGATGCCCATTCCGCTTGAAAGCAGCCTTATCCATGGCATTTATGATGACGACGTAAAAGACGCCCCCACATTTAAGGAAGTCGCCAAGTCGTACGCTGCCTTTCTTGAAGGATGCGACCTTGCCGGTTTTAACATTTTGCAGTTCGACGTACCGTTGCTTGTGGAAGAGTTCCTTAGAGTAGATGTCGACTTTGACCCAAGTAAAAAGAAGCTCGTCGATGCTCAGAAAATTTTTCACCTGATGGAAAAGAGGACATTGGCAGCAGCTTATAAGTTCTACTGCGGAAAGGAACTACTTGGCGCACACAGCGCTGAAGCCGACACCATGGCCACTCTGGAAGTACTTTTGGCACAGGTAGAAAGGTACGAGGGGCAGGAAGTAGTCAGCACTCGTGGAGAGCACCTGGGAAAAGTAGCCAACGACGTGGCGGCCCTGCACGAAATCACAGCGAGCAACATGGTCGACCTGGCCGGCAGAATTGTCAGGAACGATGCGGGCACTGAGGTGTTTAATTTTGGAAAGCACAAAGGCAAAGGCGTTGAAGACATTTTCAGTCAGGAGCCCTCCTACTACGACTGGATGATGAGAGGAGATTTCCCAATGGACACAAAGAAAAGACTTACCGAAATAAAACTTCGTGGATTCAACAAAAAGTAGCTTCGATTAGTTATTTCTTAACGAAGAGAGCCATAATTGCTATTTTGCTAATAATACAGTCAAAAATTGAGTTTTAGAAAGCTTTACTCTTTTGGCGTTGCCTTTCTTTGTATATTAGTGATCTACAAAATAAGCAGCCTCTAAGTATGCCAAAAACCATCATTGTTTCTAACCGCCTTCCGGTCAAAATCAAAGTTGAAAAGAACGAATTTAAAACAAGACCAAGCGAAGGAGGCCTGGCAACTGGTCTGGGCTCTATCTATAAGAAGGGAAACAATATTTGGCTGGGGTGGCCTGGGCAACCAATAAAGAAAGAGTCAGATAAGGCCAAAATCACGGCCCAGCTCAAGAAAGACAACATGGCACCCGTGTTTCTCACTCAAACCGAGATTGAGGAATTTTATGAGGGCTTTAGCAATGAAACCCTGTGGCCCAATTTTCACTATTTCAATCAGTTCGCCGTCTATAATACTGGTCTGTGGAAGGCCTACCAAAAGGTTAATAGAAAGTTTGCTAAGGAAATAGCCAAAATTGCGTCACCCAACGACACCATCTGGATCCACGACTATCAGCTGCTGCTGGTACCTCAAATGGTTCGTGAAATGTTCCCACGCATAAGTATTGGCTTCTTTCTCCATATCCCCTTCCCGTCTTTCGAGTCGTTCAGGCTATTGCCATGGCGTCGGGAGTTACTGCTTGGCATGCTGGGCTCGGATTTTCTCGGTTTTCATACCTATGACGACATGCGGCATTTCCTGTCGTCGGTAAACAGGCTGGCGGGCTTTGGTAATTCAAATGGCAAGATGACTGTTAACAACAGAATAGTGATGGCCGATGCACTGCCCATGGGTATTGACTACGACAAATACGCCAGCGAGGCCTCCCACCCCGACACACTGACGAAAGAAGTGAAGTTCAGGGCCTCCCTCGGAGATGTAAAACTTGTACTTTCCATCGATAGACTCGATTACTCTAAAGGAATCCCACAAAGGCTTCGGGCCTTTGAAATGTTTCTCGAGCGATACCCCGAATGGCGTGACAAAGTATCTGTGGTCATGATCGTGGTGCCTTCCAGAGACCAGGTGGAAATGTATAAGCAACTAAAAGAGGAAATTGACCTTTTGGTTGGCCGAATCAATGGAAAATTCAGCAGACTTGCCTGGACACCTATTCATTACTTTTATAGATCTTTCGAGCTCTCCTCTTTGTCGGCTTTCTACAGAATGGCTCACGTTGCATTAGTAACCCCGATGAGAGATGGCATGAACCTGGTTTGCAAAGAGTTCATCGCCAGCAAGCTCGACAAAAAAGGCGTCCTTATCCTGAGCGAAATGGCTGGCGCATCAAAAGAGCTCTCCGATTCCATCCTCATCAACCCCAACGACATGGAGGAGCAAGTGGAAGCTATCCACCAGGCACTAACCATGCCTGAGGCCGAGCAAATCACCCGGATGACCAGCATGCAAGAGTCGCTTAAGCGGTACAACATTCATCATTGGGTCAATCTGTTTTTCGATAGACTTGGGCTGGTAAAAGCTGAGCAAAAAAGCCTTGAAACGAAACTTGTCGACAAGGAAACATCTCAAAAACTGTTCAAAGACTACAAAAAAGCCACCACCAGGCTTATCTTCCTGGACTACGATGGCACGCTGACCGGTTTTTCCGACAACCCTCAGCACGCTGTCCCTGACGCCGAACTTCACACTATTGTCAAGTCGCTAACGGCTAACAAAAAGAATCGGGTAGTCATCATCAGTGGCAGGGATAGGCAGACGCTGGAGGGTTGGCTGGGCCAGTATCCCGTCGACTTCATTACAGAGCATGGGGCGTGGCTGAGAGAAATCGGCTCCGAATGGGAAACCATTGCTGCGATGGATGCTTCCTGGAAAAGAAACATTATGGAAGTGATGGAAGGGTATGTGAACAGGACGCCAGGCTCCTTTGTTGAAGAGAAGGAATTCTCGCTGGTTTGGCACTACAGAAAGGTAGAGACAGGCCTGGGTGAGTTAAGAACACGTGAGCTGACGAGCCACCTGAAGTACATCACTGCCAACATGCCCTTGAATGTACTCGAAGGCAACAAGGTAGTAGAAGTAAAAAACTCAGAAATCAACAAAGGCCGGGCTGCAACCCTTTGGCTGGAAAAATTCCCAAGTGATTTTGTGCTGGCCGTGGGCGACGACTGGACTGACGAGGACACTTTCAAGAGCATGCCCGACAAGGCATACTCCATAAAAGTAGGCAGCACCTATTCCGCTGCCAAATTCAACATCCCTTCCGTTGAAGATGTACGCAAGCTGCTGAAGCAGCTTGGCGACATTACCTAGAGAAAGCTGGGGCGATCCAGCTTTCTGCCTATCCTGTTAGCGGCGTTCAGAAGCCCCACATGGCTATAGGCCTGTGGGAAATTACCCCACATGCTTCCATCGGTTTCTGACACATCTTCGCTCAGCAAACCAACGTGGTTCGCATAGCCTATCGTGTTTTCAAATGTTTTGATAGCCTCATCCAGTCGGCCTACGCAGGCCAAAGCTTCCACATACCAGAAAGCACAGATGAGGAAGGTGGTCTCAGGAGTGCCAAAGTCGTCGACATGCTTGTATCGGTAAAATAAGCCCCCCTTGCCTTTTAATTCTTTCTCCAGAGCTACCAAATGGTCGTTAGCCCGCTTCATATCCCCCTGAAAATAATTCATCATGATTAGCTGCAGGGTGCTGGCATCCATTCTCTCAACACCAATCGCCTGGGCGTATCCTTTCTTTGCCGGCACGTAACATTCTTCAATTTTCCTTGCCGATTTTTCCATAAGCTTTTGGGCCTTTGCCCCCATTACCGGATCGCCATTGTGCTCGGCAATTTTTACTGCAGCGGCGCTTCCGGCCCAGTGAAACAGGTAAGTGTAGCAATGCTTCTGAGCCAGGTTACGAAACTCCCAAAGACCCGCATCTGGCTCCTCCATAGTGTTTTCGATCATTTCAAGGGCTTGGTAAACAAGCTTCAATGAATCAGATCGTTCCTTTCCGATAAACCGGCGGTCTGTGTACAGCGGCAGCAATGAGACCAATACTTGCCCGTAAACATCGTTTTGAATATGCGTATAAGCGTCATTGCCTGTTCTCACCGGCCCATTCCCCATGTAACCCTTAAGCGGCAAAATTTCCTCAATCACATTTGAGCTCTCACTAATACCATAAAGCGGTTGAAGCCTGCCTTTATGCGTAGCACTGGTGTTGAGAATATACTGGAAGTATTTCTCCAGCTCCTCAAAGTGACCAATGCTATTGAAGGCAGTCAGGGTATAATAGGTATCACGCATCCAGCAAAATCTGTAGTCCCAGTTTCTGCCAGTACCGGGTGCTTCGGGAAGGCTTGTGGTAGTAGCCGCCACAATAGCGCCCGTATCTTCATACTGATGTATCTTCAAGGCGAGCATCGACCTGATTACCTGAGACTGGTGAAATTCATAAATGGAAGTGGACTTCACCCAAGTCCTCCAATAGTTGACAGTTCGGCTCAAAAACGCCTCAACCGTAGCTACCAATGGTGCCTCAAGTGGTGGCCCAGATGTAAATACCAAATATTTAGTTTCGTTCAGCACAAAAGCCTCATCTTCCATCACATAAGTGAGGGGGATGTTTGTCGTAAGCCGAACATGCCCATCCAAACCCAGAAACCTGATGTGGTTACTCCCCTGGCTCTGTTCCGGCACTATTTTTCCGTAGTCGCCTCTGGGCTCACACTCCACCTTTACTCTCGGGTTACCCTGAATCGGTTCGATTTTTCTGACCATCATCAGCGGCTTGTAATACCTGTCGTTCTGGTAAAACCGGGGCGCAAAGTCAGTCACCAAAAACTTACCATCAGCGGCTTCCACTTCCGTGCAAAGGACATTGGTATTCTCAATATAATACTGATTAAACGACGCATTTGGCTCACATGGAATGACCGAAAACTCCCCGCCCTTTTCTTCGTCAATCAGACTGCCAAAAATGAAGCTGGAGTCAAATCTTGGCCAGCACATCCAAACTATGTTAGTGTTTTTGTGGATGTGAGCTGTGAATGCGCAATTTCCAATCACTCCAAAATCATACGTATGTCTGTTCATTTCAATTAACGGTCTTTTAAATGAATTCTTAAAAAGGGGCTTTTTGACTAAAGATACAAGCCTTGATTGCAAAGAGTAGGTGAATGACCTAATTTCACTTTTATCGAAAGTAAAATAATGGTCGAACTGGTCAATATTACTAAACTCTACCACAAAAAACCTGTAGTCAACGATGTTTCTCTTTTTGTTCCAAGAGGGCAAACGTTGGTGCTACTCGGCAAGAGCGGATCCGGAAAAACCACCCTCCTGAAAATGATCAACAGGCTAATTGAACCCGATAAAGGAAGTATTCTTATTGATGGAGAAAACATCACCAATCGGCCAGTAGAGGAACTTAGAAGAAATATTGGTTTCGTGATCCAGGCCATTGGTCTGTTTCCACACTGGACTGTCGCCCAAAACATAGCCACTGTGCCGACTTTAATCGACTGGTCAAAAGACAAAATCTCATCAAGGGTGTCGGAGCTGTTGGAGCACATGGGACTACCGCTGCATTTCGCTTCGAGGTACCCGCATGAATTGAGCGGTGGGCAGCAGCAGCGAATCGGCGTAGCCAGGGCCCTCGCCGCCAATCCATCGTTGCTTCTTATGGACGAGCCTTTCGGAGCGCTCGATCCAATCATACGAAAAGAGATACAGTCCGATTTTCAACACCTGGGTATCTTCAAAGAAGTAACAAAAATCGTGGTCACCCACGACGTAAAAGAAGCTTTCTATCTGGGAGATGAGGTAGCGCTTATTGACGAGGGCAGAGTCATCGAAAAAGCCACTCCCAGAAACTTGCTATTCAATTCTATAAGTGATCTGGTTAGGAGCTTTATTGGGGAAGATGCATGGTCACTTAAACTTTCGGAAATAGCGCTTTCGGAAGTTATCGCCTTCCTTCCATTAACCGAAAGCTATGCAGACGAGGTGTTGATTTGTCATACAGATGAAAAGCCATTTAGCCGGGTATTTTCGTTGACAAATTCCGACCATCAACAAGTAAAAATCGTCGACAATAGTGGACTTGTCGGGCATGCTTCTGTGGCCGACTTAAAAGCTTCATTTCTCAAACTAGAAAGCCAACTGGCTGTACACTGATGGTCGAGTTTCTAAAAGAGAATGTTGGCGAAATCGGTGAGCAGGCAATAGAGCACCTGTGGCTTTCTGGCATATCCATTTTTCTTTCCTGCGTAGCCGGCATAAGCCTTGGACTGGCGCTCACCAGGAATCAGAAATTTGCGGGGTTCTTCATTGGTGTCACTGGAGTTATGCAAACCATCCCCAGTCTTGCCATGCTCGGTTTTTTCATCCCCTTCCTTGGCATTGGAAAGTTACCAGCTATTGTAGCGCTGTTCCTCTACGCATTGCTACCCATTGTAAGAAACACCTACACGGGCATTCAGAATATTGATGCAAATATCAGAGAGGCAGCCATGGCAATGGGGATGACCCGCTATCAGTTGCTGGCGAAAGTAGAGTTTCCCCTGGCGCTGCCTGTGATTTTTGCCGGAATCAGAACCGCCACAGTAATCAATGTTGGTGTCGCTACCTTATGTGCACTTATTGGTGCCGGGGGGCTTGGAGAGTTTATTTTTAGGGGCATCACGCTCAACTCTACGCCTATGATCCTCGCTGGAGCCATTCCAGCGTCGATATTGGCCATTTCTCTGGACTATGGACTCTCTCTTGTACAGAAAAATGTAAGAAAGCGGCTCTGGCCATTTATCGCAGGAATGGCTATAGTGATAGGCATTTACCCTGCCTGGTCCATCCTGAATCAAAGCGACAATAAAGCTGGTTTGGTCGCTGGTTTCAATTCTGAATTCATGAACAGAACTGATGGCTGGCCTGGTCTAAGCGAAGCTTATGATCTGCAATTACCAGCTGTAGAGCTGGAAATAACGCTGATGTACGAGGCCCTGAAAAACCAGGAGGTCGACGTCATCGCTGGTTTTACCACAGACGGCAGAATTCAATCCTATAACCTCCGGGTACTGGAGGACGATCTCCATTATTTTCCTCCCTATTATGCCGCACCCATCGTGAAGCTGGAAACACTCAAAGAGTACCCGCTACTGGAAGCTTCACTTACACAGCTGGACGGCAAAATACCAAAGGAGTTGATTGCGTACCTCAACCTCAAGGTCGACCAGCATGAGTTCTCCATTGAGCAGGCTGCCGACAGCCTGCTTTCATCAGTAACGAAGGGGGTTTTTGCTAAAAACCCAGCTTTGCCCGGCAAAGAAAAACTGGTAATTGGCTCCAAAGCTTTTACGGAAAGTTATATCCTGGCAACATTCCTCTCTGAATACGTCGAGACCACAACAGGCTATCCAACAGACCTAAAACTCGGTTTTGGTGGCACCAAGTTACTTTTCGACGCCTTTCTTAGTGGTGACATTAAGCTTTATCCTGAATACACGGGCACAGCATTGCTGGTTTTCGTTCAACCCAGCAAAACTGTTATTGACTCCTTGCTTCAATCACCGGAAAAGATTCATACTTTTACAAATAGTGAATTAAAAGAAGACTTTGGTGTTGTGATGTTACCCTCGTTTGGGTTCAACAATACTACCGCCCTGATGATGAGAGAAGAGCTGGCTGATCAGCTTGGAATTGTCACAATAAGCGACTTGAAAAATTATATCATTCGTTTTGATCAGTAGGGCAATAAGTCATATTTTAACAACCTGATACCTTAAAAATGCGGAAGACAGTTCCGACCTAATCGACCGAAAGTGGCTGCTAAAGATCAACAAAATAAACACATAACGCATGGCCTTGAAATTGCAGGAGGACTAGCAATTTATTTTATCCTGATAGCGCTGCTGGTGGAATTTGAAAATGACAGCACTCAGGCCTCAATAACTAACTTTTCAAATGCCATCTGGTTCTCAATAGTCACATTAACTACCGTTGGATACGGAGACATCTATCCCATAACTATTTACGGAAGAATTATTGGCTATATATTCCTCTTTATAAGCCTGGGCATTTATGGTCTTTTAATTGGTCAATTCACAACACTTATGACAACTATTAAAGAAAATAGCAAACTGGGCTATGGCGGCACCTCCTTCGAAGATCATGCTATTATCATTGGATGGAACGATTTTGGGAAAGCCGTTGCAGATCAACTCGTTGGGGTGGGGAAAAAAGTAGCCATCATCACTGACAAAGCCACTGACATCGATATTATTAAGGAGAAGTACCGTAACTCCAGGCAAAACATCTACACGCTTTATGCTGACTATCAAAACCTCGATATGTTATCGAAAGCGAATATTGAAGACTCTTCGATTGTGTTCATTAATTTTGAAAATGACACAGAGAAACTTGTCTATGTTCTGAATTTGAAAAAGCTGTACTCCAGCTTACGCTTTGTTGTGACACTTGACAATGCTAACCTGCGCAACACGTTCCTGACGGCAGGAGTGACAAATACAATCTCTAAAAACGAAATAGCCTCTAAGCTACTTGCCAGCTACATGTTTGAACCGGACGTCGCTGAATACAGCGAAGACATCATGTCGATTGCAGAAAGTGACGGAGACTATGACATTAAGCAATTGATTGTAACCGAAAAGAATCCATACCTCAATAAGCCCTACCAGGCAGTCTTTTTTGATATCAAAAAGAGGTTCAATGTGATCCTGATCGGTTTGAGCAAGCTTGAGGCAGGGGGCAAGCGGAAGCTCCTTAAAAACCCCACCGATGAGCAGAAAATAGAAATGGGGGATTATATGATTATGATCCTCAACAAAAAATCATATGAAGCACTCCGCAATGTCTTCCAGATCGACGAAGGTTACGTTAAAAAACTGTGATCGCATGAAGACATTCAAAATAGCACTACTATCGCTGACTCTTGCTTCACTTATACTCGCAGGGTGTGAAAACAGAGATGCTAATCCAGAGACCAGCATCTCTATGGGGGAAATTCGTGAGGAGGGAGAATATCACTTCACTATCATCATGGTCGACAACTGTGAATACCTAATGTTGATGATGGACAGAAACCACCCTCATGAAGGATTCGGTTTTATGGCTCACAAAGGCAACTGCCGAAACCCAATTCACATCTACAACCCCGATGTTTTGTATGAGCCAACTGTATATGACTCTTCCATTGTTATTGGCCGACCACTAAAAATAATCAAATAGCACCTACAGTGCTGCAATGTGCTCTTTGACTTCGTCCAAAGAACTGGCAACTTCAGCAGGCAGTGTGCCTGAATGAACGGAGTCTTTAGCGAACTTGATGGCATCGATAAGTTCATCTTTATCAGTGAACACCTCATCAAGAATCTCGAGGCTACCCAGTAGTGACGCAAGAATTACAAAGGCCGGTGTTGGCTTCACTCCTTTCAATACGATTGACTTTAATGAGTCTCTGATCTCCTTCTCGTAAGCATAATTTGCATTGTCCATACGCTCAGAAATAGGTATCCAAAGCAAGCGGGTAGCTTCTCTCTTCAAAATACCTCTTCCAATCAGTAGGTCGATACACATCTCATAAAGCGATCTCATTTGAGGCGAAAGGCTCACAACGGTGTCCTTTACCGACTTGCCCCCGGAGCCAATGCCGCTCAGTATGTGGTCGAGTATTTTGTTTCCTGAAGAAGTCGTGTCTTTGATGGTAATTTTACCCCCCTCAAAACCAATTTTACGCAGCAAGTTCAGTTCAAAAATCCCTGCTGCTACCAAAGCGTCTATGATGCCTTTTTCGGCATCTGCTAACAACCTGCCCTCATTGTCATCAAGGGCGATTAACAATAGTCCTTCTGCTAAACTTAATCTCATTTTATAATTAATGTTACTATGCTAAAAACACTACAAAGTAAATGAAAATCACTATGACTTTATAAGTTTTCCAATGGTTAAACCTTGTACAAGTATGGAGAATACCACCACACAATACGTACAGGAAAGAATAAGATCCTTTTCAGCGATAGAATCAGGGAGAGAAAGCGCCATTGCTACCGATAATCCGCCCCTTAGCCCGCCCCAGGTGAGGATGGCTACGGTGTTTTTCTCAAAGTGCCGGAAACGCTTCATAATACCGATCGGCAAGGCCACGCCAATAAACCTGGCGGCCAGCACGATGGAAATTGACATCAGTCCAAGTGCAAAATAGTCGAGCACAAAACTTTGACTGATAACAATCATTTCGAAACCTACCAATATGAACAGAATGGCGTTTAGTGACTCATCGAGCAAATGCCAGAATTTGTAAACATATTCACCCGTAGCGCTGGCAAACTCATCGCCCCTGCCCTCGTTACCTACAAATAGCCCCATGATTACCATGGCCAACGGGCCGGATACATGGAGCATTTCTGAAAGCCTGGCGCAAACCAGCACCATGGAAAGGGTCACCAAAACCTCAAGCTCAACATGGTCATTATCAATAAAGTCGAGCAGCTTAAGCCCCATGTACCCAAAAACTGCTCCAATACCCAACCCACCGATTACCTCCTGTACAAAAAGCCCCGCTACCTCGAGCGCATCAAACGAATCGGCTCCTCCTCTTTCATCAATTCCCATGATGGTAAGGAACACCACAACGCCAATGCCGTCGTTGAACAGAGATTCTCCTGCTATCTTAATTTCCAGGTTTTTGGAAAGATTGGCCTTTTTAACCAGGGCAAGCACTGCAATAGGATCGGTTGGAGATATTAGTGCACCAAACAGGTAGCAGTGTACCAGCGTGATTTCAAATCCTACAAAAGTGAAGGCGTAATACATCAGCGTGCCTACGATAAAAGTAGACACAAGCACACCAATGGTCGCCAAAATCAAAATGGGCCACTTTTCCTGCAAAAGCATTCGCAGGTTAATAGACATGGCGCCAGCAAAGAGCAGAAAGCTCAGCATGACATTCAGGAGCACTTCTTTGAAGTCGAACTCCTCCATGATGTGTATGGCAAGGTCACTTACTGAAGGGAAAATCAAGCCAAGCAGCAATATCACGATAGACATCACAAGTGCAATAGCCATCAAACCGATGGTATGCGGCAGTTTTAGGTAGGTGATATTTACTAGGGTGAAGGCAGCTGACAGGAAAATCAGCAACGAGATTAGGTCTAATATGTCCATACTCCTGTTTTAGTCGATAGGTCTAAGCAATTAAATATTAATACCATCTAGAAAAGATTCTTTTTAAACACGGCATTTTATTATTTGAACCCATTCGTTTTCCTTTCGAAAGGAGTCCAATATAACAAAGTGCCACTTTTTGCTGGTGAATAAAAAGCTGCAGGAATATTGGTGGTAATCGCCGGGCAAATATATGGAATTAACCTCTATCTATTAAAATTTATGTAAAAAAATAGGTGCTTTAACCTATGCCGGGCTTTTGTCGAAGACAAACAGTCCAACTAAAGACAAGCACCCACTGGCGTGCCTCATCAGGAGCAAGGCACAAAAAAACTAATATGTCAGTTTGGCTACTTCCGAAATAGGCATGGAGTTGGCCGCACTTGTCACTTCACTTTCTGTAAAGGCCCCATCAAAGTCAACGGTGAACAGTGACTGATTGAAGGGAATCTGGAGCGTGTAGCCTCCCACAGCCTGCGTTGCGTCTTTTCTTTGCAAAAGCGCCTTGTATCCGCTCACCTTAATCACCTTCTGGCTGCCATCCGAACTATTCATAATCATAGGCATGGCCAAAAGACTGTTAATACCAGCCAGCATGGGCGAGTTATCCATCAGATCAATGGCGACCGATTTAGTGGTGTCGCCATAATCACGGTGAACAAACAATCCACCAAAAGACGAAGAGTTGCCCGATACATTGTCGTTCGCTTGAACAAACGAAAAACCAGCGATACTTTTGGGTAATACCCCCAGTATCTCCTTTCCAATCTCCTTATCCACTTCAGCCAGCGACTGCTGCAAGGCAAACCGAGCTTCTTCCAAATTGCCCGCTTTGTACTCATTCTTTGCTGTAGCTGTTGATGCGCTAAAATCATTTTGCGCACTGGCCTTCAGGCCAACCACTAGTATGATCAATGCAAGTATATATATCTTTTTCATCTTGAGTCTTAGTTAATCTTATCGCCCAACTGTTTTTGAATGCCTGCCAAATCAAAGGCGTCAGATACTTTTAGCGCAGTTGATTCGTCAGGGAAATTCACCATTTTCATGATCGCTATGCTTGTTTGCCCGAGAGGTACCGACAGTTTGTAACCATCGTATTCTGAAAACTCCATCACACCCCTAAAACCCTGTACTGTTACTGATTTGATGTTCTCTTGTCCGGAGGTATAAGCTGGGTTTGTCAGGTACATATTAGCCGACATAAGTAGGGCAGAATTGTTGGCAACAGTTATGTCTACTGCTTTGTCGTCGTTGTAATATTCCCTGAAAATAGTCAACCCGACAAAGGCCATTCCCGTGCTTGTGACCTTATCGCTCTCCTTCACAAAGTCTATACCGGCTACTTTTTTAGGAAGGGACTCCATCACCTTGTTGCCCATTTCCATTTCGATCCCGACTATAGCTTGCTGCAACGCATATCTCGCTTCGCCATACTTCTTGTCGGAAAACGACGACTCAGCAGTTGCAATGCTTTTTCCTACGTCAGGCGGAGTAGTGATAAGACCTCCCGAGGTGTTGTTCATAGGTCGCCCTGATCGTTCGTCACCTTCAGAAGCACTGGGCGTGGAAGGTGTATCATTGTCGCCAAAAATGGCGTTCGCAGCTTTGTTCTTCGCTGCTGATTTTACTTTGTTCAATATGGCTTGTGCCTCCGTTGGAGAGTTTAAAAAACAAAGCAGCGCAAGCGCAACGGCTCCTTTCAATTGAAGTTTTAGCATACTCGTTTGTATTAAAAAAAGAATCGGCAGCAAGATAATACGTTGAATCCAATTCAACGTTTCCTTACTGCCGATATAATTTTAACAGTGTAGCTTACTTTTGTGCTTTCAACAAGTCTCTGATCTCGGTTAGCAACTTTTCTTCATTAGTCGGTGCTGGCGGAGCTGCCGGCGCAGGGGCCTCCTCTCTCTTCTTCTCCATCCGCTTGTAGGCTTTTATAACCACGAAGATAGAAAAAGCGATAATGACAAAATCAACAATACTTTGAACGAACATACCATAATTAAGGGTCACTGCAGCCTTTTCACCAACCGCTTCCTGAACAACAACTTTTAGATCCTTGAAGTTGACGTTGCCGAGCAACACTCCTATTGGCGGCATAAGTATATCATTCACAAGTGATGACACAACTTTCCCGAATGCGCCACCAATGATGACAGCCGTAGCCAGGTCAATGATATTGCCTTTCATGGCAAAGTCCTTGAATTCTTTTAAAATTCCCATGTTTGCGATTTTTTGTTAGTAGTAGATTGGTATATGATGATCTAAGGCTTCCTGTTTTCCAGCAGGCTGAGAATGACAATAATAGCAAAAAAGATTACGCCGATGGATAAAAACAAACTTACCTGATCATTGAACAGGAAATTATAGAGTGCCGCTCCGGTTGATCCTCCTGCCAATGGCCCCAAAACGGGTATCCATGAATACCCCCAGTTCGATCCACCTTTACCGTGGACAGGCAATACTGCATGCGCTATTCTCGGGCCCAGGTCTCTGGCCGGATTGATGGCGAACCCTGTGGTTCCACCGTGCGACAAACCAATCGCCGTAATCAACCCTCCTACTACTAATGGGTTCAATCCCTCTGTAAATTGGTTCGCACCTATGAACAAAATCGCAAAGATTAGGATGAAAGTGCCCATAAACTCCGAAAGTATATTAGCACTTGTGCTTTTTATAGCCGGGCCAGTCGAAAACACTCCCAGTTTGGCAGACGCATCTTCCGTAGCTTTCCAGTGAGGCAAGAAATGAAAATACGCTAAACAAGCGCCACAAAAAGCACCGGCCATTTGAGCGAGCATATACCCTGCTATCATGTCGGCAGGAAACTCACCTGCAGCATACATACCGAGCGTTACTGCCGGATTTAGATGAGCTCCGCTTATTCCGCCAACGGCATAGATGCCGAGCGTAACCGCCAGCCCCCAACCAATACAAATGGTGAGCCACCCAGCGTTTTGTGCATAACTTCCTTTAAGTGTTGTGGCGGCGTTGACTCCGTTGCCAAAATACAGCAAGACCATCGTGCCAATAAATTCTCCTAGGTATGGGTTCATGTGTTGTCTTTTTGCGAAAATATACGAAGATGATTTGGAACCGCCATTCGCTCGGCTAATTTTACGCCCAGCGCTATTTAACCAAGCAAATACATGAAGCCAGCCGCCTTATTGTTCGACATGGACGGAGTAATCGTAGACAACCACCAATTTCACCTGAAAGCGTGGATGGAGTTTTCAAAGCGACATGGCTTCCACCTTGACGAAGTCGAGTATAAAAAACACATCAACGGAAGAACAATTTCGGCTACTATGGCCCACTTCTTCCCTGATGAAAAAAACCCAAATGTCATTCAGGCTCTTGGTGCCGAAAAAGAAGAGATTTACAGAGAACTATATGCCCCTCATCAGAAACCAACACCCGGCTTGATCGACTTCTTAAGCCGGGCTATGGATGCCGGGATTGCTGTGGGCGTCGGCAGCTCTGCACCACCAGACAATATTGCCTTCACTTTGGATGGCCTCGACCTTCGGAAATACTTCTCCGCAATTGTAAATGGCAGCGAAGTGAGCGTGGGCAAGCCAGCACCTGAGGTCTACCTGAAGCTGGCTGAGAAGCTTGGTGCAAAAGCTGAAGATTCCATTGTGCTGGAAGACGCTCTGTCGGGGATTGAGGCTGGAAAGAATGCTGGCGCAAAAGTGATTGGACTGGCTACCACCCACCCAGCCCATGAAATCATCCATTCAGACCTTGTGATAAACGATTTCAACGGACTCACCGTTGATAAGCTAACGTCTCTTTTTAAGTAATTATGAAGAAAGTTTCCTTTTTGGCACTTGTCATGTTGAGTTTCGGCGCTATCGCCCAGCAGGACAACACAATGAAAATTGCCAAGCTGAAATATCACGGGGGTGGCGACTGGTACGCCAATAAGACTGCACTGCCCAACCTGGCCAAATTTTGTAATGAAACCCTGGGCACGTCCCTGGCTCCCTCCGAAGATGCTGTTGATGTAGGCAGTCCTGAGATTTTTTTGTACCCCTATGTGTACATGACTGGGCATGGCAATGTGCTGTTTTCCGACCCGGAAGCTACCAATCTCAGAGAATACCTCATTTCGGGTGGATTTTTACATATCGATGACAATTATGGTCTCGATCAGTTTGTGCGCCTCGAAATGAAAAAGGTGTTTCCGGAACTGGAGTTTATAGAGCTTCCTTTTTCGCACCCCATTTACCACCAGAAGTATCAGTTTGCCGAGGGCCTGCCCAAAATACATGAACACGACGGCAAAGCCCCCATGGGGTACGGTCTTATTTATGAAGGAAGGCTTGTTTGCTTTTATTCTTACGAGTGCGACCTGGGAAACGGCTGGGAAGACCAAACGATCTACAATGACCCAGAAACGGTAAGGCAAAAGGCACTGCAAATGGGTGCCAACATTATCGCCTACTGTTTCACCAGCTTCTGATCAATACTTTCTGTTTAGAATTTCACCGAGGATGATGGCTTTTTTAGCACCGTCCTGATCGGAAAGCATATCCACTATCTCATCCCGAAATGCCGAATTGTCCTCTTCTTTGATCTCAAATTCCTTGAACCTGCTTTTGGCTCTTTCCAGCTGCGCTGAAAGTTCGTCCTCTTTGCTATGGTCAATATGGATCGACTCCTGATAAATCTTTTTTGTTTCTTCATCAGAAAACAGCCTGGTGTGGCTCCCCTCTTTCACAGTGGCAATGTCCTTGTCCTCCCACTCATCATGTACTTCTTCATAGTTTTTTCCGTCAGACGGAAATTCGAAAGAGCGGCTGGGTTGAGGAGCGGGCTGTGGAGCCGGCTTTGGTGCTGTCTGCCCTCCGCTGGTAAGCTCCTTAAGTAAGTCTTCAAAACTCATAGGTGGCGTGGACGTCGGCTCCTGCTGACCTTCGTAGTCGTCATCGCTCTGCGACCTTCTCTCCTGAACCTCAGTTGGTTTTGGCTTCTTTTTCAGGTTTCTGACCACAAAATAAATAATGGCCATTACGATATAAATGATGACGTCTCTATCCATATACCTCAAATATAAGTCATTGGATGTTATTTTTGCTGTCTGCCCCAAAAAAGAGGACAAGTATCAGCTTAATGTTGATAACTAGCCCTCTTTGAGCCCCATTTTGTTGATAACATTTAAAGGTTAATGAATATTTTTGCCGCATGCAGTTGACGAAACTTGAGATTCGGGGGTTTAAGAGCTTTGGGGATAAAGTGGTGATCAACTTCGATGAAGGCATCACCGGCATCGTTGGTCCAAATGGCTGCGGCAAGTCCAATGTGGTCGATTCCATTCGCTGGGTACTTGGCGAGCAAAGGTCACGCATGCTCCGTTCCGACAAAATGGAGA
The DNA here is from genome assembly GCF_032999765.1 of Imperialibacter roseus. GTDB lineage: Bacteria > Bacteroidota > Bacteroidia > Cytophagales > Cyclobacteriaceae > Imperialibacter > Imperialibacter roseus. The sequence continues at coordinate 2,059,920 of NZ_CP136051.1, read as the reverse complement.
ATGTGATCTTTAACGGAACAAAAAAAAGAAAGCCTACCAACCTGGCCGAAGTTTCTCTCACCTTCAACAACACCAAAAACCTCCTCCCTACCGAATATTCTCAGGTGACCATCACCCGCCGCTACTACAGATCGGGCGAGAGCGAATATGAGTTGAATGGCGTTACGTGCCGACTGAAAGACATTTCCAATCTTTTTCTTGATACCGGGATAGCATCAAACAGCTATGCCATTATCGAGCTTAAGATGGTCGACGATATCCTCAACGACAAAGACAACTCAAGGCGTGGTCTTTTTGAAGAGGCGGCTGGTATCTCAAAATTCAAAGTTAGGAAGAAGGAAACGCTGCGGAAGCTGAGCGACACCGATGCCGACCTGGCCAGGGTAGAAGATCTACTTTTTGAAATAGAAAAGAACCTGAAAAGCCTTGAAAAGCAGGCCCGCCAGGCTCAGCAATACTATAAAATAAAAGAAGAGTACAAGGAGGCCAGCATTGCGCTCGCCAGGAAAACAGTTGAAAAGCATCAGCAATCATTTCGGGATGGCAAGAGCAAAATCGAAACAGAAAATGACCTGAAGCTAAGCCTGAACCGGCAACTTGCAGAGAAAGAAGCGGCTATTGAGAAGTCGAAGGCCGATTTGATCGCCAAAGAAAAGCAACTCAGCTCACGGCAAAAAGCGCTGAATGAGCACGTAGGCAAAATCAGATCGTACGAGAGTGAGAAAAAAATCAAGAACGAAAGGCTCCGCTTCCTGAATGACAAGAATGAAAATCTCAGAGAGCAGATAGAGCAGGACAGAAAAAGCAACGAGCGGGCGTCGTTTTCTATTGAAAGCCTTACCAAAGAAAAGCAGGTAGCCGACAAAATACTTTCTGAAGTAGCAGCCAAACTCGATCGGCTCAAAGGTGAGTATGATCACCAGAAGACTGAAACAGCAGCACTTCAGGAGGAGGTGAATATCCTCAACCGCAACTTCCGCCAGAAACGGGAAGAAGTGTACCAGCTGACAAAAGACTTAGAAATAAAGCAAATTCAGCTGTCCACGCTCAAGCAAGAGCTGGACAAAGCGGCCTCCGACACGACCGAGCAGTCGGCTAACCTGGAGGAATTTGAAATAAAACTACAGGAAGTAGGCCAGCTAAGAGCCGAGAGACAAAAAGAGATCGACAAGCTTAAGGCAGAAGAAGAAGCAGTTCAAAGCAGAATTGAGAGCATTGGCAAAACACTGGAGGTCATCAAAGAAGAAGGCACCCAGGTAAGCCGAAAGCTTGATGCCCGGCAAAATGAGTATGCGCTAACCAAATCGCTGGTAGAGAACCTGGAGGGGTTTCCTGAAGCCATCAAGTTCCTGAAAAAGAACGCTTCCTGGGGAAAAGATGCTCCCCTTCTCTCCGACGTCATCACCTGCCCAGAAGAATACAGGATAACTATCGAGAATTTTCTTGAGCCCTACATGAACTACTATATAGTAGAAAGTGAGGCTAATGCGTACCAGGCTATTAACCTGCTGAGCGACGCCGCCAAAGGCAAGGCCCATTTCTTCATCCTGGAAAAGTTTGACAAGTTCAAGCCTACCAGCACCAAGATCATTCAGAACGCCATTCCGGCCACGGAGGTGGTGGAGTTTGACGGCAAGTACAAGAAGCTGGTCAGCTTTATTCTCGACAACGTTTACATTTCCACCAACCACCACACCGACCTTCCTGATGTAGATGACGCCATTTTCATTACAAAAAATGGAAAGGTTACCCGTCGTCACTATTCCATTTCAGGCGGAGCAGTAGGGCTTTTCGAAGGAAAGAGGATAGGCCGTGCCAAGAACCTGGAAAAACTGGCTGTAGAAATCAAGGCGCTCAACAAAAAGCTCGACGAAATTCAGCAGAGCATCGAAAGCAATCAGGCTGACCTGAATGCGTTGAAAGCATCGAGCAAGAAAGACAAAATTGAGGCCCTCCTCCCCGACCTGAATCAGATCAACGAGGAGTATGTTTCTATAAGAACCAAGCAGGAGCAATTTTCGAAAATGCTCACCTCCAACACTACAAAAAGGGAAGACATTATCGACAGGATTGAGGTGCTCACTGAAGAGCTGCGAACACTGCAACCAAAAGCGGAACGTGAGCAAGACCTTCAAAAAAGCGACGAAGAAGACCTGGCCTCCAAAAACAGTGAATTACAGGTTTTCCAGGAAATTTTAAGTCAAAAATCTGCAGCATTCAACCAGGAGAACATTTCGTACCACCAGCAGGAGAACAAGGTAGCCAGTATAGCCCAGGAAATTAGCTTCAAGGAAAACACCTACGAAAGCTCCAAAGAGCGGATTGAGCGCAACCAAAGCGAGTTGAAACAAACTGAAGAAGAGATCAAAGCGCTGGTGGAAAAGGCGGAGATGAATGACGATGAGCTGGTGGCGATGTACTCGGAAAGGGAAGCAATAGAAGCAGGCGTTAACGAAGCAGAAAAGGAGTATTACAGCAGCCGTGGGCTTATCGATGAACTCGAGAAAGAAAGCCGGGAGATTCAACGTCGGCGGGAAAGTACCGACCTGATGCTGATGGAGTTCCAAAATCAGCTAAACGAAACCAAGCTACAGCTGAGCGCTGTAAAAGAGCGGCTTTCCGTCGAATTCAATATCGATCTCGATGATTTGCTCAAAGAAAAGGCGCCGGAGGAAGGCGAAGAAGTAAAAGAAAATCCATTTGCCGACATTTCCGACGAAGAGCTGAGGGAGAAAGTCTCAAGGTTCAAAACCAGAATTGACAACATAGGCCCGATTAACCCGATGGCCATGGAGGCCTTTGAGGAAATCAAAGAGCGCTACGACTTTATCATCAAAGAAAAGGATGACCTGATCAAAGCCAAGGAGTCGCTGATCAGCACGATAGGCGAAATTGACGCTGTGGCCAGAGAAACTTTCCTCGATGCCTTCGAGAAGATCAGGGATAACTTTATCAAAGTATTCCGATCTCTCTTCACCGAAGAAGACGACTGCGAGTTGAAATTACTCAACCCCGACGACCCGTTGGAGAGCCCGATTGAGATCATGGCCAAACCAAAAGGCAAGCGGCCACTGACCATCAACCAACTATCAGGCGGTGAAAAGACGTTGACAGCCATCTCGCTGCTGTTCTCGATTTACCTGCTGAAGCCGGCCCCCTTCTGTATTTTCGATGAGGTTGACGCCCCACTCGACGATGCCAATATTGACAAGTTCAATAACATCATCAGAACGTTCAGCAAGGAATCGCAATTCATCATTGTGACGCACAACAAACGCACGATGTCAAGCACCGACATCATTTACGGTATCACCATGATTGAACAGGGGGTATCTAGGGTTGTGCCTGTTGACCTGAGAGAGCTGGCTTGATCTAGTTTCGGTAGATCAGGTAGCCCGTGTAGCCAACAAACGCCACCAGAAACATCACCGCTTCTACCCTGTCGAGTTTGTTGCGGTTGAAGGTGAACATAAAAAGCAGCAGCGCTACAGATCCGAAAAAAATCACGAAGAAATCCATGTTCAGGGTGGCGTTATAGGGAATTTCCCGGATGCCTCCGTTGATTCCCAAAATAAGCAGGATATTAAAAATATTGGAGCCCACCACGTTGCCAATGGCAATGTCTGTGTTTCGCCTAAAGGCGGCGACGGCCGAAGTGGCCAACTCAGGCAGCGAAGTGCCTGCTGCCAAAATGGTCAGCCCGATCAGCTTTTCGCTTAGCCCGAAACTTGCTGCAATTGCTACAGCGTGATCCGTTACAAGCTTACCTCCTCCCACCAAAAGCGCAATGCCTATAGACACAAACAAGACTGACTTGAGCAAGGTCATTGTTTGAATCTCATCCTGCGGCTGGGTTTCGTTTTTCGCCTGCCTGATGATGTAAGCCATAAATAGGCCAAAAAAGACCAAAAGCACCAATGCATCTATCCGGCCAAGCGAATTGTGATCGGCGCCAAAAAACATGGCATCGTTGACCAGAAAGAAAAGAAGCAGCGCAGAAAACAATGAGTAAGGAATTTCGTATTTCACAGTCGTCCGCTGTACACTCAATGGATAAATGACTCCGGCAACTCCCAGGATGAACAACAGATTGAATATGTTACTTCCGATGATGTTCCCGAACATAGCGTCGTTCAGCCCGCTGGACGAAGCAAACAGGTTTACGGTGAGTTCCGGAGCAGACGTACCGAAGGCAACTACGGTAAGTCCAATCATCAAATTGGATACGTTGATTCTTTTAGCAAGGGATGAAGCGCCACTAACCATCCAGTCAGCCCCCTTTATGAGGATAGCGAATCCTACCAGTAGCAGGACGAAGTGAAGAGTCATAAGGTCGATTAATTAGGTTAAAAGCGGAGAAATGTAAGAAGAAAAACGGCTAGATTGCCTTCGAATAGATTAATTTTTTTATCGAATAGTTCAATTTTTGAATAATTGAGGCTTTTCCACCCGCAGCAAGAAATTATTTGCGAATATCGCATTGTCAACACACACGCATGACCAGAGTCTTAACACTTTACAAAAATGCCTTTGGTGGGCTTTCTCAGGCAGCCTGGATTTTGGCGCTTGTGATGCTGATCAACCGTAGTGGGTCGATGGTGGTGCCCTTTCTTAGTGTGTACCTCACAGCCTCTTTGGGCTTTGATTTAGAGCAGGCTGGCATCCTACTAAGCCTTTTCGGAATTGGCTCCATTGCCGGTGCTTTTATCGGAGGGTGGCTTACAGACAAGGTTGGGCACTTCTGGGTACAGTTTTTCAGCCTTGTGGGCGGGGGCAGTTTGTTTTTCTTCGTTGCAAACCTGACGGAATTTTTGCCTTTATGTATGGGTATCTTTTCGGTGAGCGCCGTGTCGGAAATGCTGCGACCGGCCAACTCGTCGTCAGTAGCGCACTATGCCAGGCCCGAAAACGTAACACGGGCTTTCAGTCTCAATAGAATGGCGATTAATCTGGGCTATTCTTTTGGGCCGGCCGTTGGGGGAATTTTGGCGACTTTCTCTTACAACCTACTTTTCGTCGTTGATGGAATCACCTGCATATCGGCTGGGGTGCTTTTCTTCTTCTATTTCAAAAACAAAAAAGGGAACGAACAAAAAGAGGATGAAAACAAAGCCACCTCTTCGCCTCTCAACGCACTGAAAGACTGGCGATTTGTACTTTTTGTTCTTTTGGTGCTGTCATTTGCAACAGTGTTCTTTCAATTGTTCATGACCCTCCCCCTGTATTACAAAGAGGTCTACAAGCTACCCGAGTCACAAATTGGATTACTGATCGGACTCAATGGGTTTATCGTCTTCCTGCTGGAGATGATCATCGTGTACAGCGTGGGTGAGCGATTGAGCATCAGGCGACTGGTGATGATCGGAAGTTTACTCAACGGATTAGCGTTCATTATTCTCAACCTGCTGCACAGCGAGCCCATTCTCTACGTAGCCGTGCTGATCATCAGTTTCGCTGAGATTATGGCCATGCCGTTTATGGCCACCTACACCGTACAAAGATCGGGGCCAAAAACCAGGGGGATTTACATGGGCATGTACTCCTTTGCCTATTCAGCCGCATTTGTGCTGGCGCCTGCGTTGGGCACTAATATTGTCAGAGCATTCGACTTCACCACGCTGTGGTGGGTTTGTGGGGTTCTTTCCATCGGAACATCTCTCGGATTTTTCTTATTGCTGGCCCCGGTAAAACAGAAAATTTAGCCTTTCTTTTCGGTCGGCTTCACATTCCACTCCTTCAAAAAGATAGCATAGGCATTGAGAGAGGGCACCTCTTCCAGAATAATCTTTACAATTCCGACGAGCGGAATGAAAAGTATCATTCCAGATACCCCCCATACCAGGGCTCCAATAATAAATGACAAGAAAACAGCAAAAGCATTTATTTCGGTTGATGAACCAACCACCCAGGGCCGTATAACATTTTCCTGTATCATGTTGGCGAGCCAAAGGAGACCAACCAACAGCAGTGGCGTAAGCAGTGAGTCTTTCGTTACCAGAGCGTAGCCCACTACTATTATCATTGCTATGAGATTCCCCACGTAAGGAATGAGGTTAAGAATGGCCACCAAAATGGCGAAAAACAAGGCATACTCCAACCCCAGCGAGAGAAAGATAATGATGTCCATGGCTGCGGTGATAGCCGTAAATAAGCTAATACCGACAATGTAACTACGCAGCACTTTTTGGATTTTACCAAAGACCTTCCTGATCGTCTCCTGATTTGATTCGCTATACTTTTTCTCAATGAACCGTGAGGGAAGATCCCTGTACAGGAGAATAAAGTAGATGTAAATAGGCATCAAAAAGAGGTCAAAGAAAGATTGCCCAACTGATGAAATATTCCCAAACAGCCATTTCACAACTTCCTCAAGTTGACTGCCTATCATACTCTTCAGCTCCTCGGTATCATCTGCAATACCCAGGTCTTCAACGATAAACTGCTGAACCCTGGTAATGCTGGAAGAAAACCTTGTGGAAATGGACGGAAGATCCTTGCTGATTGACACCACTTGCGCTGAAAGCGTGGCCAGAATGCCAACTATGACTCCGGTAAACAACAGCACTGCCAGGATAATAGCCAGCCCCCTCCTCATTCGTTTACTTTCCATCCATTCCACAAATGGCATCATAAAAATGGCGAAAAAAGATGCCCAGGCCAGTGGTACCAGTAATCCACGGGTAATCATTAGCACCCAGACAACTACGACTATCAGTGCTATTATATAGAACTGGCGTTGAATTCCACTGATTTCTTTTTTAGCTGAAGGAGCCATTTAGTTTGCCTTTATTTTACCTATGAAAATATCACTCAAAGGTCTTTAAATTTAACGATCCAGCCACATTTTAAAAGTATTTACTTTTTCCCTGGCGACAACAACGTCCGTGTCGTCGCAGTTATGCAGCACCAACCTCAATCGGCTGTTGGACCAGGCAATGATGTCCTTAATGGACTTAAACGACACTATGTACTTCCTGTTAATCCTAAAAAAGGCCGAAGGATCGATCAACGCTTCTGCCTGGTCAAGGGTAAAGTCAATGATAAACCTTTTACCTTCCCTGTTTTGAATAAAAGTGGCTTTCTCCTGACTTACAAAATGGTCAATTTCAGCCACCTCAACAGATTTCAGGTGATCGCCCACCTTAATGATAAATCTTTCTTTGTAGCTTTTTGCTAACCCCGCCAAAAGGCTTTCCAGCTTGTCAATCGGCAAACCTAACGAACCTCCGGACGGTTTAGTCAAACTTTTAAACTTCATGAGGGCCGCTTTCAGTTCGTCATCGTCAATGGGCTTTAACAAATAATCAACGCTATTCACTTTGAAGGCCTTGATGGCGTATTCATCGTAGGCGGTAGTGAAAATGATGGGAACTCTCACTTCTACCGTCTCGAATATTTCAAAGCTCAGCCCATCGGCCAACTGAATATCGAGAAACAACAAGTCGGGAGCTGGCTGGCTGGCTAACCACTCCACTGTTCTCTTTACTGAATCGATCTGGGCGAGAATTTCTACGTCGGGCACTATCTTTCTGACCATCTGGGCCAGTCTGTCGGCCGACAGCTTTTCGTCTTCAACTATTAAAACCTTCATTAAACTTTATCGAGGGTTAAAAGCGGCAGGGTTACTTCAAACTTACCGTTCTCCTGTGTGACAATTACTTTCTTGCCACTCAGAAACTCATACCTGTCCTTAATATTGTCGAGTCCGGTTCCGGAAGAGGGCTCCCTGGTGTGCTTTACCTGAAGCGTATTGGAAACCCGCAAGGTTTCCTCGTGAACAGAAATAGCAATTGTCAGCGGATGATCCTGTGAGATTTCGTTGTGCTTGATGGCGTTTTCTACCAGCATTTGAACTGACAACGGGGGTACCACTTTATGCATATATGTATCAGGAACACTTATGTCATATTTGAGGTTATCGCCAAACCGAATCTGCTGCAGGAAGAGGTAGTCTTTTACAAACCTTAGTTCTGTAGAAAGATCTATCAGCTCCTGCTTTCTTGACTCCAGCACAAACCTATACACTTCCGACAGCTTCTTAATGAACTTCACAGCAGTGTCCGGATCTTGATGAACAAGCGACGTAAGTACATTCAGTGAGTTAAACAGAAAGTGCGGATTGACCTGACTTTTCAGTGCTTCGTACTGAGAAGCCATCTGCTCCGACTTTAGCTTTTCAAAGTTAATAGCTGTTTGCCTCCAGCTGATAAAAAACTGCCGCCCAAACAAGAATGTCATGATCAACATGGTGCAGAACACCGGAAAGACGAGGTTATACATGAATCCAGAGGATAGCAGTGTGGCTAAATCCTTCCCCATGTATGCCACATAAAATAAGTAATAGATGATAGATGCTGCAACCAAAGTATACACCACCATGACAACCAAACCCACCCACAGCCGCTTGCCGGGTGCCTCCAGCCAGCTTATCCGTGTTTCTATAATTTCGGAAAGATATTGATTACCCTTCCAGAAAAACAGCCAAAACGCAGCATTAAGACAAAAGATGGCCGCCGTGAGTGAGGTGAGCTCTTCAAAGCAAGAATTACACGAAAGATAACCACCAATTAAGCCTCCGGCTACAATTAGCAGGGCAATTTCCTTTAACTCCCGCAGAACAGTCTTTCTGGTGATTTGCATCTCTGTTTTTTTGAAAAAAACCAAACGAAGCTTAAAGTGCAACAGGCTCGATTAATTTACAAGTATTTGATGAGCCATGGTTTAACTTTAGTTCCCTTCTCCCTCAGCCGGTTTTTGGCAGTTTTTCAGCATTTGCTCGGCCGCTCCTTGTCCCCAGGTGGGGGAAAAATCTCCATTATCCTTTTGCAAAGCATAGTTCTCTACAGCTTTGGTGAGCGTTTGGCAAGAACCCTCGTGCCCCTGACCGAAAAAGCTCTCCGTGCCGTCCTGCATTTGGGCCATGAAAAGCCTTGCTCTTGGGTTGGTTGGATCCATTTGGATGGCCTTGCCAAATGTTTGAAAAACCCTCGTGGACAAAGTCTGGCCTCTGGTGCCAGGGTCAAAAGCAATACTTAGCATGTCCGCATAGCCTTGCATGGTGATCAGCTCCACATTGTCTGGCGAGGCTTCCAAACCGGTTTCAACAAGCTTCCTCGCTCTGTTCATTTTCTCATCCTGCAGAGATAAAGTTTCCTCTTTTGTTGCCATCCATGCATAGGCAAGCGCAGCATAGTAATGTGGCTGCCATTTGTCTTTTTCCACGTTGGCAATTCGCTCAAACTTGTTGGCTGCATTCTGCCAGTTCTCTTTGCCTCCGTCAGCCGAGAACAATTGCTCCAGGGCTGCTTTCATTCCTTTTTCATAAGGCGTTTGCGCATTGGCTTGACCTACCAACAAAAGAGCCAGAAGAGCAATAAGTGTGTTTAGTTTTAAGGATTTCATGACAATTAGCGGTTAAGTTTAATTTCTACAGATGTGTCTTTTTTGAAGCTGATTTTGGTCTGCTCAAAGCTGGGAGGCCCAAATTTGCCCATCACATTATTACTGAAGCCATAAGGCTCGGTAGGAATGACCAGAAAAGTGTCGAGTTCGCCATTTTCATTTTCATCATGAATCACGCTCACGGCATACTCTCCATAAGGGAGGTTTTCAAAAACAAGCTCCTGGCCTTCCGCTGTTGCTTTCGCTGAAACACCCTTTACTGGCTTCTTGAGGAAATTATCTTCCTTGTCGAACAAACCAACCATTACCTGGCCTTTCAGGTCACCCAGGTTGGTAACTTTCACTACCAGCTTGCCCTGGTTATCGCCGGCCTGACTTTCAATACCAGCCAGTAGCAAAATCATCATCAGTACATTTTTCATTGTTATGATATTTAAGTTGAATTATAAGTTTTCGAGTTGATTCTTTGACTTGTCCTTTGATAGCGTAATGAAAACTCCAAGGAACAGGAAACGTTTAGCTGGCTGCCCGATAGCTCTCGACTCAAAGACACCGTCGCTGTTTGGGTAGTCTGCAAACTGGTAACCGAAGACGTTGTCCCGACCCAGCAGGTTGGTGGCTGAAGCATAGAAGATAACCTGCGGACGAAACAGATAAGCTATGTTAAAGCTGAAGTCCTGATAGCTGGGAAGCTGACTGTTCATGAAGCCATCTTTGTTGGGGTCGTTATAGTAGCGGCCGCTGCCGTAAGAGTAAGTAAACCCAACCTGCGACTTGATGGCATCGATAAAGTGCTTGTAAACGAAAGAGAAGTTATGCTTTGAAGCGAAGCCGGGCACCGCTGACGACTGAAATGTGAGATAGTCTCTTTCGGTATCGAGAAATGAATAGGACACCCAGTAGTCGATGTTGCGAAACGTTCTGGCGTCTCGGAAGAAAATATCCAGGCCATTGGCATCACCATACCCCTTATTGTTGAAGTAGGTTGGGTTGTAAGGTTCGTTCCCATTGTATTTTACCAACTTGTCATACGTCTTCATGTAGCCCTCTATTCTGAAGGTTCTGTTGTCTTTTTGAATTTGGTAGTTAAGGATGTAATGAGAGGCAACTTCAGATGAAAGGTTGGTATTTACCCGAAAGCGTTCATTATCTGGCGTTTGGTAAAACCTACCATAAGCGAAGGACACCTGGCTGAATGCTGTGGTTTTGTAGGCCAGCGATGCTCTTGGTGCCAGATTCCAGCTATCAATGAGAGATGAATACTCCAACCTTGCTCCGGTTCTGAACACAAACTTGTTGGACAGGTAAACATCAGCCTCTGCAAACGTAGCGGGCAACGTCTCCGTCTTTTCATTGATCAGGCTTTGCCCTTCTGCGCCCGTAATATTATCAGCGAAATCTCTGACAATTACCTCCTGACCAAGCTTAAGCGTCATCTTCTCGTTGCTATCGTTAGTGAAGACTGACTTCACATGCCAGGCATGCTCCCCCTTGTCTACACGGTCGGCGTCGAAGTCAATATTGTCTTCCGAAATAGTTTGACTAACACCTCCGCTATAGTACCAACCACCTCCCAGCTGGTTCTTGTATGTGGCATTGAGGTAGCTGTATCCGTTCTTTATGGCGATTCTGTTGCTGCCGCCCGGGCTGTTGATATCAGGCTGACGAAGCGCAAAGGAAGCATTGGCAAACGAGCCATAAAGCTTGAAAATTCCGCTCTTCCCACTTTTTTGTCTTACCATAAAAGAACCGCCCAGCGATTCAGAAGGCTTTTCCCAGTCATATGCCTGGTTGATCAGCGACTGATATGGCTTCAGGTTAGTATAAGCAAGCTCTCCAAACACGGAACCCCTCTCCCATCTTTCAGTGTGGCTTGCGCTTCCACCCACACTCATCAAAGAAATGTTTGACTCGGTTTGTTCGGGGAGGTCAAAGGTGTTGAGCACCAGGGCCGACGACATCGCTTGTCCGTATTCAGCGCTGTAACCGCCTGTACTGAAAAACGTGCCTTTGAACAGGAAGGGTGAGAACCTTGACCGGCCTGGCATATTGGGGCCGCTGGTGTTGTAGAAGCTGTTCATCAGCATGCCGTCAACAAAAGTTCTGGTTTCGGTGCTGGCCCCTCCTCTCACAAAAAGTCGCCCCGACTCTCCTACTTTTTGAGTCCCTGGCAGTGTATTCAACGCCCCTGGAATGTCGGCAGTGGCCCCCGCTGTCATGGCAATATCGAGTGGTTTCAGTACCACCGATTTTTTTTCATCACTTGCCTCGAAAGTGCCGGCGGTAATGGTCACTCCATCCAGTTTGTTAATTTCCTCCTGGAGCTGGATAGTCAGCTCTATTGGGTTGCCTTCCAGCCTCAGTTCCGTTACATGCTTCTTGTAGCCAATAAATGTTGCCACTACCTGGTGGTCTCCGGCTTCTTCAGTTTCAAAGGAAAACACTCCTTCTATGTCTGTGGTAGCACCATCATAAGTACCGTCGACATAGATGTTAACGCCGGGAATAGGCTCGCCCGACTTTTCGGTGATCACCCCCTTGATGATTGTTTGCGCAATAAGGGGTGTTGAAAAAAGTAACGCCAGAACATAAAAAACGATTTTTAGTAGCTGTATCATTGAATCACTTGTTTGTCGTTGAATGATTCAAAGGTGCTATGCTCCCGACCGCTTTAATAATAGAAGTGACTGAACTGTAGAAGAAGCCGGATGAAATGACGCAGGGTTTGGATGGATGTTTTTATCTTTAATCGACCTTGAATTGAAAAGCATGAAAACCATACTCTTTTTCTTCGCATTTGCGCTGGTAGCCACCGGCAACCAGGCCCAGCACTCAACCGAACCTATTGACGTAGTGAGCCGCCAGTTGGACGCCTACAATGCCAGAGACATTGACAAGTTTCTTGAAACATACAGCGACACCGTCAAGATTTATAACTATCCTGACAAACTACTTATGGACGGAATTGGGAGCCTTAGAAAAGGATACGAAGGTTTCTTTCAAACTGCCGTTGACCTTCACTGCGACATTGTCAACCGAACTGTTTTAGGCAATACGGTTATTGACCACGAAAGTGTGGTCTTTGACAAGAACAAACCCCGGCTTGAAGCAATTGCCATTTACAAAGTAAGTGACGGAAAGATTTTCGAAGTGCGCTTTATCAACGCCAGAACTGGCTCTTAGGGGGCGCCAGCTGTCGGTTGTTTACCAGGTACAAACAAATGGATCGGATGCCCGCAAATGAACTAACACTTCTGCTATTTAGCCTGGGTGCCTTTCAGGGGGTTTTACTTTCGGTATTACTCAAAGTAAAATACCGTCGTTCTGAGTCTGACTACCTCTCGCTGATTTCTCTGTTCTTTGCGTTACTACTTGCCTTTTATGTGGCATATTGGGCCAAACTGGATACACCTACCTACCTCTGGTGGGTTCAATACGTCACTTTTCTTATCGCTCCGCTTTTCTATTTACTCATTAGAGGTATCTCAATCCAACAGGCAACAAAGTGGCCCACCCTCCTTCATTTTCTTCCCTTCCTTGTGGCCGTCTTCGCTCTATACATGCCGATAAGTCCAATGTTTCTTTTCCTCTTGCAGCCGTTTCACCTGCTCCTATATGCGGTTCTTTCCTTCCCTTTCGCACGAAACAGGCAAGCGAACGTTCGACGCTGGCTATTTATACCATTGCTGGCCTATGCCCTGCTGTTTGTGCTATACTCCATTATGGTTGCCACAAAAACACTGACATTGGAATTTGACTACCTGATTGCCGCCGCTTCATGTTTCTTTATTTATGCGCTGTTGATCAAATCTTATCTCCAGCCCCAATTCATCAACCAACTCGCTGTAGAAGAAAAGCTAAGCACCTACATTTCGGAAACAGTACTTTCACAAATCGAGCACCATTTCAGGGAGTGCAAGCCTTACCTGAATGGTGAATACAGGCTGAACGACCTTTCGAACGACTTATCCTTAAAGCCCTATCAGCTAAGTGAAATCATCAACCAGAAATACGATGGATTTAACAAGCTGCTGAATGACTACCGGATAAGGGAATCCATCGACCTTTTGAACGACACGAATGAAAAGGTTATCGACATAGCGCACCTGAGCGGTTTCAACAACAAAGTCTCTTTTTACAAGTCGTTCAAAAAAGCAACAGGAAAAACGCCGGTGGAATGGAGAACGGCTCACAAAAAACCGGTTAACATTTCCACGGATTAACTCCTTCGGTCTTTTTTCAACATAGATTGACTGGAAATCAAAAACTATCAATCTATGAAAAGGATCATCTTAATTGTTCTGGTAACCTGTGGCTATGAGGCACATTGTCAGGAACTTCAAATTAGCAAAATTGACACAACCCAATACTTCGACTTTTGGGTAGGAAAATGGAAAGCGACCTATGATGAGGGAAATGGTGTGCAACAATACGGCATCAACACCATTGACAACATTCTCGACGGAACAGTGGTTCGAGAGACTTTCGAACTCGACGGAGGGCAAAACAAGGGTTTCAAGGGCACGAGCATTTCCGTTTACCAGCCCCAGCTTAAGAGATGGAAACAGGCCTGGGCTGATAACCAGGGCGGTTATTTCGATTTCGAAGGTGAATTTGTGGGAGATAAACGAATCTTTAAGACCCAGGTATTTGGGCGGGGCGACAAGCGAATCCAGCAGCGCATGGTGTTTTACAACATCCAACACGACTCGTTTACATGGGACTGGGAACTCTCATCGGATGGAGGAAAAACCTGGGCGCTGAGCTGGCGCATTTTGTATGAGAGGATGGAGTAATTTGCACTATCATTAGTCTGTTGAAGAATTTGCTCTTGCTCAGTCGAGAATTTTTAATAAATTTCAATTGTTTAATCCACTATGAGCGAGAACATACAAAATCTTATAAAACGATTTGAAAGGCACAGAAATGTGACAGATGCCAAGTTTTCATTCGTTCTTGAGCGGCAAAAGATGATAGAATCTGCCTTAAAAGAGTTACAGGAGGAGAGTTCCGACTTTTATGGGTATGTGGCAGAGTCTTTGAAGGAGCTAGACACTGAAATTTCAGCCATTAAGAATAAAATCAAAGACCTGTAAGACGCCTGTTTCCTTTCAAGCAGGCGCACACTTAATCTCTCAGGCCTGATAGACATTCAAATCCAAATACTCATTCCTGAACTTGCCTTCTGGGTCATATTTTTTGACCAACTCCAAAAACGACTGGTATTTTGGATACCTGTCATGCAAAGTTTCGGGAGCTACGGTAAACAACTTGCCCCAATGTGGCCTGACTCCAAATGGAGACAACTCTGCTTCAATCATTGGCAGTAGCTTGCTTACCTCCGGCCAGTTTTGCTTCCAGGTAAAATGAATGGCTACGCTTGGCTGCCTGTAGGCTGTGCTCATCCACAGCTCATCGGCTGCAATGGTGCGAATTTCAGTGATCATCAATTGAGGAAAGATCAGTTCACGTTTTTTCTCAAGCGCCAAGATGGCGTCAACGGCGTTTTCCATGGGCACGAAAAACTCCGACTGTAGCTCCTCCCCACTGCTGGGCGTAAAGCCCATCTTGAAGTGCGGCAGGCGGTCGTACCAGGGGCCTGGCTTGCCCATTTGCTCGGTACAATTTTCAGCTGAAAGACGGGTAATGGGATGCAGGTTGTTGGTGGCAGCGGTTGCTCCATAGAATTCGACGCAGGCATCTGTTATTTCCTCGTCCATCCGCCTTTTGATCCACACCTGGCTGACCACCTGGTTCTGCCAGTCAGTAAATAAGCTGACGCTGTAGCCGGCAGACATAATAGCTTCAAAATCCTTTTCCAAAGATGCCAGCGGTAAATCCTGAAAAACGTCCTGCCTCACATCGAAGGTCTTCTCTATAGCAAGCGTCACTTTCGTAACAATGCCCAATGCGCCAAGGCCGACGACAGCTCCATAGAAATCCGGATCACCTTCTTTCAATTTCACCAGTTGACCGTTGCCATCCACCAGCTCAAGCCCCTTCACAGCGCTTGCCAGGTTTCCATTCCCCACACCAGACCCGTGAGTGGCCGTGGCAGCAGCACCGGCAACAGAAATATGAGGCAGGGAAGCCAGATTATGCAAAGCGAAACCCTTCTGATGAAGCTCCGGGGCAAACTCCCCATACCTGGCACCCGACTCTACCGTCACAGTCATCGCCTCTTCATCGATCCCCAAAACCTTATTGAAGTTTTTAGTAGATATCTGATTTTCAGGGCTGTCAGCTATATTGTTAAAGCAGTGTTTTGAACCCAACGCCTTCTGACTCGACAACTTTCTGACAAGCCCCTGAAGTTCCTCGGTGGTTTTGGGTTCCAGAAGGTTCTTTGCTTTGTACTGATAATTGCCAGCCCAGTTCTTTCGCACTTCCGTCGGTTTATCTTCGCAAGAAACCAGCGGCACCACCATTGATCCGGCTACAAATGCGCCCGTTGTTTTCAAAAACTCCTTTCTCTTCATACGATGTCAGGTATAGGTTGGCAAGAAGTTAGCAATTTTCCTGATGAATGCCCCACCTGCGTACCTCAATTTCCTAGAGCATCTCCTCCAGCGCACCCACCAGCATGTTCACATGGTTTTTGGTACAGCTTTCGCCCATAATACCTATTCGCCAGATTTTGCCTGCAAACACGCCTAAGCCTCCACCAACTTCGATATTATAGTCATTTAACAGACGAGTTCTGAGCGTAGCTTCGTCAACACCCTCAGGTAAGTAAACGGCATTCAAGTTCGGTAAACGATGCTGCTCATCTACCACAAACTTAAAGCCCAAAGCCTCCAGTTTCATCTTCAAATAATTGTGCACAACCTCGTGCCTGGCCCAGCGCTCTTCCAATCCCTCTTCCAAAACAATATTCAATGCCTCGTGCAGCGCAAAAATGGCAGACACAGGGCCGGTGTGATGATAGGCCCGCTTCGCCCCTGCCCAGTAGTTTTTCACCATGGTCAGGTCCAGAAACCAGCTTTGCACTTTGGTCTTGCGGTTGTCAAGTACCTTGACTGCTGCCTCTGAAAAACTGACAGGCGAGAGCCCCGGAGGGGCGCTGAGGCACTTTTGAGAACCCGAATAAATGGCATCAATGCCCCATTCGTCGACTTTAAGGGGCGCTCCTGTGTAAGAAGTAACGGCATCAACAACGAGCAGCGAACCTGCATTGTGCACCAGGTCACTTATCTCCTGCAAAGGCTGCATGGCACCGGTGGAAGTTTCAGCGTGCACAATGGCTACCAGCTTTGGCTTTGGGCATACATCCAACACTTTTTTGATCTGACTCACTTCGGTTACCTTGCCCCAGTCGGTGTCAATTCTGTGCACCTTTGCCCCGCAGCGCTCGGCTATGTCGACCATCCGGCCGCCAAAAACGCCATTGACGCAAATGATGCACTCGTCGCCTGGCTCCAGCAGGTTGACCAGGCAGGTCTCCATGCCGGCCGAACCTGGTGCTGACACAACGAAGGTGAGATTATTCTTGGTAAGCAGTGTTTGCTGCACCATGCTTTTCACCTCGTCCATCATCCTGACAAACTCAGGATCAAGATGCCCAATTAGCGGCGAAGACATGGCCTTCAGCACTCTCGGGTGTGCATCTGACGGGCCAGGGCCCATTAGTACTCTATGAGGGGGATTAAATGGGTAAGTCATAATTGTTCTGGTTTCTTCTCTTATCAAAAATATATTTTTCAGTTACTTACGTCGTCTAAAAGTTTCATCACCGATTCGTAATTTTTTCCTACGGCTTCAGACAGCGCTATTTCACAAGTCTTAGAGGTAGAATAATATCCGTCGTACGTCTCTTGTTTCACTTCAGTCGACTCTTTCTTTGTCGCCGCCTTCGTCAACTCAGGGTAGTAAAACCCACGATCGCCGGCCATGCCGCAGCAGCCAGCAAATTCCGGCACCTTTACCTCCTTAGCACAGGCTTTGCCGATTCGTTTCAACTGATCGAGAGAGCCCATTTTTTGCACCGAACAGACTGGATGAAACGCAATTTTGTCTTTTTGCGCAGAAATGCGCAATTGCGGCAACACTATCTCGGCAGCGAAATCAATTACATCATGAATGGTCAGCTTATCAAACCGAACCTTGTTAGCATCGGAAAGATACGGTCTGCTGGATCTTATGGTCTGAGTGCAGCTTGTCACGTCCAACACCACCGGAATTTTTCCTTCCTGCGAGCTTTGCCAAAGTCGTTCAATAGCCTGGTTAGCAGTGAACTTGTAAGCCTCTGCAAAGCCTTTGGAAGAGAAGACTTGCCCGCAGCACGTCCCTTTCAACTGATCGGGCAATACGATATTGATATTGGCTTTTTTGCACACAGACAAAAAAGCCCTCACTCCGTCGCCATCCATCATCCTTGAAATGCAACTTGAGAAGTACACGACTGACTGGCCCTCGCTACGTGCACTACGAACAGACTCAAAAAGCTCCTTCATAGCCGGTTTTTGAAAGTGATTGGACCAGAGCGGCATACCTGGAATGATACGTTTCATTCCCAAAGTCAGCTTTGGCATGAACTGCTGACCGAACAGCTTGTTCAGGAGAAATCCTTTCCAAAGTGCCAGCCTGGTGCCGCTCTCAAGCCATTTGAAATTCCTTGCAACACCAACGGCTACTTTATTTTCAAATGACGAATGGTTTTCCCGCCTTAATCGCTTAACCAAATCGCCTGTATTAATATCAACCGGACAATTGGTAGCGCACATCCCGTCGACAGCACAGGTTTCTATTCCATCAAAAGCATAGTCTTTCAACAGCGCATCTTTCGTAGCATGATCCCCGGCCATTTCTGCCCGCTTGATGGCCCTTCTAATGCCAATTCGCCTCCGGGGGGTTAATGTATAGTCACGACTGGGACAGCTATTTTCACAGAATCCGCACTCAATGCACTTGTCGACCTCTTCTTCCACAATTGGCATCACCTTGAGGTTGTGAACATGGCATTTTTTGTCTTCGGTGATCACAATGCCTGGGTTGAGCAAGTTGTGCGGGTCAATCAACTGCTTCAGCCTTTTCATAACGCTGTAGGCCTCGGGGCCCCACTCTGTTTCAACATAGGCCGACACAGCCCTGCCAGAGCTATGC
Organism: Imperialibacter roseus; assembly: GCF_032999765.1. Lineage (GTDB taxonomy): Bacteria > Bacteroidota > Bacteroidia > Cytophagales > Cyclobacteriaceae > Imperialibacter > Imperialibacter roseus. Next base: position 2,041,416 of record NZ_CP136051.1, on the reverse strand, counting down.
TCCCCTTTCAAAGCGCCATCGTATTTATTCAGTACCAGGTCAAACAAATCATCATTGAACTCTTCATACAAAGCGATGGCCTCCGGAGTAGCGTAACTTTGTGACACCACAAAGTGCAGGTTGCCATCCTTCGCATGACCGAAGATGATCCCATTTTCATACTTATGCTTCACGAAAAGCTGTTGAACATCTACAACAGCCTCTCCAAGTCTTTCGACTGGGAAAGTAAAATCTTCCATCAATGCTGACGTACCTTTCGCCCGCATGCCAGCTACTGAAGGATACATTCCTTTTCGGATATTCCAGTACAGTGCTTGCTCAGTTGGATTTTGCGTAAAGCTTGGCTCAAACAGCATAGGAAGCTTCGCCAAAGTCGGCTTCGCCATTTCGTATTTAGTGTCCAGCCGTTCCTGCGTACTTTCCTGGTATTCACACAAAATGGCTGATGCCTGCTCAGGCAATGTTTTAATAAAATCAGGAACCCCGGGCATGTTTTCCACCGACCTGAGCGACGCCCGATCCATAAACTCCAGAGCCTCTGCACCTGTATCTCTCAGAGCCGCAATGGTGTTACAAGCCTCGGCCGGACTGTCAAAATAAAGCATGCCAGTCATTTTGAAAGGGAAATCGGGAATAGTGTTCAATACTGCTTCTGCAATAAATGCCAGGGTTCCCTCTCCCCCAATGATCACGTGCGCCAATATATCCAGCGGATGTTCGTAGTCGAGAAAGGCATTCATACAATAGCCCACGGTGTTCTTCTGCTTGTATTTCTTGCGAATGCGGGCGACTAATGTCTTATTTTGTTCAACCTCCTGCTTCAATACAAGCAGACCGTTCGCTACTTCCTTGCAGTCCCTCAGAAATCTATCATAGTCTTCCTTCCTCTCTGTGGAAAAAACCTGCCCATTGGGAAGCACAAAAGTGAGATGCTTCAGTGTGTGATAAGAATTATTGACCACACCACAGCACATGCCACTCGAGTTATTGGACAGGATGCCCCCCATCATGGCAGCATTGATCGAAGCTGGATCTGGCCCTATTTTTTTACCAAACTTCTTTAGGTGAATATTTACATGAGCGCCAATGGCTCCCGGCTCTACCCTAACGGTTTCTCCATTATTCTCAGGTATCACCTTTCGCCAATAATTGCTAAGGTCGGCCAATATGCCATCAGAAACGGCTTGCCCCGACAAACTAGTACCTCCTGCCCGGAACGTAATTGGGATGTTCAGCTCCTGAGACACGGCGAAAAGCCTTTGAATTTCTTCAGCTGTGATGGGCTGCACGACAGCTTTGGGCACCAGGTAAAAATGGCTGGCGTCGCTTGCATAGGCGTAGCGGTCAATCAGGCGTGTTTTCACACGTGGCCTGGGTATTATTTTTAAAAGGGCGTCTTCAAGCATATCTCAAAATATTGAGCTCGGGTTCACGGGCTCATTAACGCTCCATATTAACTGATTTCGGGGAAAAAATCTCAGCTAAACTGATAATCGGTCAACAATGATATATGCGATGGATACCCTGAAATTTTTCACACCAATTTATTATGCATGCATACTATTTTTCTTTACATTTGAAATAGTATGCATGCATACTATTTATTCGAATTACAAAACTTAAAATTCTTCATTAGCCATGGAAACTACAGTTGCCAAAGATGCCATCAAGGGAGGTGAATTTCTGATCAGAGAAACTGAAGCCGACGAGATATTTATTCCTGAGGAGTTTTCGGAAGAGCAGAAAATGATGGCGGAAGCCACAAGAGATTTCATCGAAAAGGAAATCAAGCCAAACGTAGACAGGATGGACAGCCTTGAAGAGGGTTTTATGCCTGGCGTGATGGAAAAGGCGGGTGAATTGGGCCTGCTGGGCATTTCTATACCTGAGCAGTATGGCGGGCTAGGCATGAGCTTTAACACCAGCATGCTCATTGCTGACATTATCAGTTCCGGCGGATCGTTTTCTACTGCTTACGGCGCCCATACGGGCATTGCCACCCTACCCATTTTGTACTATGGCACTGAAGAACAAAAGAATAAATACTTGCCAAAGCTAGCCAGTGGCGAGTGGAAAGGGGCCTATTGCCTCACCGAACCCGATGCTGGTTCCGATGCCAACTCCGGCAAAACAAAAGCAGTTCTGTCTCCGGATGGCAAACACTATCTTATTACCGGGCAGAAGATGTGGATTTCCAATGGAGGTTTTGCTAACCTGTTCATCGTGTTTGCCAAGATAGGCGACGACAAGAACCTAACTGCCTTCTTGGTAGAGCGCACCTTCGGCGGCATCACCATGAATGAAGAGGAAAAGAAGCTTGGTATCAAAGGGTCATCTACCCGCCAAATTTTCTTTAATGATTGCCCCGTGCCGGTCGAAAACATGCTTTCCGACAGAGAAAATGGCTTCAAGATTGCAGTGAACATACTCAATATTGGTCGTATTAAACTTGCGGCCGGCGTTATTGGCGGCTGCAAAGATGTGGCCACTATGAGTACCCAATACGCCAACGACCGCAAGCAGTTCGGTGTTTCCATTTCGTCCTTTGGCGCTATTCAGCACAAATTGGCTGAGATGGCGGTTAAAACCTATGCGATAGAATCGGCCTGCTACAGAGCTGGCCAAAACATCGATGACAAAATCACCGACCTGATAGCGAACGGCATGCCTGAAAATGAAGCCAAGCTGAAAGGCGTTGAGCAGTTTGCCATTGAGTGTGCCATTCTGAAAGTGCATGGATCGGAGGTGCTGGATTTTGTGGTAGACGAAGGTGTGCAGGTTTATGGTGGTATGGGTTTCTCTGAAGAGGCGCCGATGGCGAGAGCCTACAGAGACGCCAGAATCACCCGAATTTATGAAGGCACCAACGAAATCAACAGAATGCTTCTGGTAGGCATGGTATTGAAACGAGCCATGAAAGGCGAGCTGGATATACTGCAACCGGCGATGGCGGTGGCCAAAGAGCTTACGTCAGTTCCCTCCTTCGCATCTCCTGATCTTACCAAGCCCTTTGCCGAAGAGAAAGAAATATTGAAGAACCTGAAGAAGGCCATATTAATGGTAGCCGGCAAGGCGGCTCAGACTTTTGGGCCTAAGCTGAATGACGAGCAGGAAATACTGATGTGCATTGCCGACATGATGATTGAGGTGTATGTAGCTGAATCGACACTACTTAGAACTGAAAAGCTGGTGTCAAAGACCGGAGAAAGTGCCAACGCTCTTCAGGCGAAACTTGCCCGTGTATATTTGGCCGAGGCAGTGGAAAAAGTCAACAGCGCCGGAAAAGAGGCAATCGCCGGTTTTGTGAAAGGCGACGAACAGAAAGTGATGCTCATGGGAATGAAGCGATTTACCAAAATGAGTCCTGTTAACACCATACAGTTGAGACGTGAGATAGCCAGTGTGATGATAGAGAAATCAGGATATCCGTTAGCATAGTAGGATAAGTGGATAGTGAAATCAAAATCCGCCCCGACAAGGCGGATTTTTTTTGCGTTATAGTCAAAAAGCATGATGCTTTCGGAAGCTTTTTTGTGAATTAGAAATCAAAATGGTGCTTTGATTGTTTACATTAAAAACACCCCTCAAAGATTCAGTTTTAATTATAATACGACTAATTTTGTTCAAACAGGACTAAGTGTATGGATGCATCCTTTCGAAAGCTCACCACCAAGGAAAAAGCGCTAAAAATAAATCTTGACGAAAAAATATACGGCACCTTTGCTGAAATAGGCGCCGGTCAGGAAACCGCAGCTCATTTTTTCAAGGCAGGGGGAGCATCGGGTAGTATCGCCAAAACGATGTCAGCCTACGACATGACCTTCAGTGATGCCATCTATGGGCCTTGCGACAGGTATGTATGCGAGCCTCGCCTGCATCAAATGCTGGACAAAGAGTACAACCTGCTCACCAAGCGGTTAAGCTACAGAGCCAAGCGAACCACCTTCTTTGCTTTCGCTAACACCGTTGAAACGCTCAATTTCAAAAGAACCAATAAGGGACATGGCTGGATAGGCATCCGGTTTCAGCTCCACCCCAATACACAGCCCAACGACTGCATCATCCACCTTGTGCTGAACGACACTGATGCGCTTTGGCAGCAGCAAGCACTGGGTATAGTTGGCGTTAACTTGCTTTACGCCTGCTATCACTACATGGATCCTGAAGAGTTTATCATTTCTCTGATCGACAACCTGAGTGAGGGCAGAATAGAAATTGACATGTTCCGCCTGGAGGGGCCCGACTTCCACCATGTGGACAACCGCCTGATGAGCTTGAAGCTGGTTAAAAACGGGTTGACGCAAATGGCGATGTTTGGTGCGAACAGAGATGTGCTGCAACCGTCGGAAGCATTGTACAAAAAGAACGTCCTTGTTCTTCGTGGAAGATTCCGGCCGGTGACACTTGTCAATGTGGACATGATGATTGCCGGCTTGAGGCAGTTCAAAAAAGAAGCCGACGTTGACCCGAAGAAACTTATAGTGCTTTCTGAACTTACTCTCAACGACTTAACCAAAGATGGCAAAATCGATGAAAATGATTTTCTTGACAGGGTCGACATCCTTTGTTCGCTTGGTCAAAATGTAATCATTTCAAATTATCAGGAGTATTACAAACTAGCCACCTATTTCGCTCAATACACAAGGGGGAAAAAAATCGGGATTATACTTGGCTTCAACAACCTGCTTAGGATTTTTGATGAAAAGTACTACTCAGACCTAAATGGCGGAATTCTACAGGCCTTTGGTGAGCTTTTCGGTATAAATATTAAACTGTTTGTTTACCCCTACATCAAAGACTTTGAATCCAAAGAATTGATGACTTGTGCCAATTTTAAGCCAGCCGGGCACCTCAGACACCTCTACGATTACCTTCTGGAAAACAAAAAAATAGAAGACTTATCGAAAGTAAATGAGAAAAATTTGAGCATCATTTCGGACAAAGTCCTGGCAATGATACAAAATGGAGAAGATGGTTGGGAGCAATTTGTTCCGCACAAGGTGGCTGCCGCTATTAAGAAAAACCTCCTTTTTGACTACCCCTCACCGGTTGCTATGGAAGAAGATGACTAACGCTTTTTATTGCTTTGTTTGGAGCGCTGGAGCCTATAGTCTTTAATAATTTCGAGAAAGTTGGCTTTGAGCGAAACGCTCTTTAAGAAAATTGAATAACTTTAATGTTAAGTAATTTTTTAAGTCCCTTGCAGTCTTATGAAGCTGTAAGATGCTGATTGAAACGCTTTGTGAAGCCAACCTAACCTTTGTAAACAAAGTAGCATTTTAGACTTCTACCTAAACCAATACGTGATGCAATTCAGATTAAGTAGCATTCTGTTTTTTCTTATTTTTCTATCTCTGTCCATTCATTCTAACCTCTCTGCTCAGACTTGGGAATCACTGCTGGATAGCAGTGATTACTACTTCGATACAGATCAGAAAAGGTCTCTGATGTATTTGCAGGATGCCTATAATGTGCTGAGTGCACAAAACGCAGGTAAGCCCACCGGGCAGGAAGCCGTGCTGCTAAACAATCTCGGAATGCTCTATTGGGACCTGGACGACCTGGGTAATAGCAAGAAGTATCTATTGAAATCTGTTGAAACCTGGCGAAATCTTGGGCAAACCAGCAATGAGGATTACGCAAATGCTTTGACCAACGCAGCCAATGTTAGTAAGATCTTGGGAGATTTTGGAGCATCAGAGCGGCTTTACAAAGAGCTGGTACAAGTGATTGGTGCAATTAAAGGGGATCGCAGTACGGACTATATCAAGGCAATGCAGGAACTGGGAGCCTTCTATGAATACATAGGCGAATTGGAGATGGCCGCCGTAAATTTTGAGAAGGCCCATACGCTGCTCGAACAAAATCACTCGACAGTAATGTTTCTGATGGCTAACTCCTATAGCGATCTCGGAAGAATCTACATTAAACTGGGGCAACCCGACAAAGCATTTTCTTTTATCCAACACAGCGACGAGTTGTATGAGGCCAATTCACTCACTCACAAATTAGAATACCTTGAAAATCTGGAGCACCTGGGGATAGTGTATGAGTATTTGGGTAAATACGGGGAGTCTGAAAGAGTGCTACTGAAAACGCTTGAGCTGAAAAAGAAGAGGGAAGGAATTGACCAGGGACTTATTTTGGAAACATTGAATGACCTGGGAATTCTATACATAGACCTGGGTAACTATGAAAAGGCAGGAGGTCACCTGCAGGAGGCCTTTGTTCTCAGCAAGAAAATATTTGGCCCCCGGCACCCCAACTACGCCACCGCTGCGAACAACCTGGCCAGTTACTACAACGACAGAGGCGACTTAGACAAAGCTTTTGAGCTCTTCAAGGAGTCAGCTGATATATATAAGGCCAACTATGGAGAATAATACCCGAAGTACGCTACTTCTCTCAACAACATGGCTGGAATCCGTCGGACTCAAAAAAAATATGATGAGGCGAAAAAATACTATGAAGACGCCCTAAGGATAGACAAAGTAGTTTTGGGGGAAAGTCATCCTGACTATGCCACTTTGATCAACAACATGGCCGTGCTCTACTCGAACACAGGGGATCATCAAAGAGCGGAGGCACTTTATCTTCAGGCGCTAAACCTGCGAAAAGTGAGCTTGGGCGAAAATCACCCTTCTTATGCTCGGTCGTTGGAGAATCTTGGCCTGTATTATATCACACATGATCAACCAAAAAAATCGGGTGAATTTTTCAAGGAGGCTATCAAAATACAGGTTGGGCAGGTAGCGAAAATATTTCCTGCTCTTAGCGAAATTGAAAGAGAAGTTTTTTACAACACGGTTCGGGAGGATGTAGAGCGCTTCAACACTATAGCGCTTAAGCTTATGAAAGAGTCCCCGGCGATACTGGGAGACCTATACGACAACCAACTGGCAACAAAGGCGATTATTTTCTACGCCTCGGACAAAGTAAGGAAGAATGTACTCGCCAGCGGTGATGAGCAATTGATCCAGGACTTTATCCTCTGGAAGACGCTTAAAGCCCGTCTGGCGAAGTTTTACCAGGTAGGTACAGCCAAGCTCAAGGAGATGAATATCAATATTAATGAGCTTGAGGTAAACATTAATAATCTTGAAAAGAAACTGGCTTACCAGTCATCCTACTTCACCTCTGGAGATGATAAGCAATACAGCTGGGTCGACATTAGAAGAAACCTCAAGGAAGGCGAGGCGGCTGTAGAAATTGTCAGATTCCGGGAGTTCAAAAGCCTGTACGGCGACAACGACAACCTCATCTACGGTTTCTCGGATCACATACAGTATGCCGCCCTAATTATTAAGCCCGACTCATACACGAACCCCGAGCTGGTTCTGCTCGACAATGGCAATCAACTCGAAAAACAATATTACTCAGCGTTTTTCAATTCTTTGAAATTTGGTGTAACAGACAACGAAACCTACGTGCAGTTTTGGGCCAAAATACAGGAACGTTTAGGTGGCGTGAAAAAAATCTATTTCTCTCCTGATGGGGTCTACAATAAGTTTAACCCTGAAACATTATTCATTCCTGATCAAAAGAAATACCTGGCCGATTTGCTTGACGTAAATTTTGTCACGAGTACCAAAGACGTTGTAGAATTCAGCAGAGCCGAAAAAAACAATGAGAAAACAGCCATCCTTATCGGTAATCCTGACTATGGTCACATTCCCAGTGAGCTGGCAACAAATAGCAAAACAGCCTTTATCAATATGTTCCAGCCCCTGCCAGGAACCATGGTTGAAATACATGCCATTGATGATATGCTGAGAGACTCTGGTTGGAATTCTAAAATAAGTACAGATAAGCTAGCTAAAGAAGAAAGAATAAAGGGCCTGGTAAGTCCTAAAATTCTACATATATCTACCCATGGTTACTTCCTTGATAATCCACCATTTATTTCAAAGAATGTTAACACCACTGACACTAACCCGTTATTCAAGTCAGGTCTTGTGCTTGCTGATGCCAACAATTTCTTTGTAGACTATGTAACAGGAAAGGATGCAGACCTGGAGTCGGAAGATGGTATTTTAACTGCCTACGAAGCAATGAACCTTAACTTAGACAACACAGACCTTGTGGTATTGTCTGCCTGTGAGACAGGATTGGGAGAAGTAATGAATGGCGAGGGCGTTTATGGTCTTCAGAGAGCTCTTAAAGTGGCCGGGGCCAGGAACCTGATCCTGAGTTTGAACAAGGTTGATGACGAGGTCACTAAAGACCTGATGATTTCCTTTTACAAGTACTACCTGAGTTCGGGAAACATCCGGCAGTCATTTCGAAAGGCACAGATGAACGTAAGGGAGAAATATGAAAGTCCCTATTTCTGGGGTTCATTCATTCTGATTGGAAAAGGCTGATTCCAATCTTGAAATTTATACCCAGCGATGCAATCCTCTGGAAATGTACTCTAGTACCTTTTCACAGGTTCAAAGGGCTCTGTTGAAAATTAGAATCAATCTGTATTTCTGGGGCATTGATTTTTGGGATGGGTGTTTTGTGCTTGCATAAAAAAGCGAAAGATGCAAGCCTATCCGGCTGGAGAAGCCCGGTCTGGCGAGACACATTGAACCAGTTTTGCTTTTTTATTACCGTCAATTTGCGGAATCGAATAACACTCCTTTTGAATTTTATCCCCCAGATTTTTTACTTGATCCGAAAATTATATGAAGGGCCTCCTTGCAAATTAAAAACCCAGAAAAAGCTTTAACCAGCCTATTTCCGGGTTGTAACTTCTTGATATACTCACTGTTAACCGTTAATAGTCAGGAAATACCGTTTTTTCTCATGGTAGTCCTTCCAAGACTCCCCAACTTTAGTTGGACCCTTAGACAAGCCTTAGCGACAAACAAAGGGTCTGAAGGTACTCACTGCTAGTAAGAAACGTAAATATCAATTATGTCTCCCGGATTCAGTTGGTAGCCATTCAGGTTGTTCAATTCAAGCAACAGTTCTTCAGGAAGGTTGAACTTTTCAGCTATCGATATGATAGATTCTCCCTTTTTTACCTTGTACTGTTTGTAATTGACGGCATGGTCATTCAATTCAACCAGGAGACTCAGGCTTGGCTTGATGCCGTTCTTCCCCTCGATCCTAATGGGTGTATATGGCTTAACAACTTCCGATTGCAAGCCATTCATCGCTTTTATCCTATCTGCCTGCAAGTTGAATGCCCTGGCGATAGCATCAATAGAAGCGCCGGGTCGGGTTACGTAAATCTTCGCCAGATCAGTTTGTAATGGTTTTGTAGAGTATACCTCAAGCTCCACCCTTCTGTTAAATGCCCGTCCATACGCCGTAAGGTTATTGGCCACAGGGTCACCTTCTCCGTTGTAGTAAACAGTCAAGGCAGTTTCGTCCACACCATGACTTACAAGATATTTATAAACAGCGTCTCCCCGCAAGTCAGACAGTCTGTGATTGTAGTCGTGTTCTCCCTGGCTATCAGCATGTGCATGAATTTCGATCTCAATTTCAGGGTTCTTCCTGTATAACTCGATCAACTTATTCATCGTCACAATGCCCTCATCCCGAATATTGGTGGCGTCGGAGTCGAAATAGACGCTCTCATAGTTCAGCACAATGTATCCATCTTTGTACCCACGCACCTGCAAATCTTTGATGAAAAAGTTATCAGGCTTGATCGACGACACAGTCTGACTGTTTGAGAGAATCTTATAAGCCTTGTTCCCGTCCAAATAATCGAATACAAACTCCCCGTTTTGGTTTGTATAACCTACCTTGATTGTTTCACCAGCACTATTTGCCAGTACTACCGGATAGTTCGAAAGAGCTTTACCACTTTTAATATCTACCAAACGCCCTTGAATCTTGATATTCTTAAACTCTTCAGTTTGGTATTGATCAACACTGGCCATGACCATACCCGACTCAACGTACTTGTTTTCGAGATCAATCTGATCACCAAAAATCGTGTTTGACCTTGCCCTTACGTTTATCAATGTCCCAACTAAACTTTTCTCCTCTGCATTCAAACTGTTGTTAACCGCTCTGTCCTTTGTCAACAGTTCCATCTGGTTCCTGCCTTGAGAATAGTTAAAAGCCTCGGTTAAAATCAAGTGATTAAAAGTCTTTCGGATTTCAGGGTTGTAGTTCTTGTATTTGATAAAATCATCCTTGATTGCTCCCATTTCAGCCGCAGAGAGTTGATCTTCGGTCATAAACTTTGCCATCCTCCTGGCCATCCGCTTCTCTTCCGAATCGAACTCCGCAAACCTTTGTTTGTCTTCTTCAAACATCTCCGGGTGACCCGTGTAGTCATTATTGATCAGCGATACAGCCACAATCCTATCAATAGCTTGCCTTTTACTCGTGGGCAAGCTTTCATAAAGTGTCCTTTGGTCAGCGGTCATACTTACAGTCGCCCGACCTGAAGCCACCTTTGACAGTGCATTTCCAGATTCGGGCTCACCAGCCTCGTCTCGTCGGTCGACTATGATCTGACCACCATCGCTTGAAGCAAGGTTACTGCTTGTGGAGACAGCCAGAGAGTTTTGCTTCGTACTATTTGTATTACCTGAACTGCTTGTCTTCGAGTTGCCTTGAGCAAGGGCCTGGTCGCTAACTGATTTTGATGAACCAGCGGCATTGCCAAACGAAGAGGTAGCCATTGGCCTATTGGACTGACTTGCGATAAGCTGTGAGGGCTCAGATGCATTTTCGTCGAGTGCCAACAGCGGCTTACTGGCTAGTTTATCGTAGCTGCCGGCCCCGGACACCATTCTTGCAAATCTCAACTTTTCCTCCTCGCTGAGAGCACTGTAAGCATTCTTATTGGCACCAGTTAATAAATTACCCACTTCGCCCACGACTACATTTCCGTTTGTTTTGGTGTTCAAACTAGTGAGCAGCAGGGTCTGCTTTGCCGTAGCGTGATTAAAAATATACTCATCTGAAAAAGACAAGTTCCGAAGCCTTCTAACAAGAATTTTGTCAATAAGCGCCTTTTGTCCAGCCGGTTTCTTATTGTAAAAATCAAGATCCGCCGGAGTAATGCTCTTATCAAAATCTGACGGTTTCGCCGCCAGAAACGCCGTCACAAGTCTGTCAATAGACTGTTGTTCTTCAGTAGGCAAATTCTGGTAGAATACTTTGTCGTTGTCGTTCAACGAGAAATCGCTTTCAAGTGCCAGGTTCTTTAGTTGGCTAACTATGGAAGCCTCGGCCCGTTCCATAGATTGCTCGTCCTGCTTTTTGAGAAAAACATTTGTGTTCACACCGAGTGTTAGATTTTCGATTGATTTTTTCTGAAGGAGGTAACTCCGTGCCAACGTTTTTACCTGAGTTTGATCCGCAGCAGGCAAAGACTGGAAATACTCGTCTTGTACTTCCTTGCCACGATACTCCGTCACCTTCAGAGCAATGTACTGGTCTATCTTTTCTTTGGCATCCTTTGAAAGTTGTTCATAGTATGCCTTCTCCTCATTGCTTAGCGACACATTTAGCCCCAAACCGTCTTCTTCAAGATAAGACGACACCATCCTGTTGATTGAATACTTATCGCCTGTAGAAAGCTGCTGGTAGTAAAACTCATCTTCGGTTCTCACAGCTCTAAGGTCTCTTTCTGACATCTTCCTTACCCTGGAATTGACAATTCTCTCAATCTTCTCCTTGTCTGATTCAGATAAGTTGTCATAAAATGCCTGTTGCTCGGCTGTAAGCATTGCTTGCGTATTGAACATACGTGCCGCAAGAAAATGAGAGATCACTTCTTCGACCTTTTCTATGTCGTTGGTGTCGAAATTATAGTCATCTGAGAAGACGGAGCTGCGGCCAGCCACCACATCTTCTTCCAGAATTTCAGCAATAATTTCCTGGTCGGTCTCAATGTGGAAGGTATAAATATCCTGCCCTCCCACTCCGCCGTCCCGGCCCGACGTAAGATAGCCACTTTGCTCTCCCAATATAAAAAACCAATCATCCCGATTTGAGTTATATGGAAGGCCCATATTATAAATCTCCGAATTCTCGAAGTTATTTCCGTTCGTCATGAATATATCAAACCCTCCAAATCCCCGGTGTCCATTGGAGGAGAAGAAAAGAACCCCTTCTTTCTGGTCATAAAACGGAGTGGCTTCGTCCATGCTGGTGTTGATAGCAGATCCGAGGTTGATAGCAGGCCCCCAATTGTCATTGCCAGCATCTACGCTGTACCAAATATCTGTCTGGCCAAATCCACCAGGTCGATCGGAAACAAAAAATAGCGTATCATTTCCCGGAGACAATGATGGATGCCTTGAAGTAGTGTTTTTTGCATTTATGTTTGCATTCAGAGGCTTTGGCTCACTCCATTTGCCATCGATAAGCTCCGATTTAGATATCTGAGAAGGTGTTGACGACCCAGCTGGCGGATTGTAGGTAAAGTAGACTTTCGTATTGTCTCTGTTAAAAATACCGGATCCCTCTCCGTTTTTAGTATTCAGGTTGGAAAACTTATCTTTATTTCCAATTTCTGTCCACGCATCTCCCGAATGCTCAAACCTGAAAAGATCAGCTGTTGACTGCCCCAGCCTTGCATCAAACACAGAGCCTGTCGATGATTTTCTGGAGGAAGACATCATAAGAGAAGCGTCCCCCTTAAATATAAAAGGAGCATAATCATCGTATTGCGTATTGACCGGAGATGGCAGCACCTTGAATTCGGCATGCCGAACCGGGTTAGCCATCTCGTTAAGAGCCAGGAGACAACCTTCTTTTTCTACAAGCGCCTGTAGCCTGAGTGTCTTAAACGCCAGCATTCTATCAGGATTAGTATTATACCACTTCAGGTAAACCTGAAAATTCTCCATTGCCTCCTGGTACTTTCCGTTGAGCTTTTGCATCAAGGCAAAATAATATCGGCTCGTCGGATAGTTGGCTTCAGAGAGGTTAATCATCTTTTCATACTGAAGCTCAGCTTCCTGATACTTAAAAGTGTACCTATAGCACTCAGCTAACTGAAAAGTGGCCAGCTGGTTGTTCGGTTCTTCTGCAAGTGCCTGAAGGTAAAACTGTGCCGCCTCAGCATAATGTCCATTTCTAAACAGTTCATCAGCGTGCTCATTTAGCTGAACAGCTCCCTGACCAAAGGCAGCAACCGTTAAACCCAGAAAAGCCGCAAATGCTAGAGATAGTTTCTTCATAACTAAAATAATGGATTAGACGAGCTACCGCCCTTCTTATCCTTACCTAACGTGTAAGTTAATGAAATTTCAAAAGATGGCACAAGCGATTCGTTTGGCTCTGTAAACAAATAAGCTTTGTTCAGGTCATAGCTAAAAGCCATCTGCAGGTTATTATTCTGAAAGCCGGTTGTGAAAATGAAAGAATCCCTCAATCGATACCAAAGTCCGAAGGTGAGGTAGAGGTTGTTTGCTTTGAGTGAGCGGTTGTCGCTAAAGCTGTAGCTAACGTAGCTTCCCATATTAAACTGATAGCGATTATCGGTGGAATAGTAAAAAATTCCATTGGGAGACCACCTTAACTTATGGGAGATGCTAAATTCCATACCGCCATGATAGGTCATGAACATTGGCTTACGAGCTACCTCCCCTCCCATAAAAGAGGTATTTGGCCGATTCAAGTTCTTGAATGAGAACCCTGAGAAGGCGCTATACTTATAAAGCCTGTATGTTCGGGCGGGGTTAAAGTAATAGGTCAAACCCGCATTGAAGACCGGGTAATGCACCATATCGTTGAACTGTGCAGACGGGTCTGCCGCATTCGGGTCAAAGCCAGAAACCAGGTATGGTGTATACTGCGATCCCCACTGTAGATTACCGAAATTAATGCTTTCATTAAAATACCCCCCCTGGAGCCCGAAGATTACGTAGTCTGGACTAAAGTCGCCCAACCTAAGGTTGTAGGCGGTGGAAACCATAAAACCATTGTTCTTGAAAAAGTTATCACCAATACTCTCGCTGAAAGCTGTTAAGCCAATGCCCCCAAACTGTCGTGCATTAAATCCACTCGAAACGAAAGGATAGAGTATCGAAAACTGTGAAAGTTCGTTGGAAATTCCAGAAGTTTGAAACTGTCTTTTGTGATTAAGAGATACCTGTAAATCGGGCGGAATGCCCGCAAACGAAGGATTCAAAAACAAAGATGAGGTATAGTACTGCGAAAATTGGCTGTTCTGTCCAGAGGCACTAAAAGCGAAGCAAGCCAACATAAGAAAACATATATATTTCAGCATATTCGTCATCTTATTAGCATTACCTGCCCAGTTTTCGACACTTTTCTTCCATTAAAAAACTCAAACTTTGCGGAGTAAAAATAATACCCACCTGACGCCGGTTTCCCGCTTTTAAGCAAGCCATTCCATCCGTTGGTCTGCGCATCCGACAAATCGTTGGTCTCATACAAAACGTCGCCAAAGCGATCATAGATTTTGAATGAAAACCCATCAGGAATCACCTTCTCACTGTAAAACTTCAAGACCTGGTCTTCCTCATTGACTGACAATGGAGAAAAAGCGGTTGGGATATAGGACACACCGTCGGCAGGTACCTTAGGGGAAAGGGCTACAGCCAGGTACCTTTTTGTGAAACTTTTTTCTCCAGTAAGCAGACCTGAGGAAAACAAGTCAGGATCTTCGACAGAGTCATCTGTTGTGAACAAGTTTGTAAATGGCTCGTCAAGTGACTCCGCCTCTGCCAGCGCAGGCGTGGCGCTATCAAATGCAATGTCATTTCGGTTCTGGCTGCTTTCGAGGTCAGCGCCCACATAGTCGACGGTTACTTTGCTGCTATCAAATCTGCCCAGCGCAGTTTCAATATCCCAATAGTAGTCTTCGGCAATACCTACCAAAAGCCGATCCGGAAAAGGTGCTTGAGAAAAAGCACCAACTTCCACACCTATGAGGGGGTTTTCACCAAAAACATTCTCCAGATAAACGGGTAAATAGAGTGCGTCATTTCCGACTGGAAAGAACTTATACCCAAGCCCACGGTGATAAAGTTTTCCCTCCGAGTAAGAGTTGTCGCTGCCACCAAGCACCTCTGCTCCATCTTCAATGACCAAATAGCTACCAGGGTTAGCGTCCACATAACCATTAACAAAGTTGATCATTCCAACCACCCTCACGGTGTCTCCGGTAAATAGCGTTGTGCCAGTTGAATTCACCACAATGCTGTGCACATCGGTAGGCGTACTTGAGAATGTTTGGTCAGATGTACCGTCCAGTTCAATCTCACCATCTATACCGTTATAGGTGCCTGTGTTGCTCCAATCGCCAGAAACTCTGATGAGGCCTACATTTTCCAAATTACCCGTATTGTTGATGAGGCTATTGGAGTCCAATATTGGTGGCGTTGGGGCGTTGTTACTGATATTCAACCTGTTTTCGTTGTTCACAGTGCCATCCACAACCAACAGTCCCTCGTCATACACCTGCCCTTTGTTGGTAAGGTCTCCACCAATTTTAAGGCTGGCTGAACTTCCTACTTTCAACTGAACGCCCGATGGGGTATAAAGCCCCTGAGCTGCCACCGAAGCAGCGGCAAGTAAACTGAGCGATATGGTAGCAAGTAGCTTATTCATTGGTTTTGGTCGCTGACTTGATACCCATCTGCTCTTTAATAAGGTCGATGTCACTCTTCATGGAAGAGTTTTCCATTTGCAACTGCGCCATGAGCTTCATTTGCATTTCGGAAAGCTTCATTTGTTTGTCAAGTGCCGCTTTCATCTCTTCCTTAGTTGTTTTCTCATCACTGAGGTCGGCCATTAACTTCTCAATCAGCTTCTGCTGCTCTTTGATGGCTTCGATGAGGACGGGGATAAGTTCGGTGTAGTTCACAGATTTGTAGCCTCGGCTATCCTCTTTCACCATATGGGGGAAAAGCTTTTCTATTTCCTGAGCAATGACACCAAAGTGAATTTCGGTATCTGCGTCGGCTTTGTAGTTGTAAGAAAGGCCCTCAGAAGCCAGGATTTTATCCAGCGGGCTGTCAAGAGGTTTGATGTTTTCTTTTAGGCGGATGTCGGAATTGGCAAATACACCTCCGGCAGTGAGTTGTAGTACCCCGCCACCGCCAACGTCGCCTGTGTTAGTAAGCGCAGTAACAGTAAGCCCGCCTGTTGTTATTGATGTAGCGCCAGTAATAGCTCCACCATTCGACGAAAGTGTTCCATCAGTAAGTGTACCGCCTGTGATCGTGCCTGATGCTGTCAATGACCCGGTTCCTATGGAAGTAGCACCTGTAATAGCTCCCCCTGTAAGTGTCGTTGTACCATCGGTGATTTGATTAAACGAAACGTTGTCTCCTGTACCAACTCCCTGATCCATCGCTCCTAAATAGCCCCACTGGGTAGTGCTAATGGTAGTGGCATCTATATTCTCCAGCTGAGCTACTTCTGTAGATGTAAGAGCCGAAACTCCAGATGCATCAAGAGCATCTAGGGTAGCGCCGTCTACTGATACATCCCGACCATCTACAGTGCCTGCTGTTACTATACTTCCTGCTGTTACAGCTCCTGATGCCGTTATCGCAGTAGCGCCAGTAATAGCTCCGCCATTCGACGAAAGTGTTCCATCAGTAAGTGTACCGCCTGTGATCGTGCCTGATGCTGTCAATGACCCAGTTCCTATGGAAGTAGCACCTGTAATAGCTCCCCCTGTAAGTGTCGTTGTACCATCGGTGATTTGATTAAACGAAACGTTGTCTCCTGTACCAACTCCCTGATCCATCGCTCCTAAATAGCCCCACTGGGTAGTGCTAATGGTAGTGGCATCTATATTCTCCAGCTGAGCTACTTCTGTAGATGTAAGAGCCGAAACTCCAGATGCATCAAGAGCATCTAGGGTAGCGCCGTCTACTGATACATCCCGACCATCTACAGTGCCTGCTGTTACTATACTTCCTGCTGTTACAGCTCCTGATGCCGTTATCGCAGTAGCGCCAGTAATAGCTCCGCCATTCGACGAAAGTGTTCCATCAGTAAGTGTACCGCCTGTGATCGTGCCTGATGCTGTCAATGACCCGGTTCCTATGGAAGTAGCACCTGTAATAGCTCCCCCTGTAAGTGTCGTTGTACCATCGGTGATTTGATTAAACGAAACGTTGTCTCCTGTACCAACTCCCTGATCCATCGCTCCTAAATAGCCCCACTGGGTAGTACTAATGGTAGTGGCATCTATATTCTCCAGCTGAGCTACTTCTGTAGATGTAAGAGCCGAAACTCCAGATGCATCAAGAGCATCTAGGGTAGCGCCGTCTACTGATACATCCCGACCATCTACAGTGCCTGCTGTTACTATACTTCCTGCTGTTACAGCTCCTGATGCCGTTATCGCAGTAGCGCCAGTAATAGCTCCGCCATTCGACGAAAGTGTTCCATCAGTAAGTGTACCGCCTGTGATCGTGCCTGATGCTGTCAATGACCCGGTTCCTATGGAAGTAGCACCTGTAATAGCTCCCCCTGTAAGTGTCGTTGTACCATCGGTGATTTGATTAAACGAAACGTTGTCTCCTGTACCAACTCCCTGATCCATCGCTCCTAAATAGCCCCACTGGGTAGTACTAATGGTAGTGGCATCTATATTCTCCAGCTGAGCTACTTCTGTAGATGTAAGAGCCGAAACTCCAGATGCATCAAGAGCATCTAGGGTAGCGCCGTCTACTGATACATCCCGACCATCTACAGTGCCTGCTGTTACTATACTTCCTGCTGTTACAGCTCCTGATGCCGTTATCGCAGTAGCGCCAGTAATAGCTCCGCCATTCGACGAAAGTGTTCCATCAGTAAGTGTACCGCCTGTGATCGTGCCTGATGCTGTCAATGACCCGGTTCCTATGGAAGTAGCACCTGTAATAGCTCCCCCTGTAAGTGTCGTTGTACCATCGGTGATTTGATTAAACGAAACGTTGTCTCCTGTACCAACTCCCTGATCCATCGCTCCTAAATAGCCCCACTGGGTAGTACTAATGGTAGTGGCATCTATATTCTCCAGCTGAGCTACTTCTGTAGATGTAAGAGCCGAAACTCCAGATGCATCAAGAGCATCTAGGGTAGCGCCGTCTACTGATACATCCCGACCATCTACAGTGCCTGCTGTTACTATACTTCCTGCTGTTACAGCTCCTGATGCCGTTATCGCAGTAGCGCCAGTAATAGCTCCGCCATTCGACGAAAGTGTTCCATCAGTAAGTGTACCGCCTGTGATCGTGCCTGATGCTGTCAATGACCCGGTTCCTATGGAAGTAGCACCTGTAATAGCTCCTCCTGTAAGTGTCGTTGTACCATCGGTGATTTGATTAAACGAAACGTTGTCTCCTGTACCAACTCCCTGATCCATCGCTCCTAAATAGCCCCACTGGGTAGTACTAATGGTAGTGGCATCTATATTCTCCAGCTGAGCTACTTCTGTAGATGTAAGAGCCGAAACTCCAGATGCATCAAGAGCATCTAGGGTAGCGCCGTCTACTGATACATCCCGACCATCTACAGTGCCTGCTGTTACTATACTTCCTGCTGTTACAGCTCCTGATGCCGTTATCGCAGTAGCGCCAGTAATAGCTCCGCCATTCGACGAAAGTGTTCCATCAGTAAGTGTACCGCCTGTGATCGTGCCTGATGCTGTCAATGACCCGGTTCCTATGGAAGTAGCACCTGTAATAGCTCCCCCTGTAAGTGTCGTTGTACCATCGGTGATTTGATTAAACGAAACGTTGTCTCCTGTACCAACTCCCTGATCCATCGCTCCTAAATAGCCCCACTGGGTAGTACTAATGGTAGTGGCATCTATATTCTCCAGCTGAGCTACTTCTGTAGATGTAAGAGCCGAAACTCCAGATGCATCAAGAGCATCTAGGGTAGCGCCGTCTACTGATACATCCCGACCATCTACAGTGCCTGCTGTTACTATACTTCCTGCTGTTACAGCTCCTGATGCCGTTATCGCAGTAGCGCCAGTAATAGCTCCGCCATTCGACGAAAGTGTTCCATCAGTAAGTGTACCGCCTGTGATCGTGCCTGATGCTGTCAATGACCCGGTTCCTATGGAAGTAGCACCTGTAATAGCTCCCCCTGTAAGTGTCGTTGTACCATCGGTGATTTGATTAAACGAAACGTTGTCTCCTGTACCAACTCCCTGATCCATCGCTCCTAAATAGCCCCACTGGGTAGTACTAATGGTAGTGGCATCTATATTCTCCAGCTGAGCTACTTCTGTAGATGTAAGAGCCGAAACTCCAGATGCATCAAGAGCATCTAGGGTAGCGCCGTCTACTGATACATCCCGACCATCTACAGTGCCTGCTGTTACTATACTTCCTGCTGTTACAGCTCCTGATGCCGTTATCGCAGTAGCGCCAGTAATAG
Organism: Imperialibacter roseus; assembly: GCF_032999765.1. Lineage (GTDB taxonomy): Bacteria > Bacteroidota > Bacteroidia > Cytophagales > Cyclobacteriaceae > Imperialibacter > Imperialibacter roseus. The sequence goes on along the minus strand of NZ_CP136051.1, from coordinate 2,022,093 downwards.
CTCCGCCATTCGACGAAAGTGTTCCATCAGTAAGTGTACCGCCTGTGATCGTGCCTGATGCTGTCAATGACCCGGTTCCTATGGAAGTAGCACCTGTAATAGCTCCCCCTGTAAGTGTCGTTGTACCATCGGTGATTTGATTAAACGAAACGTTGTCTCCTGTACCAACTCCCTGATCCATCGCTCCTAAATAGCCCCACTGGGTAGTACTAATGGTAGTGGCATCTATATTCTCCAGCTGAGCTACTTCTGTAGATGTAAGAGCCGAAACTCCAGATGCATCAAGAGCATCTAGGGTAGCGCCGTCTACTGATACATCCCGACCATCTACAGTGCCTGCTGTTACTATACTTCCTGCTGTTACAGCTCCTGATGCCGTTATCGCAGTAGCGCCAGTAATAGCTCCGCCATTCGACGAAAGTGTTCCATCAGTAAGTGTACCGCCTGTGATCGTGCCTGATGCTGTCAATGACCCGGTTCCTATGGAAGTAGCACCTGTAATAGCTCCCCCTGTAAGTGTCGTTGTACCATCGGTGATTTGATTAAACGAAACGTTGTCTCCTGTACCAACTCCCTGATCCATCGCTCCTAAATAGCCCCACTGGGTAGTACTAATGGTAGTGGCATCTATATTCTCCAGCTGAGCTACTTCTGTAGATGTAAGAGCCGAAACTCCAGATGCATCAAGAGCATCTAGGGTAGCGCCGTCTACTGATACATCCCGACCATCTACAGTGCCTGCTGTTACTATACTTCCTGCTGTTACAGCTCCTGATGCCGTTATCGCAGTAGCGCCAGTAATAGCTCCGCCATTCGACGAAAGTGTTCCATCAGTAAGTGTACCGCCTGTGATCGTGCCTGATGCTGTCAATGACCCGGTTCCTATGGAAGTAGCACCTGTAATAGCTCCTCCTGTAAGTGTCGTTGTACCATCGGTGATTTGATTAAACGAAACGTTGTCTCCTGTACCAACTCCCTGATCCATCGCTCCTAAATAGCCCCACTGGGTAGTACTAATGGTAGTGGCATCTATATTCTCCAGCTGAGCTACTTCTGTAGATGTAAGAGCCGAAACTCCAGATGCATCAAGAGCATCTAGGGTAGCGCCGTCTACTGATACATCCCGACCATCTACAGTGCCTGCTGTTACTATACTTCCTGCTGTTACAGCTCCTGATGCCGTTATCGCAGTAGCGCCAGTAATAGCTCCGCCATTCGACGAAAGTGTTCCATCAGTAAGTGTACCGCCTGTGATCGTGCCTGATGCTGTCAATGACCCGGTTCCTATGGAAGTAGCACCTGTAATAGCTCCTCCTGTAAGTGTCGTTGTACCATCGGTGATTTGATTAAACGAAACGTTGTCTCCTGTACCAACTCCCTGATCCATCGCTCCTAAATAGCCCCACTGGGTAGTACTAATGGTAGTGGCATCTATATTCTCCAGCTGAGCTACTTCTGTAGATGTAAGAGCCGAAACTCCAGATGCATCAAGAGCATCTAGGGTAGCGCCGTCTACTGATACATCCCGACCATCTACAGTGCCTGCTGTTACTATACTTCCTGCTGTTACAGCTCCTGATGCCGTTATCGCAGTAGCGCCAGTAATAGCTCCGCCATTCGACGAAAGTGTTCCATCAGTAAGTGTACCGCCTGTGATCGTGCCTGATGCTGTCAATGACCCAGTTCCTATGGAAGTAGCACCTGTAATAGCTCCCCCTGTAAGTGTCGTTGTACCATCGGTGATTTGATTAAACGAAACGTTGTCTCCTGTACCAACTCCCTGATCCATCGCTCCTAAATAGCCCCACTGGGTAGTGCTAATGGTAGTGGCATCTATATTCTCCAGCTGGTCTATCTCTGAAGTTGTCAAAGCGCTTGCCCCGTTGTTGTCCAAAACAACCGTTCCACTCGCATCCGGAAAATTGATCGTACGATCCGCTGTCGGATCTACCAAACTGATCGTCGTCTCATTCGCATCGTCAGTCGATCCCTCAAGTATAAAAGGACTGCCCCCCTGGATCTCGCCATTCAATAATATGTCCCCGGTAGCATCGGCACTCAGATTGATAACTCCACTGTTTAATGTCGTTACAGGGGCATCTACTGTCAGATTACCTCCGTTAATATTGGTCGCCGCAGTAATATCTACTGCGTCTCCTGCTGCATCACCTATATTGATAGCTGCACCCGTTACATTCGTCGTGGCACTGTTGAAATCTGACTGGGGTGAGCTTACTGTCAGGTTACCGCCTGTGATTGTCGTCGCTCCTGTGATGTCGACAAGGTCGCCAGAGGCATTACCGATGTTAATATCATCGTTGTTGATATTGGTAGCAGTAGCACCATCGGCTATCGTTACATCGCCTCCATTCAAATTTGTAATACCTGTGATATCAACTACATCATCTGATTCATCACCTATGTTGATATTCTGAGACTGAACATTGAAGTCCTGGGCCTCTACTGCATTCACTATCTGACCTGCCCCGTCTGTACTCAAGGCTATATCATTGGCTAGCGTTGCCCCTCCTGACAAAACAACCGTTCCACTCGCATCCGGAAAATTGATCGTACGATCCGCTGTCGGATCTACCAAACTGATCGTCGTCTCATTCGCATCGTCAGTCGATCCCTCAAGTATAAAAGGACTGCCCCCCTGGATCTCGCCATTCAATAATATGTCCCCGGTAGCATCGGCACTCAGATTGATAACTCCACTGTTTAATGTCGTTACAGGGGCATCTACTGTCAGATTACCTCCGTTAATATTGGTCGCCGCAGTAATATCTACTGCGTCTCCTGCTGCATCACCTATATTGATAGCTGCACCCGTTACATTCGTCGTGGCACTGTTGAAATCTGACTGGGGTGAGCTTACTGTCAGGTTACCGCCTGTGATTGTCGTCGCTCCTGTGATGTCGACAAGGTCGCCAGAGGCATTACCGATGTTAATATCATCGTTGTTGATATTGGTAGCAGTAGCACCATCGGCTATCGTTACATCGCCTCCATTCAAATTTGTAATACCTGTGATATCAACTACATCATCTGATTCATCACCTATGTTGATATTCTGAGACTGAACATTGAAGTCCTGGGCCTCTACTGCATTCACTATCTGACCTGCCCCGTCTGTACTCAAGGCTATATCATTGGCTAGCGTTGCCCCTCCTGACAAAACAACCGTTCCACTCGCATCCGGAAAATTGATCGTACGATCCGCTGTCGGATCTACCAAACTGATCGTCGTCTCATTCGCATCGTCAGTCGATCCCTCAAGTATAAAAGGACTGCCCCCCTGGATCTCGCCATTCAATAATATGTCCCCGGTAGCATCGGCACTCAGATTGATAACTCCACTGTTTAATGTCGTTACAGGGGCATCTACTGTCAGATTACCTCCGTTAATATTGGTCGCCGCAGTAATATCTACTGCGTCTCCTGCTGCATCACCTATATTGATAGCTGCACCCGTTACATTCGTCGTGGCACTGTTGAAATCTGACTGGGGTGAGCTTACTGTCAGGTTACCGCCTGTGATTGTCGTCGCTCCTGTGATGTCGACAAGGTCGCCAGAGGCATTACCGATGTTAATATCATCGTTGTTGATATTGGTAGCAGTAGCACCATCGGCTATCGTTACATCGCCTCCATTCAAATTTGTAATACCTGTGATATCAACTACATCATCTGATTCATCACCTATGTTGATATTCTGAGACTGAACATTGAAGTCCTGGGCCTCTACTGCATTCACTATCTGACCTGCCCCGTCTGTACTCAAGGCTATATCATTGGCTAGCGTTGCCCCTCCTGACAAAACAACCGTTCCACTCGCATCCGGAAAATTGATCGTACGATCCGCTGTCGGATCTACCAAACTGATCGTCGTCTCATTCGCATCGTCAGTCGATCCCTCAAGTATAAAAGGACTGCCCCCCTGGATCTCGCCATTCAATAATATGTCCCCGGTAGCATCGGCACTCAGATTGATAACTCCACTGTTTAATGTCGTTACAGGGGCATCTACTGTCAGATTACCTCCGTTAATATTGGTCGCCGCAGTAATATCTACTGCGTCTCCTGCTGCATCACCTATATTGATAGCTGCACCCGTTACATTCGTCGTGGCACTGTTGAAATCTGACTGGGGTGAGCTTACTGTCAGGTTACCGCCTGTGATTGTCGTCGCTCCTGTGATGTCGACAAGGTCGCCAGAGGCATTACCGATGTTAATATCATCGTTGTTGATATTGGTAGCAGTAGCACCATCGGCTATCGTTACATCGCCTCCATTCAAATTTGTAATACCTGTGATATCAACTACATCATCTGATTCATCACCTATGTTGATATTCTGAGACTGAACATTGAAGTCCTGGGCCTCTACTGCATTCACTATCTGACCTGCCCCGTCTGTACTCAAGGCTATATCATTGGCTAGCGTTGCCCCTCCTGACAAAACAACCGTTCCACTCGCATCCGGAAAACTGATCGTACGATCCGCTGTCGGATCTACCAAACTGATCGTCGTCTCATTCGCATCGTCAGTCGATCCCTCAAGTATAAAAGGACTGCCCCCCTGGATCTCGCCATTCAATAATATGTCCCCGGTAGCATCGGCACTCAGATTGATAACTCCACTGTTTAATGTCGTTACAGGGGCATCTACTGTCAGATTACCTCCGTTAATATTGGTCGCCGCAGTAATATCTACTGCGTCTCCTGCTGCATCACCTATATTGATAGCTGCACCCGTTACATTCGTCGTGGCACTGTTGAAATCTGACTGGGGTGAGCTTACTGTCAGGTTACCGCCTGTGATTGTCGTCGCTCCTGTGATGTCGACAAGGTCGCCAGAGGCATTACCGATGTTAATATCATCGTTGTTGATATTGGTAGCAGTAGCACCATCGGCTATCGTTACATCGCCTCCATTCAAATTTGTAATACCTGTGATATCAACTACATCATCTGATTCATCACCTATGTTGATATTCTGAGACTGAACATTGAAGTCCTGGGCCTCTACTGCATTCACTATCTGACCTGCCCCGTCTGTACTCAAGGCTATATCATTGGCTAGCGTTGCCCCTCCTGACAAAACAACCGTTCCACTCGCATCCGGAAAATTGATCGTGCGGGCAGAAGTTGGGTTAGTGATTGCAAAGCTTGTATAAACGTCATTATTAGCCGACCCTTCAAAATTAAGTGGTGTCGCACCGAGTATTTCGCCAGTCACAGTCACACCATCTGTCGCTACGTTTCCGAGCGTAACATTACCATTAAGGGTTGTGTTACCATCAATATCTGCATCCTGGGTAACGTTCAATCCCCCGATGACATCGGTCAGTACACCATTGGCACCTATATTCACGCCTCCGGCACCTTGTAGCGTCAAAGCCCCAGCGGTGGTCGTCAAGTTCGAGGCTCCGGTTGCGTCCAAACTGAAAGTAGAGCCATCAACAGTCAGGCTGCCGTTCAAATCGGTAGCGTTAGCCACCTGCAGGCCGAGGGTATTATTTAACTGAACTTGATTAGCTCCACCTACAATGAAGTTACCAGAGGTCACATCAATGTCATCACCCTGAACTGCGTTATTCTGAATTGTTGTCGCACCAGCACTATTCAGATTAATATCACCAGTCAACGGCAGTGAAACGGCTGAAGTTCCGTTACCTATAATTAAGTTACCGGCATTATTGACACTCAATTGAGTGGATATACCTGAAGAATTACCGATAAAAATACTCCCGTAAGCCAGGTTATTGGTGGCAAATTCACCTATGGGTTTTGTGGTGATGCTTCCTCCCGAGCTAGTAATAAGTACTTGATTGGATCCTGGTGCGAACCAAACGGGAAAATTCGAAGAGTTGTTAATTAGCAATGAATTTTCAAACCCTGCCGTGCCTGACAACTTATCGAATGTAATCGTCCTGCTAGCTATTTTAGGGTTAGTTATTCCGAGATCCTTTACTTGCAACATATCGGTGGCCAATTCGATGGTCACGTCATCAGGATTGGCATCAATCTTCTCCCCATTCCCTACCAGCCCGTTACCTGCCAAATTCCCAATAACCGTTGATAGGTTTACATAGCCAGGCTCCCCAGTGGTTTGATCGGCGACTATCAATTGAGTATTGCCAGGCGTCCCGTTCTGGAGTTTACTTACTGTCACTTGATCATTTCCGATATCTATTGTTTGGATCGTGCCATCTGCAATGTCGCTCGTTTGCACCTGCCCGTCTTGTATCTTGGCACTTGTAATCGCATCATTAGCGATCTTACCGGTTAATACATTTCCATCGGCAATTTTGGCTGTTGTGACACTGCCATCGGCAATTTTTACAGTCGTCACATTGCCGTCGGCGAGTTTTGCCGTTGTCACTCCTGCGTTGGCGATTTGAGCGGTACCAATTCCTGCATTCGGCACAAAAAGGGCATTGCCTGTTACTCCAATGGTGCTACCGTCCACCTGCACATCCAAAGTGCCATCAGATCCATCATCAGCCAATGCAGTTCCTGCAATACCAGAAATGTCAACCTGAATATTGTCAGCATTCACAGTGATGCCATTTCCTGCGCCAATATCAATTGCGCCAGTTGTTCCATTTTGGATTAAACCTGCTCCAGATACGTCAGCGTTCAGTTTAGCGGCAGTAACTGCATCGTCATTCAGCTTAGCTGTTGTCACATTTCCATCAGCAATTTTTGCTGTGGTTACGTTGGCATCAGCAATGTCACTGGTCTGCACCTGACCATCCTGTATTTTAGCTGTTGTAATAGCGTTGTCAGTAATTTTTACGGTTGTCACATTGGCGTCAGCAATATCCGCTGTTTGCACATTACCATCAGCGATTTTACCGGTGGTAACTGCGTCATTGATCAACTTGTTAGTTGTGACAGCGTCATTCGCAAGTTGTGTAGCTGTTATGCCGGAAGCAGGCACATAAAGTTTGTTTGCATTTACACCAATAGTGCTTCCATCCACCTGCACATCAAGGGTTCCATCGCTGCCATCATCAGCCAAGGCTGTACCAGCGATCCCCGAAATATCTATCTGAATATCGTCTGCATTAACTATAATCCCGCTGCCAGCTCCTATATCTATAGCACCTGTAGTTCCATTTTGAATAAGACCAGCCCCGGCTACATCTGCATTGAGTTTAGATGCATTTACTGCATCATCGGCTAGTTTAGCAGTGGTAATATTTGCGTCAGCTACCTTGGCGGTTGTCACGTTGGCGTCAGCCAGATCGGCCGTTTGAACCTGACCATCTTCAATCTTTCCTGTATTAACTGAATTGGCAGCCAGTTTTACATTGGTAATATTTCCGTCAGCAATATCCCCTGCCTGTATTGTCCCATCGACTATCTTTCCTGTTGAAACCGAATTATCAGCCAATTTTGCGTTTGTGACAGCACCATCATTTAGTTTCGCCGTAACGATGCCAGCATCCTTAACTTCAAGTTTATCGGCATTGACACCAATCGTCACATCATCGAACTGAACGTCAAGCACACCAGCATTCTCCTGCAAGGCTACACCATCAATATCGCTCAAATCTACCTCAATATCATTAGCATTTACCTTGATACCATTGCCCTCTCCAATGTCCAAAGCTCCTGTACCATTTTGAACCAAACCCAAGCCAGCAACGAGTGCATCCAATTTCGCAGGGGTAACTGCATCGTCAGCTAGTTTGCTGGTCACGATTGCATTATTGGCGATCTTGGCTGTCGTGACATTTGCATCTGCAATATCCAATGTCTGCACCTGGCCGTCTGCTATTTTACCGGTTGTTATGGCATTGTCATTAATCTTGGCGGTGGTTACGCCCAAATTCACTATGTCCACAGCCTGAATAGTGCCATCAGTTATCTTATCGGAGGTCACAGCGCTGGCACCTAATTTCGCATTGGTCACAGCGCCATCGGCAAGCTCGGACGTATTAACCGCTCCGGCAAGAATTTCGGCACTGCCAACCGCATCTGTGGCTATTTCTGTGGCAGTCACTTTATCTGGCTGTATTTTGGAGTCAATTCGGTCTGTCCCAGTATTATAGGTCATACTAATGTCTCCCACCACCGTCGTTCCTTCAAAACCCGACGAGGTACCGATCAAAAATTCGTCATCGTTAGGTACAATCGCCAACTGTAGCTTTTTGTCAGGATCAAACGAGAGCCCACTCCCTACTTTCACCCTTAGGGTTCCATCGGTAAATTGTTCAAGACCATCGCCAGCCACATTGGCGTTGATTTTATCTCTGGTTACTGCGTCGTTGGCAATGTCCGCCGTCGCAATGGTAAGATCCAAAATCTCATCTGTTGTTACTGCGCCAGTTGCTATATCGGCTGCGCTTATGCTGCCATCGGCAATTTTATCGGAAGTAACGGCATCAGTGGCAAGCTTTGCATTACCAATTCCCCCGCTCGCTACCTGCACAATATCCGACGCAATTTCCAGCGAAGTACCGTCTACCTTAATATCTACTGCCCCAGTTCCGGTGTTTGCCCCCAGGCCCTGGCCAGCCAACTGAGCAATGTCTGCTTCAAGATCATCGCCATTGATGGTCAGGCCATTGCCTGCATTTACATCCAGGGCACCTGTCGTAGCATTTGGACTTAAGCCGACTCCAGCCACGTCGTCATTAATTTTAGTGGCGGTTACTCCGTCGTCTGCAAGTTTTGCAGTAGTGACATTCTGATCAGCTATATCGGCGGTCTGCACCCCCCCATCCAAAATCTCATTACTTGTGACGGCACCTGTAGCGATTTCGTTGGTGGTTACAGCATCTGCCGCCAGCTGCAAATCGGCACCTGTAGCTGTGTAGGTAAGGGTGGCATCACCGATAACGGGTTGGGCTGAGGCCGTCCCCGTGTCGTCGCCAATAAATACATTGCTTGTAGCTAAAGTAGAGCTTGCAAAATTGCTTAGCGGTATCCAGGTTGGGGCACCGGCTGCATCCGTCCCCAATACAGAGGAGACCGTCCCTTCGGCATCAATCTTATTGATCGTAATGGTATTGTTAGCCAGGTCAATGTTAATGATGCTGCCATCAACGATATTGTCCGACACAATAGATATTGCGACGTTTGCCACACTTGTGATGATGCCACGGTCATTCACTGTTACTTGCGATACCGTTGTCTCATTGCCAAATGTGCCTGCTGTAGCTCCGCTTACAGCTAATTTATCAGAGGTAACTGCACCATTTTCAATTTTATCAGTCGTTACTGCACCCGGAGCTATCTTCTCACCGATAACGCTAAAAGGCGCAAGCTTGTCAAAAGTTACAATAGAAGGCTTTAAGACAGGGTTAGGGAACGTTCCAGTCAAATCTCCTCCGGCCACGGCTCCTTCAAACACACCCAGTCCTTTGCGCCATGCACCATTGGCCCAGTAGTAGAAACTGTTTTCATCACCGTCATACACAATCAGTCCATTGTTTGTCGTTCCGCTAGCAAGTATCGGAATCATGGACTGCCGCTGATTGGTAGAAACCTGTGGAACAAGGAATCCCTGATTACTATTTGGGGACACCAGATGCAAAACTGCGTTCTTATTCGGAGTAAGTGTGTTAACACCCACCGAGAACTCCTGAGCCCTGGCACCAAAAAAAGGAATTAGGCAAACTATTATTGCCAGTTGGATTTTTGCCAAATTTATCTTCATGACCGGCTAAGGTTAGAAATGGTCCAATTCATATTTCGATCAGATGAAAAAAACACCGATTTATAATTACAATATTTTTGTCAGAAAGTCATAACTATTGACGATACAAATAGCAAAGATCCTATGCTATAACAAAAAGTTTCGTCGAAGATAAGAGGTGTTTGAACTAAAAGATTGTTGAAAGAATAGCTAAACACCACTGATCTCAGATCAAGTTATGATCCTAATAATCCAGGAATAGCTGATGAAAATTCGGGGTTCCCTAAAGAAAAACTAAAGTTGGCTATTATTCTATTTTGTAGTTTTTGCGGGATTGGTAAACATCAAATTATTCATACAACTTAACCTATAAAATCTCTCAGTAGCGGTGCAACAACCTGTAAAAATACAATTGAGGCATAAACATAGGAATTATATAATTAATACCAATAATATTCATATCAATTTAATTTGGCTGATAATAAATACTTATTTATAAGTAGTCAAGTCATTTCGAGTTCGTACGAAATGCAACTCCGGCATTTTCAAATATAAAAATCGTCCAAGTAGCCTGTTTGTCAATCTCTTCCGAATTACTACATGTGTAAGGGTTGACTACAACCAGCCCGCCTTGTCATTTCAATAAGAAGCACCCCAACGTCAATATAATTGAATTATACTAATTTGAAGTATAATTAATTTGCTTTTATTGATATCTCTAAGGCCACAATATCCCTTCATTGATAAAATGAAGTAAACTGGAGTTCTATGGGTTTGATGAGATTACATCCCAGGTAAATGACGTTCAGATGTTAATCTTACATGGAATGTAACGTAACAGAAGCGAGACCCCCGGAGAGGAATTATGCAGACGAATTCGAGAATTAGATCCAAAATACGGGCTGACTCTTCAGGTCAAGCTTATAAAGTGCACAATTAACCGCAGAAATAATTATGACGCTACGCAATAAAGATTTTTCGTCGCATTTGATAGATTGCATGTTGGAAACAAACTTAACCTAACTACCAAATGGCTTCTAGAGGGAATTTCAATAGTAAGATCGGTTTCATTGCGGCCGCAGCTGGTTCAGCTGTTGGTTTGGGCAACATTTGGAAATTCCCATTTGAGGTGGCTGATGGTGGCGGCGCAGCCTTTGTGTTGATGTACCTCGGCTTTTGCTTCATTCTCTGCTTTCCGGTAATGGTGACTGAGATTGCCATCGGCCGAAAAACCCAAAAAGACCCAGTTGGAGCATTTGGTGCTCTCGGATTTCCGAAATGGAAGTTTCTTGGGAAAATGGGGGTGCTAGCCGGCGTGCTTATCCTTTCTTTCTATAATGTGGTGGCAGGTTGGGCCTTTGGCTACTTTCTCGAAATGCTAATGGGCAACTTTGCCATTGGAGGGCAGTTTGGAGATTACATCAAGGATGTGGTCAAAATTGGAGCCTATGGTGCCGTGTTCATGTTCTCTACAGCTTTTATCGTTTCAAAGGGCGTGTCCGGCGGCATCGAAAAAGCTTCCAAAATTCTGATGCCTACCCTCCTCATTCTTATTATTTCGCTGGTGGCCTACGCCATGACATTGCCTCACGCCATGGAGGGGGTTAAGTTTTACCTCGTACCCGACTTTTCGGAAATCAATTTTGAAGTAGTATACAGTGCACTTGGTCAGGCATTCTTTTCTCTCTCTTTAGGTATGGGAGCCCTCATTACCTACGGCAGCTACGTATCCAAAGACGAGAACATTATCTCTTCTGCTGCCCTGATCACCCTCACCGACATTTCGGTAGCATTTTTGGCAGGTTTGATGATGTTTCCATTCGTTGCCTACATGAGTGAGGGAAACTTGCACGAGGTCACCGGTGGTCCGGGCCTTATTTTTGCCACACTTCCTGGCGTTTTTGAGTCATTTGGGCCAATTCTCGGGATAATAGTGGGCGCTTCCTTCTTCCTTTTGCTTTCTTTTGCAGCTCTCACCAGCACGGTATCGCTTTTAGAAGTACCTGTTGCTTATGCTGTGGATGAACTCAAAATAGACAGAAAAAAGGCTGTTTGGCTGATAGCAATAATCATATTTATAGTTGGCATCCCGTCGCTGATGGCCAATGGCTATTCTCCCTTCTTCTCTTCTTTTATCACCTATATGGGTAACGACAACCCGACCGATTTCATGACGCTGGTGTCGGACATTGCTAATGACAGCCTGCTACCATTAGGCGGCTGCCTGATTTCGTTCTTTGGCGCCTATGTGTGGAAAAAGCACAACCTCAATGAAGAAATTGCCCAGGGTTACCCTAACTATCATGGCTCTTTTGTGGAGAAATTTATCAACCTGATGGTGAGTTACTTCTGCCCGATCGTACTGGGTATTATCTTCATCCTGACTGTTTTGGATAGGTTCTTTGGAATAGCGCTGGTTTAACAAGCAGCGTCAACTCCTCACTTCTTAACAAACGACTCCTTAAAGCCGTCGAGAATGATGTAATAGTTGCCAGGCTTCAGAAGACGAAGAGGGATTTCTTTGGCATTTCCGGTCAAAATCACCTCTTCCTTTTCATTTAAGATTTCGAAAGCAGTAGCCCTCGATAGTGTCATTTTGTCGGACACCACCTTTGGAGTGAAGGTAATGGGCACCTTGTAGTAAACAAACTCAACCTCATCAGAGTACAGATAGTTGTTAGCGCTTGCTCTATATTTTACTCTGAATTTATTCGAGCCTTCAGTCAGCTCAGGAAAGTAGGAATAATCACTAGACGCAAATTGCCCCTGTGAAGGTATTTCATCTATTTCTATCCAATCTTCTCCCCCCAGCCTTTCAATGATATAGGATGCTTTTTCCCTCTCTCCTCTCGTGTTCCACTTGATTTCCTCTTCAATGAAAACAATGCTATTAAAGCGAAAAGAGCTATGCCAGAAAATGGCCTGCGGGTTCACAATCTTGGGTGAACAAATGGTATCGTGAAGCACTCTTATCGAAACAGGCGTGTATAAGTCGAGCCCTTTGAAGTCAATCTCCAGGGCCGACAGCTTCAAATTAAGGTTGAGCGCCCGCCCGTTAAGCAATACTTCTCTAACACAAAACTTCTCAACGCCCTCAGATAATGGGTTTTGAATAAATAGAGATTTGCCCTGATAAACTCCGGTAATGGCGATCTCCTGCCCCTTTACAAAAAAGGAAAGGAAGAATAGCCCAAAAAATATCCACAAGCACTTCCAGGTAGTCGATAACATAAATTGTACTTGCACGGCAACGAAATTCTTTAAAAGCAAGAAAGCACAATTTACGAAATTGTTACCACTACATGGCAATTATTCGAATCGGAGAGATTCGATAGGGTCAAGCTTCGAAGCTTTGTAGGCCGGCAAATAACCGCTGAGTATCCCCACAAACATACCAATAAGCAAGCCGACCATCATCCAAAACCATGGAATGACAAAACCATCTGCATCGAGCAACTTAGCAATGAGATTGCCCACCAGAATACCCAAAATAATCCCTCCAATACCACCCATTTGCGTGATAACTATGGCTTCTATGAGGAACTGCTGTCTGATTTTAGTAGGTGAAGCACCAAGCGCTTTGCGAACGCCTATCTCCCTGGTGCGCTCCGTAACTGAAACCAGCATGATGTTCATAAGCCCGATGGAAGCACCCAAAAGTGTGATGAACCCTATTCCAAATCCACCCATTCGAAGGTAGCCTGTGATCTCTTCCAGGCTCTCGGCCAACGACTGGTTTCTGGCTACATCAAATGAATCCGGCTCGCCCAAGGGGTCTTTTCGGATAGATCGCATGAGACCTGTGGCCTGGCCCATCGCATACTCCATTTGCGTAGGGTCGTTGATGGCTACCGTTATGGTATATTGAAGGTTCCGTCGTGGATCTACCCTCCTCGCAGTTTCCAGGGGTACCAAAAAGTACCTATCAAGCCCACTGTCTCCGCCAATATTTCCTTGTTTTTCCAGAACCCCAATCACCCTGAACCTGATCCCATAGGCCGTAATGAATTGATTAACAGGATTTTCGTTCTTTTCAAACAAATTACTATACACCTCGTCGCCAATAATGACTACGTTAGCTCCATTCTGTGCCTCAATCTGAGAAAAATTACGCCCCTGCGACAACTCACCGCCTTCAACGACGAGAATATTGGCGTCCCCTCCCACAATTCGCATGTTTGGGTTGGTTACCTTCGACCCTCTGCTCAGTTCGGCTACTCCGGTTACCCAGGTGGTGAGAGAGGGAGTGCCATAGGAGTTGTAAAGATCGAGGAATCTTCGGGCCTCACGGTAGTTGATGGCCGGATACCGTTTTTCTTCTACTCCGCTGGACCTGCGGTTATCGTAACGTTTGGTTCTGACGTCAAAGGTGTTAGCTCCCAAATCTGACAAGCTGTTATTGATAGACGCCTGTATCCCTTCTATGGCCGTTAGAATTCCCACCAAAGATGTAATTCCTATCGCAATGATCATCGCAGTAAGAACTGACCTTAGTGTGTTCGTTTGCACAGCCTTGATACCTTCCCGGATGTTTTCTAAGATGATCATGTGGAATTCAAATTCTTTGTAAATCTAATAAATGTGTATTCAAAACAATTTCTCGGCGCCGCTTTTAACCATTCAGCCCTTTTTGCAAAAGGCCTGCCTCAGCCGACCAACAACTATCTCCAAAATTCCACTACGAGGAATCCCTGCCCCAATAAGCAATTACATTTGCCATTCATACCAGGCCGTGTTGTACGATCTTCTTCACTTTCATAGCTTTACATTTTGAGAAGCTATCAACACACAGTTAATGAGTAAGGTTTTATTGCTTTTTATTACACTCTTCACATTTTTAATTCAAGCCAAAGCGCAGTTGTTGCCTCTCAGCACACCATCTGACTCCGCCAAACACTATTACTACCTTGGATGGAAGCAGATCATGGACTATGCAGACTATACACGGGCGGAGCAGTCGTACCGAAAAGCCATAGCATTTGATCCTGAGTTTATTTTAGGACAAAGCCTTGTGGGTAGAATTTCACCCGACATTAAAGAACGCTACGAAATACTTGAAAAGATCAACAGCAAAAAGCACCTGGCAACGGAAGACGAACAACTCGTGGCCGATGTGTCGGTGATGCTGATAGAATTTCTGAATGCCAGAGAGGAAATGGATAGTGTGAAAACGGCGGAAAAGATTGGCATCGCCTTGCAAACCGGCCTGCAAAACTTCGGCTTGATTGGAAAGAAGTACCCGGATGAGGTATACTTTATCTCAGAGTACTTTGAGATCGTAAACTATCTTTACGGGCCTCAAAAAGCACTCGACACCCTAAAAAGCTATAACCTCTCGCTTAAAAAGCCAGCCCCTTTCCTCATCGGCTACGAATCGACGCTGGAGGCTGCACTCGGCAACTATGACAATGCACTTGAGCTCGCCTACAAGCTAAAGAAGTGTTTCAAAGACAAAAAAGTACCCAAACCCTATGTTGTCCTTGGTGAGATTTACCTACAAAAAGGTGATTTAGAGAGTGCATACAAATACATTAATAAGGCACTGGAACTCGACCCGGCCAACAGGGCTGTGCAGAGGCTGAAAAAGAGAGCCGAAGTGGTACAAAAAAGCAATTTCTGACATCGGACTCCAGAAAAGAGAATTGATTTCACCTAAAAAATGTTTCTTACGTTACTGTAAAGGTGACTAAATCACACAATTGTACGTTAAGACAAGGTGACTCATGGAATTTACGACTTGTTCTGTTAGATTTAGTTGGCGAAGTTAAGCCTTCGGAGCAAGAAAAAGTGCTCCCTTCAGGCAGGTTCAATAGAAAAAATTTGAGCACATGAAGCGTATTATATTTCTCCTTTGTATCTTTTTGTTTATTGGTAGCAAGGCATTCTCGTCTTCAATCCTGATACCGATGGACAACAGCCAAACGAACCACTTGAAATCGTATGGCGTGGCCTATTGGGTACTTTCCAAAGATATTGAGATTGACTGGCTGCTCAACTACAGGGGCGGCAGCTTTATGTTTAAGTATTACCAGGCTTTTGAAAATGAGCTGATTATCCGGGGAGTAAGCTATGAGGTGATTTCCGATGCCGAAGCCGGGCAGATACTTGAGGTCATTGCGAGTCCATCATCCAATATGGACGCCATGAGGCTGGAAAAGTACCCAAAAATTGCCGTTTACTCACCAAAAAGTAAGCTACCCTGGGACGATGCCGTGACCATGGTACTCTCCTACGCTGAGATTCCCTACGATGTCATTTTTGATGAGGAAATCCTGTACAACGAGCTACCCAAATACGACTGGCTGCATTTGCACCACGAAGATTTTACCGGCCAGTATGGGAAGTTTTACCGGGCCTATGGTAACTACCCCTGGTACATAGAGCAGCAAAGAGACTATGAAGAAATGGCCAGAAAACACGGCTTTATGAAGGTGTCACAAATGAAGCTGGGCGTGGCGAAAAAAATCAGAGACTTTGTGGGCAGCGGCGGCTTCCTCTTTGCCATGTGCTCCGCTACCGACTCCTACGATATTGCCCTGGCCGCCGAAGGTATCGACATTTGCGAAAGCATGTACGATGGCGACCCGGCAGACCCACGGGCTCAGCAAAAGCTGGACTTTAGTAAAACATTTGCTTTCGGTGACTTCCTGCTGGAACGCCGGCCACTTGAATACGAATACTCAAACATCGACATGCAGCCCAACGAGCGGGGAGTAATTGAGAGGAACGATTACTTCAATTTGTTTGAGTTCAGCGCCAAGTGGGATCCCATTCCCACCATGCTCACCCAGAACCATGAACGGATCATTAAAGGTTTTATGGGACAAACAACTGCATTTAGAAATGCAACCGTTAAGCCCGATGTGGTGGTAATGGGCGAAAATAAGAGCATTGGCGAAGTGCGGTATCTTCATGGCATATTTGGCAAGGGCTTTTATACTTTCTATGGCGGTCACGACCCGGAAGACTATCAACACCTTGTGGGCGACCCCCCAACTGACCTCAATCTGCATCCAAATTCCCCTGGCTACCGACTGATTCTCAACAACATACTTTTTCCGGCTGCAAAAAAGAAAAAGCAGAAAACCTGATCTTTTAAACTGTCCGGTTTAAAAAATTTCGGTTATTAATTTGGCCTTGACTAGTTTCACCTACATTTTTAATGACAGAAACTGACCACCGCCAAATCTCATTCTTAGTTGATAGAACTTTTCTCCTATGAGCTTTCCCACTCTGATTTGTGGATGATACTTTCGGTGTCAGTGCTCATCGGCATGTCCAAAACAGGCGTTCATGGGGCAGGAATGATAGCGGTGCCGCTGCTGGCTGCTGTGTTTGGTGGCAAGCAGTCGAGCGGCTTCCTCCTTCCTATTTTGTGCCTTGCCGATATTTTTGGAGTGGTGTACTACCACCGGCATGCGGCGTGGGATCACCTGTGGAAGCTGTTTCCATGGGCAGCAGCAGGAACCTTACTCGGCACCTGGGTGGGCAACTACATTGACGACGAGGCCTTTAAGCTCATCATGGCCATCATCATTTTTGCTTCGGTCGGCCTAATGATTTGGCTGGAGAAGAGGAAAAAAAATGAAGAAAAGGTGCCGGCTTACTTTTGGCTTGCAGCACTCATGGGCGTTGCAGGCGGGTTTACCTCTATGGTTGGTAACCTCGCAGGGTCTGTTATGGCCCTTTACCTGCTCTCCGTACACTTACCGAAAAATTCATTCATCGGTACGGCAGCCTGGTTCTTTATGGTTCTCAATTGGTTCAAGCTGCCTTTTCACATCTTCAGCTGGCACACCATCACTGTAGACTCCTTCCTTTTTGACCTTGTAACTTTACCGGCTATTGGCCTCGGCGCTCTTATCGGAGTGGCCATCATTAAGAAAATTCCTGAGAAGCAGTATCGGTGGTTTATAATAGCCATGACAGTAGTAGCAGCTTTTGGAATGCTACTATAGAAATGGCTTGCAGTGAACGTAAACAATTTTTAGCAGTGGCGGTTAAAAGTTGAGAATTCCATTGCAAAAACAATTTTCTGCACGTTATTACCTTCCTGGCAACAAGGAGGTTAGAAATTAGACTTTTTTATGGGCAAGCCTACACTCAAATTCTGGCAGATCATCAACATGAATTTTGGCTTTTTCGGGCTCCAGTACAGCTTCGGCCTGCAGCAAGCCAACATGAGTCCTATTTATTCATATTTAGGCGCTGAAGAAAGTGAACTCCCCCTCCTGTGGCTCGCAGGCCCCATGACCGGACTTATCGTTCAACCCATCATCGGTGCCATAAGCGACAAAACCATCACCAAATGGGGCCGCCGGACTCCGTATTTTCTCATAGGCGCTATATTCTGTAGCCTTAGTCTGCTCGTGATGCCGTACAGCAGCACCGTGTGGATGGCAGCAAGCGTGCTTTGGATCCTCGATGCGGCTAACAACATCACGCAGGAGCCCTACCGGGCGTTTGTTAGTGACAAACTGCCGAAGGAGCAACATTCGCTTGGCTTTTTAACTCAAAGTGCGTTCACCGGCCTTGGACAAACCCTCTCATACCTCACCCCCACTCTTCTCATTTTTTTCGGTGTCAGCGAACTTGCAAAAAATGAAAGTGGTATCCCTGTCACAACAATCATCGCTTTCATGATTGGCGCTGTGGTGTCCATAGGCTCTATCCTGTGGACGTTAAAAACCACGAAGGAAATTCCTATTTCGGAGGAAGAAAAGGCCCACATCAGAAGCCAACCCAAGGGCATAGGTTCGACCATTGCTGAAATTGCCAAGGCCTTCAAAGAAATGCCTCTCACGATGAAGCAGATGCTACCCATGATGCTGTTTAGCTGGTATGCTATGTTCATTTACTGGCAGTACATCGCCAAGTCGCTATCAAAATCTCTCTTTGGCACTACCGACGTGTTTGACCCCGGCTTCAGAAAAGCTGACCTGCTGGTGGGGCAAATTGGGGCGTTTTACAATTTCATTGCCTTTTTTGCCGCTTTCGGGCTAGCGATGCTGGCTCAAAAATACGGCCCAAAGTGGATTCACGGAGCATGCATGTTCCTGGCTGGTGCTGGCTTGCTCGTGATTCCGGAGCTAAACAGTCCTGGCATGGTCTTTATTCCTATCATTGGCATGGGGCTATCCTGGGCAAGTATGATGGGAAATCCCTATGTGATGCTTGCAGGCAGTATCCCTCCCGAAAGGACGGGGGTATACATGGGCATATTCAACATGTTTATCGTCATTCCCATGTTGCTCGAAACCTTCACCATTCCTATGTACTACTCGTCATGGCTTGGCAACAGTCCGGTGAATGCTATCAGGCTGGCTGGCACGCTATTGATACTTGCAGCTATTTCAGTTGCTTTTATCAAACTAAAAAGACCAGACCAAAGCGATTTACACACAGAAAAGTGAAGAACTCTCATGGCTTTCTGCACGGCTTCCTGATTTCGTAAGTAACTGGAAAGCATGGTATTCGAAACACTTTACAACTGCATTTTTCCAGCCATCCCAGACGTCTATGAAATATGACCAATTATTGGTACTTTGAAAGTATTCAGTAAATCAACTCTTACATTATGGCCCAGTTTAATCTAAAAGTTAATGGAAAAGAACATCAGGTTGATGTAGATGCGGACACTCCACTTCTTTGGGTGCTTCGTGACAACCTCGATTTGGTAGGTACCAAATTTGGCTGTGGAATAGCCATGTGTGGCGCCTGTACGGTTCACGTTGATGGAAATGCCGTCAGGTCTTGCTCGATGCCTATTTCAACGCTGGGAGACAAGTCTGTGGTGACCATCGAAGGCTTATCTGCCGATGCCTCTCACCCGCTTCAGAACGCCTGGAGAGAGCACGACGTACCCCAGTGCGGCTATTGTCAGGCAGGTCAGATCATGAATGCCGCAGCCCTGCTGGCGAAAAATGCCTCTCCAACCGACGAGGAAATAGAAAGCGCCATGAATGGCAATATTTGCCGTTGTGCCACTTACAACCGTATCAAGGCAGCCATCAAGACGGCTTCCGCAAGCGTTTAAGTCTATTCCAAAAATTCGAAATCATGACTTTAATAAAAACATCATACAACAGAAGATCCTTTCTGAAAGTATCAGCAGCCGGTAGTGGCGGACTTGTTATCGGCTTCAACTGGCTGGTATCGTGCAGTCCCAGTGCTGAAACCGCTATTAAAGGAGCACCTAAAGAGTGGTTCAATGTAAATGCTTACCTCAAAATAGGTGAGAACGGCCTCGTTACGATCATGTCGCCAAACCCTGAGGTAGGCCAAAACATCAAGACGTCAATGCCGATGATAGTGGCTGAAGAATTGGACGTGGCCTGGAAAGATGTCGTGGTTGAACAAGCGCCTCTTGATACGGAGAAATTTGTGAGGCAGGTGGCCGGCGGCAGTCAGTCGTTGAGAAGTTCATGGAAAGGCCTGAGAATGGCAGGTGCTACCGCAAGAAAGATGCTGATGGAAGCAGCTGCCAAGCAGTGGCAGGTAGATGCCTCAACCCTAACTACTTCTGAGGGAGTGATCAAAAACGCAAAAGGTGAAACACTCACCTATGGACAAATAGCCTCCGCTGCTGCATCCGTAACCGTGCCTGAAGAGGTAGAGTTGAAAGACCCATCTGCCTTCAAAATCATTGGTACCGACACCAAAAACGTTGACATAGAAAAAATCATTACCGGCAAGCCACAGTATGGCATGGATTTGAAAAAAGAAGGAATGAAAGTAGCGGTCGTGCTGCGCCCCCCTTCTTTTGGTGCCAAACTAAAGTCGTTTGACGACAGCGAAACCAGAAAGGTAACCGGTGTTTCTGATGTTATCCAGTTTGGCAACAAGGTAGCAGTACTTGGCAACACAACCTGGGCTGCTATGAAAGGCAAAAAAGCACTTAAAGCTGAATGGGAAGAGGATACACCTGCCGAGAGCACAGAGTACCACGACAAGCAAATGATGGCCTTGCTTAATACAAAAAATGGTGAGCCCAGAAGAAACGACGGCGATGTGGACGCCGCCTTCAAAACCGCCGACAATGTAATTGAGAAAACCTTCGAGGGCCCGTTTCTACCGCACAATCCCATGGAACCAATGAATTTCTATGGACATGTGACGGCGGCCAAGGTTGATCTTATCGGACCTATTCAGACACCCGAGAGAACAAGACGCCAGGTTGCTGAGCTACTGGGAAGGCCCGAAACAGAAATTTTCATTGACATGACCCGTATGGGAGGTGGTTTCGGTCGCAGGCTTTACGGTGACTTTGTGCTGGAGGTAGCCGAAATCTCAAAACTTTCCAACACGCCCATCAAGCTGGTGTACACCAGAGAGGATGACATGACGGCTGGTATTTACCGCCCTGCATCGAAATACAAATTCAAAGCCGGTGTAAAAGACGGCAAGCTGGTGGCCTACCATTTGGTTGGTACCGGCATCAACGGCAACGGCTGGACTCGTGAAAACTGGTTTCCCGCAGGATCCATTCCCAACTACAGGGTGGAGTCGTACGGGCTGGACAGCAACATTACCACTGGTGCCTGGCGTGCACCCATCACCAACTTCCTGGCTTATGCTGAGCAAAGCTTTATTGATGAGGTGGCCGAGGAAATGGGAGTTGATGCCGTGCAGTTGAGGCTTGATTTGCTCGAAAAAGCTAAGAGTGACCCTGTGGGTACGGTAGACTATGAGCCAGAGAAAATGATTGGCGCCATAAAACTTGCTGCCGAAAAGGCCAACTGGTCGGCTACTGAAGATGGAGTGAGCAAGGGCTTTAGTGCCTACTACTCGCACAACTCCTATGTGGCGATGGTGGCGGAGGTTGTCAACAAAAAAGGCCAGCCTAGTACCAGAAAAGTAACCTGCGCTGTTGACTGCGGGATAGTGATCAACCCAATAGCTGCCAAAAATCAGATTGAAGGTGGCATTATCGACGGCATCGGGCACGCTATGTATGGCGACATGACGTTTGTGAATGGTGCGCCACAGGCAAGCAACTTCAACAACTACAGACTGATCAGAATGGGAGAAGCACCTCCGGTTATTGAATGTCACTTTGTGAAAAACACGAATGACCCTACAGGTCTCGGCGAACCATCGTTGCCACCGGCAGGTGGTGCGCTGGCCAATGCTATGTACAAAGCTACCGGACAGCGTTTCTATAAGCAGCCATTTATGCAACAACAGATAAAACTTGGCTAGCTTTTGTTCAGCGTAAAACAAAAAAGGTTTAGGGGGAGACTCCTAAACCTTTTTTTTGTTTTATACCCTTTGACCGTCAATGCATCCTATCTCCTCTTACAGTAAGCGATTTCATTATTGCGGCCTCAGCTTCTAAGAACTCGTTCCATCTAACTTTCACATAATCCTTTGGCATGTATTCTTCGGCCAGTTCAATGAAATTATGATAGTGGCCAGCTTCTGAAACCATCAATTCATAATAGAACTTTTTCAACTCTTCATCCGCAATATGCTTGTGCAGCAGTTTGAACCTCTCGCAGCTTCTGGCTTCTATTAACGCATTCAGCAGCAACTTCTCCACCAGCTGCTGGTTGCGGGAGCCACCCTTTCTCACTACCTCATTAAGTCTGGCCACATACTCGTCCTTCCGTTGCCTCCCTAACCCAAAACCTCTCTTCTTGAGTTGCTCCACAACTCTTTCAAAGTGGCTCCATTCCTCCGCTACTACTGGCACCAACATTTCCAACAGCTTTTCTCTTTCCGGGTAGAGCATAATGAGCGAAATGCACGAAGAAGCGGCCTTCTGCTCGCAATAAGCGTGGTCAACGAGAATGTCCTCAATCTGCATATTGGCAATGTCCGTCCAGCGGGGATCGGTGGGTAGCTCCAGGCCAAGGGTGGTTTTACTCTTTGCTTCCATTAGACCTTTGGTTCAATCAAAGAAATACCAGGTAACACCGAGGTCAAACACCCGGCGCTGCCCGGGGTAATAGGGCGAAATGAAATAGCCATCGGCGGTGCCGGGTTGGTTTGCGTGCGTCATCTTGGCAAAGTATCGTGCATTGCCGACTTTGAAGTTCAGGAATACATCTGCTGTCAAATACGAGTCGATGGCAAAGCTATTCTGGATGTAAAACTGCTGAATAACCGGGTTGTAAGCGTGGCCATAGTAAGTCGATTTCCAGTTCAGGTCAACGCCAAGTTGAACAGGCAGGTAGTCGTTGAACCATACCCCTTCATAGTAGAACCTGGTATTGATCAGCCATTCAGGCATCCTCCAAATCTCCGAGTCAGTACCAGTAACAGCAGTGTAAATCACTTGAGGGTTCAGGTGAAAACTTTTGCCAATGGTAAGCTCCGCCGCAGCGCTGGGATTAACCAGCAACTGTCCGGCAGCTGATTGCGATTGGTGCGGAAGAGAGTCTGCACCAAAGTAAACATAGTTGGCCACCCTGGTCAGATTAAGCCCAGGCTTGAGTGTGACGGGGCCAAGCTTAACATTCAACTCACCCCCCAATCTATCAGCTCTTTGTGGCTCGAAGTCATTGACCCAGCTGTAGTGGTTTCCAAAATAATAGAGTTGCTGGTAGCCTGGCTTGTACCTCATGCTTCGCAACCACAAATTGAGAAATGGCAAAGTGGTTCTCCCCTCAATATCAAAAAGACCTCCCTGCAGATATTCAACTTTGGCGTCGGTGTCCCATATGTCAAACAACCTTACATTGATTTTTGCCCCTCCATAGCTCTCCGACTGGCGGCCAAAAGGAGACGAGAAGCGGTCATTGTAAGTCACATACCGCTGCTTCAGATAAAAATTATAACTCAATCCGCCTATTTTTCCCAGCACCCCGGCTTCATTAAGCAGTGCTCTCATCTGAATCAGATCTGCCGTGCTGTCGCTGGTGATTAAGATATTTGGATAAGCCGAGGCGTTGTTGGTTGGCGTAGGGTCTTCAAAACTATTGTCGTGCCTTCCTTTGTCGAGCAAATAGTAAACCTGAAGCTCATCAGTGATTTTGTACTTCTGAAAAAGGTGGAAGTTGATCTTATAGTCATAAGCTTTCACCCCTGTCAGTTTGATGGGAGAATCAAGGTATTGAAAAAGCTCAGCAGTGGAAGCATCTTCACTCACATCAATACCCCCAGTTTCAAGCACCTGGTGTTTGATCCTGTCAACATTAAAAAGCAGTTGATACTTCTCGTTCTTTGACTTATAGCTGGTGTACAAATCCCAGGTGGTGCTGTTCACATTTCGGTCACCTCGACTGGAAGAAGAACCAATCTGCTTATCCGATGTAAGCAACTTAAAATCTACCCCCAAATTCCACCGTGGATTGATGTTTCTTGAGTAACCAACGTCCACCACGCTTCTTCCTGAGCCGCCCACGACAGTTTTTATTTTGATCCAGGGCGATTTTGTATCAAAGTATTTTATCTCAGAAGAGGGAATAAAGTAGGGATCGTAAGCATTGATACCCAACGTGGCTCCTATTGTGGACGGGAACAGATAGTACAAAGACCTGGTCGCCGTTCCGTTGTTGCCCAGGTCAACCAGGGTATGGTTTGAAACATCAACCGCATCAAAATTCTCTAGCCCGTAAAGCAGGGTGTCAAGCACATGCAGAGAATCTGACAATGCTTTAATGTCAGCTTCTGAAAACCAAAACGTTGTTCTGGAGGAATAAACATTTTTTGTTGAATCGTCCAGCACCTGTGCATGCGAAACACTCAGAGCAAGCCCTGTGGCGAAACATCCAATTGCTGCAATTTTTAGTATGATCTTCAAACTGACTTGCCCAGGTTTTTAGTTACCTTCTCTGCTATTACCGCCTCAAAGTTTTCTTTTTCTTTTGAAAAGGAAAACTCTATCGGGATATAAAAAAAAGGTGCACTGTCCAAATACCGCTGAAACTTCGGATTGCTCATTTTCACATAATCCTTTTCTGTGGTAAGAATAACGCAATTGCCGCTGTTTTGATATTCATCAACAATCTTTTCCATTTCCTGATCATTGTAGGCAAAGTGATCAGCTCTTTCCCAATGCGTTACCACCTCAATTCCCTCAATTTTCAAATAATCCAATAATGGCGCCGGGTTGGCAATACCTGTGATCAAAAATACTCTCTTATGCCACTCACCTTTTTTCCCAAACGACACAGGGCGTCCATATTGTATAGAACAAAAAAAGACAGGAGTGCCTGCCTGAGCGTAGGTTTGAATCTTTGCTCTCATTTTTCCCTTCTCCACTTCAGGCATGATCTGAGGCGATTTTGTCACCACAATGATATCGGCTCTTCTCGCCCACCTTCTTCCCTCTCGCAACGACCCAGAGGGCATAATAAAATCACGGTAAAAAGGATTTTGGAACGAAGTGAGCACTATTGACGCAGATGGCTGCACAGCCCGATGCTGAAAGCCATCGTCCATCAGAATCACATCCAGTTTAGGGTATCGCTCCCTAATATTTCTAATAGCCAGTACCCTTTTCTCACCCACTGCCACAACAACTTTTCCAGACCATCTTTTGAAAAACAAAAGTGGCTCATCACCGACTGACGCAGCACCAGACAGCTCATCGACAACTAAAAAACCTTTTGTAACTCGGCCATATCCCCGGCTGATCACTGCTACATTCTTACCCATCGACAGCAAGTAAGCAATGAGATAATTGATAGTTGGAGTCTTACCAGTGCCCCCCACTGCCAGGTTGCCAACGCAAATCACCGGAATACTAAAACCAGTGCTTTTTAACATTCCCAGGTCATACAAAGTATTTCTGATATTCGTAACGCATAACCAGACAAAGGAAAATGGTGCCGCAAGAAGAACCCTAAGTAGTTGCATTAGTCAATTGTATTGTGGGCCTAAAGATAGTATACTTGCGATAAGGAGAAGCGAATGAGCAAGGAAGAAATAAGGATCAAAGAAATAATCTCGTACCTGGAGACTCTGGCTCCAAGGGCGTATCAGGAGAGCTACGACAACGCTGGCTTGATAGTAGGCAATTCTTCGAATCATGTCTCGGGAGTACTCATTTCGCTTGATGCCACAGAAGAAATTGTTGACGAAGCTATTGCCACCGGCTGTAATCTTATTGTTGCCCATCACCCCATTGTCTTCAAGGGACTTAAGACACTTACAGGAAGCAACTACGTAGAACGCACCGTTATCAAAGCTATCCAACAAGACATCGCTATTTATGCCATCCACACAAATCTTGATAATGTACTTGACGGTGTCAACGCTGAAATCGCCCATATCTTAGGACTACAGCATCTCAGGATACTGGCCCCTAAATCAAACGTCCTTTCCAAAATTGTTGCGTTTTGCCCAAAAGACAATACCGGGGCAGTTCTGGCAGCATTGCATGAAGTGGGCGCCGGACACATCGGCAACTATGATCACTGTAGTTTTCGAGTGGCGGGTACAGGCAGCTTCCGACCAAACGACAAGGCAACTCCACACATAGGTGCCGCTCACCAGCTTGAGCAAGTACATGAAGATCGTCTGGAATTAATTTTCCCATCGCATTTGAGTCAAGTGATCATAAACACACTTCAAACTGCGCACCCATATGAAGAAGTAGCCTATTACCTGACTTCGCTGCAAAACCAATATCAGGAAGTTGGATCGGGAATGATTGGCACCCTGCCCGAACCCATGCAACCCGATAAATTTCTGGCTCATCTTAAGGACGTCTTCGACCTCCAGGTCATAAAATACACGCCGGTTAACAAGAAGATACATACTGTAGCAGTTTGCGGCGGGGCTGGAAGCTTCTTGCTGGAAAGCGCCAAAAAGCAATCGGCCGACGCATTTGTGACGTCCGACTTCAAATATCATGAGTATTTCGACGCCGAGGGCAGAGTACTCGTGGCAGATATTGGACACTATGAAAGCGAGGTTTCTACAAAAAACCTGCTTCATAGGAAATTAAAACAAAAATTCACTAATATTGCACTCCGTTTGTCTAAAGCAAACACAAACCCCGTCAGATATTACTTATAGAACTGAATGGAAAGCACCGTAGCACAAAAATTAGAATCGCTCAGCAACCTCCAAGAAATTGATTCCAACCTCGACGAAATAAAAAAAATCAGGGGAGCACTTCCAGAAGAAGTGATGGACCTTGAGGATGAAATTGCCGGTTATGAGACCAGGGTTCAGAAGTTCAACCAGGATTTGGAAGAACTTGAAGGCTCTATTTCAGACAACAAGACCGCAATTAAGGACGCAGAAAAACTCATCAAAAAGTACGGTGAGCAGCAAATGAATGTCCGCAACAATCGTGAGTACGACGCAATCACCAAGGAGATTGAATTACAGCAGCTTGAAATACAAATTCTTGAAAAAAGGATCAAAGAGGCTTACGTAAAGATCGATACCAAAAAAGAAGAAATACAAGGAACGAAGGACGTTCTAAGCGAGCGCAGCAAAGACCTTGAAAGCAAGAAAAAAGAGCTTGATGTCATCGTGAAAGAGAGCGAAGACGACGAAAAAGCGCTTAGCAAAAAGCGAGAAGCCGCAGCAGCGAAGATCGAAGAGCGTTTGCTCAAATCCTACGACAAAACAAGGGCTAACGCAGTAAACGGCTTGGCGGTTGTTCCTGTGCGCAGAGGCGCATGTGGTGGGTGTTTCAACATTGTTCCTCCTCAAAGACAAGCTGACATCAGAGAGAAGAAAAAACTCATCGTATGTGAGCACTGCGGTCGTATATTAGCAGGAGTTGATGACGAGATTGAAGAAGAAGACACAAAAGGCAAAACAACAAAACGGACGAGAAAGTAATTTCTTGGCATTCGTTTGTATCCCATATAAACAGGTGAGTCTCAAGGCTCGCCTGTTTTTGTTTGCGCTCCTGCCATTTTTTCAAGCCTCTGCCATGCAAACAGACCTTGGCTGGCAACCTTCCGTGGTAGAAACGCATGACCTAATTCTACAATACAGGCTTTCTGAGGCCAAGACTCTCCTGGCAACTCTCCCCAATTCTCCGGAAAAAGCCTACCTCCTTAACCTCAGCGACTTTCTTCAAATGATCTACACTGAAGATAACGGCTTTTACGAAAGCTATCTCGGCAATCTCCCAAAGAGAAGAGCATGGATAGAGGAATTGCCAGAAGGAAATGCCCAAAAGGCGTTTTATCTGGCAGACATGAAATTGCAGGAGGCGATGTTTAAAATCAAATTTGGGGACTACCTGTCGGGGCTATACAGTTTATTGCAGGCGCACAGCCAAATAGATGAACTTCAAAACCGTGATGACAAAATTCTCCCATTCTTAAAGTCGGCTGGTGTCATCAACATCCTCATTGGCCTGACACCCGAAAAGTACGAATGGGCCGTCCGGTTGATTGGCCTTCAGGGTAAGGTAGCCACGGGAATTGAGCAGCTAAAAAGCCTTTCGTCCAGTAGCAGTCCCATGGCAGATGAGGCCCTGATCATCCTTGGATACTTCTATGCCTACCCGCTTCATGAACCAGTAAAAGCAAGCGCCCTGTTTTCGCAAATCCTGGAAAAGCAACCCAATAGCACGCTTGCCCGGTTTATGCTGGCCACTTCTCTTAATAAAGCGCACAAAGGTGAACAAGCGCTGACCACTTTATCGAAAATCCCGGCGGATCAGCAAAAATCACTCACTCCGGTTAACTACCTTTTTGGAGACCTGTATCTCGAAAAAATGGATTTGGATAAAGCCCGGGAGCACTACAAAATGTTTATCCAATCGTATAGCGGAGATAACTTCAAGAAAGATGCGATGGCCAAAATAGCTGCCTCGTATTACCTGGAAGGCGACACACGCAGCGCAAGCACATGGAGTGAAAAAGCGTCAAAAATGGAGCGAAGCACGACTGAACCGGACAAAAATGCGGATGTGTTCCTTACAGAAATAAACCAATATCCAATCCCACTGCTGAAGACAAGGCTTTTAACCGACGGAGGCTATTGGGAAGAGGCAAAGCGACAACTATCTATTGTAAACCCATCGGAACTTGATGGAAAATGGCTATGCGAGTACTATTATCGTTTGGCGAGGCTCAATCATTTGCAGGGAAAAGACCAATCAGCTATTCCTCATTACCAACATGCTTTGAAACTCGCCGAACGGCAACCCTGGTACATGGGCGCTAATGCCGCCTTGCAACTTGGACTCATTATGAAGAGCGCCGGAAACGACAAAGAAGCAAAGGGGTATTTTGAAAAAGCAATGGACTTCGAGAACCACCCTTACAAAGCCAGCATAGACTCCAGCGCTGAAAGGGAGCTAGCCCGGCTGACTTCAGATTAATTCCACGCCTTCAAGATGGCTGACATCGTTGGCTGTGACCATCGAAAGCTGCCCCCCGGTATAGTTGAAAACGTACAAACCAAGGTTAGAATGGCCAAAGCTCTCCATTAGCTGAAGCGGATAACCGAGCATCCAGCACACAAGAATCCGAATAGCTCTTCCGTGCATACAAATCAGCACTTTTTCTTCATCTGGTTTGCTCAGAATATATTTCATAGCCAGCTTCTGCCTTTCCATGACCTCTATGGGCGACTCTCCCCCATCTATCCGCTGATCCAGCTCACCTCGCTGCCACGCCTCAAGCGTCGTCAGATAATGGCTATGGATGTCCGGCTCAAAGGCCAGCCCCTCTTTGTTACCCCAGCTAATCTCATCCAGCCCTTCAAGTCTCTCGTGGGGGATGCCCTGGTTTATGAATGACTCCACTGACTGGTAGGTACGGATCAGCGACGACACGTACACCTTATTGAACTTTTCGTCTTTGTAGTGGTTAAAAAATGCCCTGGCTTGCTCCTGCCCTGTTTGGTTCAAAGGCGCATTTACTCCTCTTCCCTGAACCTTTTTCTCCCTGTTAAACTGGGTTTCACCATGTCTAACGATATATAACTGCTTCACACCAATATTGTCAAATGAGTCACAAAACTACAAGTAAACGATAAATATGTCCGTTTTTAAACTTTTAAATTCAACAGCCTGTTTTGCGGGTAATTCATTCAGTGCTAAATTTCGACACCATTCATAAACGACCACTTTTTTGAAGGAGAAGAGCAGTACGGAAACAGAGATCAGAGAGCTTCACATCAGGGAGATCATTTCGGGAGCCATTAATGGGAAGAAATCGTTCGCTTTTTGGAAAAAACAAGGTCAACCCCAACTCCTCGGTATCGTTGATCTGGGCGAGCAACCGTCAACAGACAAGGGAGACTTAGAAGAAGCAAGCCCTGGTTTTGCTGTAAGCCCCTTCCTGAACGAGGGTAGAAAAAAAAATATCAAAATCAATGCGGATCTTGTATTTGCCCCGACCGACAACAGTTCAGGTTTCCAGGTAAATCCGGCCGTTGGCGTAAGTAATGAGCAAACTGACTCGTTTATCCGGGGCACATTTGAACCCCTGCGGCCAGCATTACTTGAGGCATACTTTCCGGCAACTGACATGGTAGCTGCCAGCCAAAAAGGCAACTTTATTGACATTGTAAACAAGGCAAAAGAGAACATCAAAGCAGAAGTTTTTAATAAAGTGGTGCCTTCCCGGTATACAGACGTTCCATACCCGCCAGGCTGGGACTTTATATCCGCTTTTGAAAAGCTTCACCAGCTATACCCCAACGCCTTCGTCTATGTTTTTGGCATTCCAGGGGTTGGTATATGGATGGGAGCCACTCCCGAGCTTTTGCTCAGCATAGTGGATGGCAGGTGGTTTAAGAGCGTGGCTTTGGCTGGCACGCAAAGGATTCCCGAATCAGGCGACCTATCCCAGGTGGCCTGGACACAAAAAGAAATTGAAGAACAAGCTTTGGTTTGCCGGTACATTATCAACTGCTTTAAAAAAATACGATTGAGGGAGTATGAAGAAAAGGGCCCTAAATCTATCAAAGCAGGTAATATGGCGCACCTCAAAACGGAGTTCTACGTGGACATGGAAGCTGTCAATTTTCCACAGCTGGGCAGTGTAATGCTGGATTTACTTCACCCCACTTCGGCTGTATGTGGCATGCCTCTTGAGCCATCGTTACAGTTCCTCAAGGAGTTTGAAGGCTTCGACAGGGAGTTTTACACAGGCTATCTGGGGCCTGTGAATATGCAGGGTAGCACCCAGCTTTATGTTAACTTACGATCCATGAAGCTACTTTCAAACAGGGCCAGGTTATTTGCGGGAGCTGGAGTTACCGAAGATTCGATAGCGGAAAAAGAATTTGAAGAAACCGACCTGAAACTTCAAACGCTTATGTGCCTGTTCTAAGCCGCAAACATGGTAATCAAAGCAATAAACGATATAGCCAGCATTTGTTACCTGAAAGGACTGCGTAATGTTGTGCTTTCTCCCGGGTCACGATGTGCACCCCTTACGCTGGCCTTCAACCGGCATGGCGACTTCAACATATACACAATCCCCGATGAGCGGGCAGCTGCGTTTATCGCATTGGGCATGGCTGAAAGGACAGAAACTCCAACGATACTTATCTGCACATCGGGCACCGCTGTACTGAACTATGCTCCAGCGGTCACTGAGGCTTATTACCGAAACATCCCCTTGCTGGTGCTAACAGCTGACCGACCACCAGAATGGCTGGAACAATGGGATGGCCAAACAATCAATCAGAAGGCAATATTTGAGCCTCATATAAAAAAGTCTTTCAGTTTCCCTGACAGTTTCGAACATAAGGATGCCTTATGGTTCTCGCATCGCTTGGTGAACGAGGCTATCAACTGCTGCAGCTCGCTCGAGAATGGCCCGGTTCATATCAATGTCCCTTTGAGGGAGCCTTTCTATCCGGAAAAAGGCGAAAAATTGGTCTTTGACAAGGCCATAAAGCTCATAGACGAACCGGCATTTGAAAACTCTCCAGGCAAAGACACACTTTTGCGCCTATCAGAAGAACTAAACCAGCCTGCCAAAATTGTCATAGTCGTTGGGCAGCACAAACCCGACAAGTCGCTTATCGACGCTCTTTCGATTGTATCGCTTAAGCTCAATATTCCTGTCGTAGCCGACATCATTGCCAACCTGCATGGCTTTGCAGGCACTATCAGGCATTCGGATGCTTTTTTACCAAAAGCCTCTGCTAGTTTAAAGCCTGACCTTCTGATCACTTTAGGGCAATCAGTGATCAGCAAAAATCTCAAACTGTTTCTCAGGCAGCACCGGGCCAGCGCCCATTGGCATATTGCCCAGGCTGGCCACATTCCGGATCCGATGCAATCGCTTACAAGAATTGTCAGGATGAGTCCCACTCACTTTTTCAAACAACTACTTGACACGGGTGTTACTCCAAAATCGCAGGAATTCATGGAAAGCTGGAGAAGCCTCGATGAGAAAGTGAAGGAGAATTTTAACAGCATTTTTACTCACCAACCTTTCAACGAATTTCAAGCAGCATACAGGTTTATCAAAAGCATTTCAGGAGAAGCCAAATTGCACCTTGCCAATAGCATGGCGGTGAGATATGCCAATTTTGTAGGCCTCAGTTCCCAGCAAAATAATATTTCTGTGCATGCGAACAGAGGCACCAGCGGTATAGATGGCAGCACCAGCACCGCAGTCGGCATTACGCTCACTTGTGCTGTCCCCAACTATCTGATTACAGGGGATGTGTCTTTCTTCTACGACATCAACGCCTTTTGGCACAATTACCTGCCCACCAATTTCAAGATCTTACTATTAAACAATCACGGAGGCGGGATTTTCCGGCTTATCCCCGGGCCTTCCCAGCAACCAGAACTTGAGGAGCTTTTTGAAACGCAACAACCAAGAAGTGCCACAAGAATGGCAGAGGAATTTGGTTTTAGCTATTTCAAAAGCACCGGCGAGGAAGATTTCAATAGCCAGCTGATCTCATTTATGGAAGATGAGAATCGGGCTATCTTTGAAGTAGAAACAAACAAGGAAAACAATCAGTTGTTCTTTAATCATTTCAAATCTCATATAAACACCTGACATGGCATCAAAATTTGAATGGCAAACGATAAAGGAGTACGAAGACATTCGCTTTGAATTCCTGGAAGGAATAGCCAAAATAACTATCAACCGCCCGGAAGTACGCAACGCATTCAGACCGCAAACAGTCAATGAAATGTCGGAGGCAATGGACTACTGCCGGGAAGACCCGGACGTTTACGTGGTTGTGCTTACGGGGGAAGGCGACAAGGCATTTTGTAGCGGTGGCGATCAAAACGTAAAAGGCATTGGTGGATATGTGGGCAAGGACGGCGTACCCCGCCTGAATGTGCTTGACCTGCAAAAGAAAATACGGTCACTGCCTAAGCCTGTGGTAGCCATGGTCAATGGATTCGCCATTGGTGGTGGTCACGTACTTCACGTGGTTTGCGACCTCACTATTGCTTCAGAAAATGCTATTTTCGGACAAACAGGCCCTAAAGTGGGGAGCTTCGATGCTGGCTTTGGCTCGAGCTACCTGGCCCGCCATGTAGGGCAAAAGAAGGCCCGTGAGATCTGGTTTCTTTGTCAGCAATACAGCGCCAAAGAAGCTGAAGACATGGGCATGGTTAATAAAGTGGTACCGCTCGATCAGTTGGAGGAAACTACAGTGGAGTGGTGCAGAATCATGATGCAGCGCAGTCCAATGGCTCTGAGAATGATCAAGATGGGGCTCAACGCTGAACTGGATGGGCAGGCTGGCATTCAGGAACTGGCCGGTAATGCAACTTTGCTCTATTATTTCACTGAGGAAGCCCAGGAAGGAAAAAATGCTTTTCTCGAAAAGAGAGCACCTGACTTCAAGAAATTTCCAAAGTTCCCATAAACAAAAAAAGGGTGCGAGCGCACCCTTTTTTATTTCTTAGCAGACAAGCCTACCTACAGGCTTTCCCGCTTATTTCGTACTTATTCTTAGAACCAGTCACTTCAAAAGAAAATGTCTGACTGATTACTTCCATCACCTCGTTGATAGGTTTGCCATCAAAAGTGGCTGTCAGTCGGCAATCACCAATATCCTTATTTGCGAGCTTAATGTCGGCTTTGTAAACTTCGTTAAGCGTACTCACTACCTCCTTCATGCTTGTCTGCTTGAACACCATCTTATTGGTCTTCCACGCCAGGTAGTTTTGGTTCATGTTCTTCGACTTCGACACGCCCTGGCCTTCCCTTCTAACCACACCTGTTTCGCCTGGAAACAACTCTACCTTTATCGGTCTCTCAGCCACATTGGGTTGTGGTTTTTTCGTCAGACTCACCACACCAGTTTCAACAATCACCTCCGAATATTTCGCTTCACTTTCAGTCTTCACCTGAAAGGAAGTACCAACAACAGTCACCATCGCCTCAACAGTTTCTACTTTAAAAGCACGGTCAGGGTCAGGCGTAATGTCAAAAAATGCCTTTCCATTGAACACTACTCTTCTTTCTTCGGCAAATTGGGTGGGATAGCTAAGGCGTGACATGTCACTCATCGAAACCACCGATCCGTCGGACAGCTCAACATCCCTGGTCTCACCAGCGTCTGTTTCAACTACCACCCAGCCGTCAACGGTTATCTCATCGCTGCTGCTAGTGCCACCTCCTATAAAAAGAAAATAGCCTATACCCAGCAACACTATTACCGACGCTGCTACAGCCCATAATTTCACGGAGAAGCCACCACGTGGCTCACTTGGTTTTGTGAAATTCTTCTGAGTGGAAATCCTGCCCATGACGGAGTCTCTCGCCTTCTCAACATCAAAGGACTTTACATCGGTAGCAGACCATGCTTCTGAGAACGAAAGAAACTCCTCTTGATTTTCGTTTCTCCATTCTTCAACTTGCTGCTGCTCTTCTAAACTGGCATTACCTGAGAGGTACTTAGCCAACAATTCTATCATTTTCGACCTATTAGAAATATCTAGTCTTGTAACACTATCTGCTTACCCGACCCTTATCCAATTATACAATAAACGTGCAAAGATACATAGAAAACTTATTTGCGAGGTCGGGTTTCCGGCTCATATTCAATCGGCAGGCTTTCCGCCAACCTTTCCCATGACCAATAACCCAAAGTAGTCACCGCCAATGGATCGTAAATAAAACCCCTTTTGTCTACTGACACCGTGGGAATATTCAGCTGCAAGTAAGACACCTGCCTGCTTCCTCCTGACTCTCCCGCCATCCTGTAGTTTAGCCCAGCTGGTGAGGCCAGGTTATTACTAAGAAGCTTCTGCTTTTCCTCAAGGTACGACATTGGCTCTGTCTCCCGAAGATACATTACCTGGAGATAGTCTTTAAATGACAGCTTTTTCTCATAGGGATGTGAGCCATTTTTCATTATGCTATTGATTGTAACTTCGTAAAAAGGTACCGGACCTGAAGTTGGTAAATCATAGACCTTGTAAACAAGAAACCCTTCTTTTCGCAGTCTGTTGGCCGTTAGCGACCTGATGAAATGCTCCAACGACCCACGGTAGGCCCGCAAGCGGTTCTTGTTCCACCTCTTTAGCTCGCCTTCATCAGAAGGGATCAGCTCTTCAAACCTGGATTTCCCAACATATCTCGTTGTGCCTCCCCGTTGCTCAAACAATTCCAGTACATAATAAATCCTATAACCCAGGGCCCAGTTCTCAATAATCAGTGGCTCGCTGGCATATCCTATGAGCAGGTCATCGTTTCCATAGTACTGAAAATCCAGCACGTGGTCATTTGTAATCACACAGCGGGAAGCATTTGGTGTGGAGCCCAGGAAAGCCGTTTGGAATGCCCGAAGGTGCCGCTCCCAGCTTTTGTCTTTGGTGGAGATAATCTCAATGCTTTCAAGTTGGTCCAGTTTCGAAATCAAAGCAATTCGCAACGCAATGTCCGAAGTATCCTGAATGTTGATCCTTTTTACTCCCAGCTGATAAGCCACATGCGAAAAAGTGACCTCATAAGTGCCTAAGGGCAGGTGATCGATACTAAAAAAGCCATTCTGATCAGTGCCATCCCCCAACATGGACTTTGCAACAAAAACATTTACTCCTTCGATTGGAGCGCCGGTGGCATCATCAGTTACAGTACCAAAAAGCATCACATGCTCCTTAAACTTGGCTTCCTCAACAGCCACCTGAGGCTTGAATATAATGATCTGATCTCCGATGAGCTTATACTCCAGGCCCGTGCCGGTAAGAAGCTTACTCAGCACATACTTGACTGACTTATTGGACTCAGCTAATGTGAATTTCTGTTTGATTGGTACGATATCGGCGTTGTAAGAGAAAAAAATACCAGAAACTTCCGACACCCTGATAATTGCGGAGTCCAGATTTACCTCCCAAACCTGAACGTCAATCACTCTGTCCAATACGGACTTCTGGCTTTGCGCACTCACCGTACAGCAACAGCCCATCAGTAGAATTGAAAACAAAAAATGAAATCTATACGATTTCATATGTGCATGCGGTTCATTAGCAGAGAATCAAGCTATGTATCAATAGCTTCCTAAGTTCTGAAATTTGCCGGGCTAATTCAAAAAAACATCAATCAATTGTCTTTCAAGAAATCTTTCAGCTTTTCACGCAGCAACCTAAGTGCCTTACCCATCTGCACTTCAACGGTCTTCACCGAAATGCCAATATGGTCGGCTATCTCCTGGTATTTCAACCCGTCAAACCTGCTCATTCTAAAAATTCGCTGACACTGTGGAGGCAGCGAGCTTATTGCCACCTCAATCTTTTGTTCCAAATCCGGCTCTTCGTGAATCCCATAAGCGTAGGTTGATTCTTTTTCGAGGTAGTTGACAACATAATGCTTGTAGGCGTCCCTTACCTTCAAATGCTTCAGGTGGTTAAGGCAAGTGTTGTGAACCGACCTGAACAGATAAGATTTGACAGACGAGTCGGGAGCCAGCGACTCGCACTTCTCCCAAAACTTAACAAATACGTCCTGCACAATTTCTTCCGCCGACTCCGGGTCATTCAGGTATTTGTTAGCATAGCTGCAAAGAATCGAGTAGAACGAGTTGAAAACAATCTCAAATGCCCCTTCCTCCTTATTGCGTAACCGCTCAACCAGTAAAAAATCAGACTCTGTCAAGTTCTAGTAGTGTTATCAACTTATATTTGATGGAAAATCAAAAATATAAATTCAGTCCAACAAATCTATTATTTGCCATCATTTGATCATTAACTTAATACACCTTCACTGATTGATTTACAATAGCACCATCTGGCTAAACGACAAAAGGGTTGATTTGACATCAGCTGACGACTTGAGTACATTCGACAACTACGAACAGGGAATTCTCCTATTCATCAAAGAATGGCTGTCAGGCTCAAATCGGTTCACCCTCCATACATCAGGATCCACCGGCATTCCAAAAGAAATTGAAGTGACCAGGAACCAAATGATCGCCAGCGCTAAGGCAACAGTCAACTTCCTGAAAATCGCCCAGAAGACACCGGTTACGGTTTGCATTGATGCCCGCTACATAGGAGGAAAAATGCAATTGGTGCGTGCACTTATTCATGACCTGCCCTTGCAGATCATTACTCCGACCACCCGGTTAATGGATCAGCTTGATGCGCTGCCCTCGTTGGGCTTAATGTCCCTCGTTCCTCTTCAATTATACAACTTGCTCGACGCAGCCCCGCAAATTTTGAACAAGGCAAGTGCCGTACTCATTGGAGGAGCGCCTGTTCAGGCAAACTATCTGACAAAATTAACCTCGACTGCCCCTCCTGTGTACCATACGTACGGCATGACGGAGACCATATCCCACGTGGCATTAAAGCACCTAAATGGTGAAGACCTCTCAGACGAGTTTACGTCGCTGCCCGGCATTGAACTAGCAACTGATGACCGAGGATGCCTTGTGATAACAGGTGAGGTGACTGGCAACCAACCGGTGACCACCAATGACATCGTTGAACTAACAAGTCCTTCCACCTTTTTATGGAAAGGGCGCTACGACAATGTTGTCAATTCAGGAGGTGTCAAAATTTTTCCTGAAGAAGTGGACAAACTCATTGCCTCCGAACTCGACGCTGTGGTGCCCGGCGCACAGTTCTTCACATCTGGGGTGCCTGACGAAAAACTGGGCCAAAGGTTAGTT
Organism: Imperialibacter roseus; assembly: GCF_032999765.1. Lineage (GTDB taxonomy): Bacteria > Bacteroidota > Bacteroidia > Cytophagales > Cyclobacteriaceae > Imperialibacter > Imperialibacter roseus. Next base: position 1,984,460 of record NZ_CP136051.1, on the reverse strand, counting down.
CTATGCATTGAGTCGGCTCAAAATATCGAAGTCTCTGGTCTAATTGAAACCTTAAAGGCCAAGCTCCCAGCCTATCATGCCCCGAAGCACATTTACATTTTAGAGCACTTTATAAAAACATCGTCGGGCAAAGTCGACAAATTGAAAACAGTTGATTCAGTTTTGTCTTAAATTTGTCCTTTGAAACACTACTACATGACCAACACGATCTCCATTGACTATTTCACACAGAACATCCCTGCCCCATATTCTTTTCATATCCATGCAGAGCTAGCACCCGCTGACAGTGTAGCTGTTTCATTTACACTCACCTATACCGACAGAGAAGCACTTGAAGAGGACGAAATACTCAATGAAGGGTTCACCGGAGATGATGACATCAACTGGTCGGGCTCACTTCCCGGCGTGTGGAATGAGTCGTTGGAAGAGCTGATCAAAAAAACTACCTGGAGTGGCAAGGCCGATAAGCTGAGTCGGTGCAAAATAAAAGTGACCCTTCCGGGGGATGAGGCAAAATATCCCGCCAACACAGGCAGCTGGGAGTATTGGCTTCAGGAGTTGCAGCAAGCCTGCATTGAAGCTGCTAAGGTTGAAAAACCACTTGAGATGGACTTTGTGAAGGGCGAAAGAAAGCTTTCTTTGAAAGGCTCATTTGAAAAAAGAGAAGCCTTCATTGAGGAACGATTGGGTGGCCTGGTCGTCAACAAAAAAATACCCTGGGAGAAGCTTGGGAAGGTACTAAAGCAAATTTACATCGCCGAATACTACCCGGAGGACGTGCAACCAAACTATAATACCAAGGGAGATACCTTCCTGAATATTGGGGGTGGTCAATGGTTCAACCTGTCAAAGACCAACCTCCATATCAGCAAAAAGAAAGAATGGCTCACCAAACTCGAAGCCGCATTTGAAGACCTTATTACCGGTCCTTCAGCTTAACAACTTCCTGTTGCAACTCCAGCACTATCTGCGTGAGCTTTTCCAGGCTCAACTCTGACGATTTTCCATCGTCAGGAAATTTGAAGCTAATAAAAGCCTTTGCTTCCCAAATTTCGAGCACCTCACTTCCCTGAATTTCATAGGGCGTGTAAACAGAATTGTCTGATACCAGATAGAGCTTGCCATTGTCCTTGAGGTAATTGAATACCCGCTTGTAAACAACACCCTCTTTGCTGGTCACCAACACATAGGTTTTCCCATTTTTTATATCATTCGAACTCTCCAGGTATTGGCCTATGATAATAGTGCCACTTTCAAGAGGCAGCATGGAATCGCCGCTAATCTCAAACGCTCTGTAGGTCGCATTTTTTGGCAACACGGGCAGCTGAAAACGTGGTAGCTCCTCGATATATTCCGGATCAGCAAAACCATTCAGATAGCCCGCAGAGGCCTTTTGCGGAACAAGCTCTATGTTCTCATTGTCATCTTTATCGACAGTAATAGACAGCACTTTGAACTTGGGTGAATTTCCACCAGCTCCAATCGGCGATGCTTCCTCTCCTTTGCTCAGGTTTTTACTGATAAAATCGTCCGCTGTGATCTGGAAAAGCTCGGCCATCTTAAGAAGTGTTTCAAGTGGCGGGGATGCTCTCCCCTCCTCGTACGCTCCTACGACAGACCGTTTGATGCCTACTTTTTCAGCAAACTGTTCTTGTGTCAGCCCTTTCTGCTTTCTCAAAAAACGTATGTTCTCGTTTATATTAACCATGTCAATAGCGTTATCAGGCGTCAAAAATAATAAAGTTAAGGTCGTCAGCATCCTTTTTGCCGATGCTGTACAAATTAATGTGATGAAATGAATCACTGGTATTCATCCGGTCAAGCCGCATACGGATTCTCTCCATCACTTTTTTAAGTGTTTCCTCAGCATTCACCAGCACATAGCCATACAGTTGTTTGCGATCAGCAATACTTGCATAAAATTTTACCTGGCATCTTCCCGAATGAAGCTTCTTCGAAGTAATCTTTATCTTATATTGGTCATCAAAATGGCTTGAATCGTAGGATGAGACATTGCTCATGCTAACATTATTGTCGCTTAAAGCTCTTAACTCCATAATATTTAGCTTTTGTGACAATAAATTTAGTAAAAAGTATTTTTACGTGAAAGGGATATTAAAAAAAATTAAATAATGATAATTTCAGGGAATTCTATGAACCACTTAAACTACACTACACATGTCTGAAACAGATAACAAGAACAGGTTATTTTACGGCAGTTGCTTTGCGCTGATCACTACTGCCTTCACCTTTTCGATTCGGGCGGGAATTTTACCCCAGCTGGGCCAGGAATTCAACCTGACTGCCGAACAACTTGGCTTCATCAATTCAATGTGGTTTTTGGGCTTTCCCATCTCCATGATCATTGGGGGGCTGGTTTACTACTCAGTAGGCCCTAAAGTTATCATGCAGGTGGCCCTCTTATCACATGCCATAGGAATTCTGCTCACCATCTATGCAGGTGGTTACTGGACCCTGATCATCTCGACACTTTTCATTGGCTTTGGCAACGGCTGTACTGAAGCAGCATGTAACCCAATGATTGCTGACTCCTATTCGGGTACAACGATGAATAAAATGCTAAACAGGTTCCATATGTGGTTCCCTGGGGGCATTGTTATTGGTAGCCTTATTTCAAAGTTCATGACCGACGCAGGCATGACCTGGCAGTCTCAAATTTGGGTGCTTATCATCCCCACACTTATCTACGCTTACCTTTTCTGGGGACAAACATTCCCTAAACCTAAGATTGAAGGCCAGTCTTCATTGGCTGAAAACTTCAAGGCGATGATCTCACCAGTTTACATTTTCCTCTTTGTGTTCATGGCCTTTACAGCCATTTCAGAATTTGGTCCTCAGCAGTGGGTAAACATTGTACTCAATAGCAGTGGCGTTAGCGGCATGGTGTTATTGGCGTTAACCACAGGTGTAATGGCAGTAGGCCGATTCTTCGCCGGCCCGGTTGTAAAAGCTCTCGGCCAAACCGGTGTTTTACTTGGAGGAGCTATTTTCACTTTCATAGGAATCTACTTATTCAGTACAGTTACCGGCCCTACGGCTTACGCTGCAGCCGTTATATTTGCCATTGGCGTTTGCTATTTCTGGCCAGTAATGGTTGGAGCAGTTGCGCAACGGGCGCCCCTTAGCGGTGCTCTCGGTATGTCGATCGTTGGCGGTGTGGGTATGTTTTCTACCTCTATCTGGCAGCCAATTATTGGCGGATGGATTGACGATGCCAGAGCTGAAGCGTTGTCGCAGGGCCTTACCGGAGATGCGCTGGAATTAGCCGCAGGACAAGAGACGTTGACTACCATGTTATTCTTCCCAGGCATCCTGATAGTGGCATTCACCATCTTCTTCTTCTGGCAGAAAGGTAAGAAGCCTGCCGTTGAAGCCGCACACTAACAAAATCAAAACCGAATTGATAAAAGCCACTTCCAACGAGGTGGCTTTTTTTTTGTTATCCATTGAATTGTAACTTCATCTATTCGAAAAATTTAGTGCCATGGAGCCTCTCAATATCATGCACGAATATGTGCTGCCAAAGCAATTCAGGTTCTTTGGCATCCTTGCTTTAGTCTTTGCCATCATATTTTTCACTCAGCACATCAACCTGTTCGGCTTTCTGGTTTCTTCCGCTTCCGTTTTTTTAGGAGCACTTATGCTTACTGCCAGATATGGGCTGTCTCTTGACACCTCTCAAAAGCAATACAAAGAATTTGTGTCTTTACTTTGGTTTCAAAGCGGTACCTGGAAAGACTATACTGGCATCGAGAAAATTTTTATCAACAAAATAGTGGAGTCAGAACGGATGGTGAGCCGAAGCGGAGCAAAATTTGACTTCAAATCGCAAAGCTGCCAGGCGTACATCAAGTTTGACGATGGTCAAAAAATAGAGCTCGATAGCGACAAATCGAAAGAAAGACTGCTCGCCCGACTAAAGGAGTACAATGAGCAACTTCAGACTATCATTCAAGATAATACGATATGAAGGCCAAGTCAGCTTCCTTTCACACGATAAGGTTGGCGCCCGGGCAAATGCTTAGAGAAGCGCTTTCGGCCTGGGCTAAGACGCATAAGGTTGATGCTGCCGCAATCATTACCTGTGTTGGAAGCCTTAAAAAAGCAGCGATACGGTATGCCAATAGCAATACAACCACAAATACCGAAGGCAAATACGAAATTGTATCGCTAACAGGCACTCTCTCCCGGCATGGTATTCACCTGCACATCTCTTTGTCGGATGGTGATGGGAAAACCACCGGCGGCCACCTGATGGACGGGTGCGAGATTTTTACAACTGCTGAAATTGTCTTGGCAGAGCTTGAAGGAGTCGTTTTCAAGCGACTCCCCGATGCTGCCACTGGCTACCTTGAACTTAACGTAGAAAAGAAAAGCTGACCTAAAAGAGGCTGGCATTCTCGATCATGTCCCTCGTTACCCGGTAAAACTCTTTGTGGATGTTGAAGATCGGTTCATTTTCTCCGGGTTGAACAGCTTCGTAGCTACCGTCTTCCTGCATCACATACTTGTTGTAGTTATCCTTCTGGTTGAACTTCAGAATATTGATGGCTTGCTTTTTAAGGAATGGATCATTAATCAGAAAAAGTGATTCCAGGCGGCGATCAAAGCTCCTTACCATGATATCGGCGCTTCCAGCATACACTTTTGGTTCGCCATTGTTGTGGAAGTAAAAGATACGGGAATGCTCCAAATACTCTCCTACAATCGAGCTCACGGCAATATTCTCGCTTAGCCCGGCTCTGCCGGGGCGAAGGCAACAAATACCCCGAACTGTCAGCTTTATTTGGACACCAGCCTGCGAAGCCTGGTAGAGGGCATTGATCACGTCGATGTCTTGCAACGAATTGATTTTGATGACTATGCCACTAGGTAAGCCTGAGGTGGCGTTCTTCGCTTCATTGAGAATAAGCTCTATCAACGAGTTTCTCATTTCCCTCGGTGCTGTGATCAGGTTCTCATATTTTTCAGGGTAAGAATGCCCGGTAATGGCGTTAAAGAACTCCGACACGTCGCTGGCGTACACCTCGTTAGTGCTTAGGATGCCTACGTCGGTATACAATCTAGCGGTGGCCTCATTGTAGTTACCACTGGCAAGGTGCACATAGCGGGTAACCTTCTCCCCCTCCTTACGCACGATCAGCATTAGCTTCGTGTGGGTTTTTAATAGCCCTACCCCATAGATCACAAAGCACCCCGCCTTTTGCAGGCGCTTTGCTTCACGCATGTTGTTTTCTTCATCGAAACGGGCCTTCACTTCAAAAAGCACAGACACGTGCTTACCATTTTCAGCCGCATTCAACAGCGATTCTATAATCCTGCTATTCTTAGCCAGCCGGTAAATAGTAAGCTTGATCGACAATACGTGAGGATCCTCTGCTGCCTTTTCAAGCAGGTTCATCAGCGGCTCAAACGAGTTGTACGGGTGATGAAGCATGATATCCCTGCGCTTCAGTATCTTGAAGATATTTTCGTCGGCATCCTGACTGATGCTGACCGGCTGAACCGGAGCTGGAATAGGCGTGCAGAGGTGCGAAAACTCGGGGTGCTTCACGATCTGCCAGAGGCCGGTGTAATCCATCAAGCCAGGTTTGTGAACAGTGATAATGTTTTCTTCATCCAGCTCCCATCTCAGCTTGAGTTGTTTTATGAGCCACTTGTCGTACTTGTCTTCTACCTCAATTCTAACCACACGACCAGTCTTCCTGGTTTTTAGTTTACTCTTAAGTTCATCGATAAAGTTGGCTTCCAAATCCTCCGATTCCTCTAAAGTAAAATCACCATTTCTTGTAACCCTAAATAAGGTCTCAGAAATTATTTCGACGTTCTTGAAAAACGAGTCGATATATGTTCTGACAATGTCTTCTATCGGCACGAAATAAAATGTATCGTTCCGTTCTATCTCATAAAACCTGGGAAGGTTGGTGGGGATCTGAATAAAAGACATCTTCCTTTTCTCCTCATGCTCCTCCCTGCTTCTGGTAACCACACCAAAAATAAGCACGTTATTGACCAGGATAGGAAAAGTGTGAAATGAGTCAAACACCATTGGAGTGAGCATGGGGTGGACCACTTTTTGAAAGTAGTTTTTAACTCTTTCCTGCTCCTTCTTTTGCAGGTTTTCTACCTGGGTAATCTTTATACCATTCTTTGGGAGTTCTGGCAAAAGGTGCTCCACAAAGTAGTCTGTCTGCTCTTTCGTAAAAATCTTGAACTCGCTTAAAAGTCTGCGTTTGAATGGAATTGCCTTGAGTCCGGAGAGATCCACTCTTTCCTTGCCATAGTCCAGGTAGTTATACAGCGAGCCCATTCTGATCATGAAAAACTCATCAGCATTGGAAGCCGTAATAGCGAGGAACTTCAGCCTATCTAGCAAGGGTCTCCCCTCCTTTTTTGCCTGATCAAGCACCCGATGGTTGAACTTCAGCCAGCTTAAATCCCGGCTAATGTATTGACTGTTATCTATTTGTGTTGAATAGCGGTCTTTAAGGATCAGGTCGCTCATGTAAGTCTGTATTTATAAACAAAAAAGGGTTCGATGTTGTCGAACCCTAAATTAGCTTTTCCGATTCGATTATTTAAACATCTACCTTCGCATACTTGGCATTCTTTTCAATGAATTCACGCCTTGGAGCCACTTCATCGCCCATAAGCATGCTGAAAAGATGATCGGCCTCTGCCGCCGACTCAATGGTCACTTGCTTCAGGCTCCTGAACTCAGGGTTCATCGTTGTTGTCCACAACTGCTCCGGGTTCATTTCACCCAAACCTTTGTAGCGCTGCAAACCAATAGAATCTTCTTTGCCATCACCAGCCATTTCTTTGGCAGTTCTTATCCTGTCGTCTTCCGACCAGGCATAACGCTCCTCTTTGCCCTTTTTCAAAAGGTACAAAGGCGGTAGTGCAATGTAGAGGTAGCCCTTTTCAATCAAGGCTCTCATGTAACGGAAGAAGAATGTCAGGATCAGCGTACGTATATGACTTCCGTCAATGTCCGCATCCGTCATAATGATCACCTTGTGATAACGAAGCTTCTCCATGTTGAGACCTTTCTCATCATCCTCAGTGCCAAAGCTCACGCCAAGCGCTGTGATCATGTTCTTGATCTCTTCGTTGTCGTATATCCTATGCTCCTGTGCTTTTTCGACATTTAGAATCTTACCTCTCAAAGGCAAAATGGCCTGGAACTTCCTGTCTCTGCCCTGCTTGGCCGAACCACCGGCAGAGTCCCCTTCCACAAGATACAATTCACACACAGCGGGATCCTTGTCAGAACAGTCGGCCAGTTTACCCGGAAGACCTGTGCCTGACAATACGTTTTTGCGCTGCACCATCTCACGGGCCTTGCGAGCTGCATGACGTGCCTGGGCAGCAAGAATCACCTTAGAAACAATCATCTTAGCTTCCTTAGGGTGCTCTTCCAGATAATACTGCAGCATCTCTGAAACAGTGGTATCAACAGCGCCCATTACGTCGGAGTTACCAAGTTTGGTCTTGGTTTGTCCTTCAAACTGAGGTTCAGCCACTTTTACCGAAATAACGGCTGTAAGCCCTTCTCTGAAGTCATCGCCGGCAATTTCCATCTTCACTTTGTCGAGAAGCCCCGACTTGTCGGCATAAGCCTTCAATGTACGTGTCAGTGCCCTTCTGAAGCCAGCCACATGCGTACCTCCTTCAATGGTGTTGATGTTGTTGACATACGACACCACGTTCTCGGAGTAAGAGGTATTGTAGTTCATGGCCACCTGCACAGGGATATCACCCTTTTCACCATCGATATAGATAGGCGCTGGAATAAGCTTCTCCCTTGTGGAGTCGAGGTATTCAACAAACTCGGCAAGCCCTCCTTCCGAATGGAAATCGTCACTGACAGGAAGACCATTGTCATCGAGGTTCCGCTTGTCAGTCAACGTGATGTGTATACCGGCATTGAGGTAAGACAATTCCCTCAATCGGCTGGCCACTGTTTCGTAGTTATATTCCAGCGACGTGAAAATGCTCCCGTCGGGCTTGAAATGGATCGTAGTACCACGCTGATCGGTTTCGCCAATTTCACTTACCTTGGTTTGGGGTATACCTTTGGCGAATTCCTGCTGATAAATTTTGCCGTTTCTGTGGACTGTGGCAACCAATTGGGTCGATAACGCATTCACACAAGAAACACCTACTCCGTGAAGACCACCTGATACTTTGTAAGTGTCTTTATCAAACTTACCTCCGGCGTGGAGCACAGTCATTACTACCTCCAGGGCAGACTTCTGCTCTTTCTCCATGATGTCGGTGGGAATACCCCTACCGTTGTCTTCGACAAGAATGGAGTTATCAGTTTCAATTGTCACCTTGATAAGGTCACAATAGCCTGCCAGTGCTTCGTCAATGGAGTTGTCTACTACTTCCCAAACCATGTGGTGAAGGCCTCTGATACCAACATCACCTATGTACATGGCCGGCCTCTTTCTTACGGCCTCTAGTCCTTCAAGGACCTGGATATTTTGTGCTGAATAATTGTTGCTTTTGTTACTTCCTTTTTCGTCACTCATCTTTCAGTTTTAAGCTCGTCAAAAATAGTATAATTATCACTCTTATACATGTTTAACAGTAGGAAATAATCAACTAAATCCTTAGTTTTAAGGTATGAAAAGCAAATATGCAGTGTTATCGTTTTTAATCATTATTTTCCCAGTTTTTCTTTGGGCTCAATCGACGTCTGCCTCAAAAAAAGGCAGCGAAGTGAGAACCAAATTTTCGATTGAAATGGGAGAATTTAATTGGCGAGCCACTATTGCCAACACCCGAAAAGACACCATTAAATTTCTTAACCTTTCGCACTGTCAAACAGACAGTTTAGGTATCATTCTAGCTGCCTACCCACATATTACAGGGTTAAGTTTAAGTAGCACACTTTTTAATCCCGATGACCTGATTGGTATTCACCTCGACTCCCTGAGAAGGCTTGATTTGTCAGGTAATAGTCTGCGGGAGATACCGGCATTTGTCTATCAGTTAAAGCAACTTGAGTCGCTTGACCTGAGAAGTAATTTTATCGACAGGCTCTCTGGTAAACTGCGAAAACTCAAGCAGCTGGACGTAGTTGACCTCTCGTACAATCGGCTGGACAGCCTGGGATTGACCGCAGGGTGGAACTGGCGGATCAGCAAGGTTTATTTGAATCAAAACAATCTTGCTGAAGTGCCAAAGCAGATAAACAGGCTTCGGAGAATTGAAGAACTGGTGATGATGAACAATGAATTAACGAGCCTCCCATCGAGAACCGGTCGCATCAGAACACTAAGGGCCCTGAAGCTGGAGAACAACTGCATTCAAACAGACGGTCAGAACCTGCGCCCTCTCCGGCGCCTGCAGCTATTGAATTTGGACAACAACGATATCAACTACCTCACGCCAAATCTCCTGTCACTAAAAGAGCTCAACAACCTGCAGTTCAACAATAATGCAATTCTTGCTATTCCTGATTGGATCGACGGCTTTGAAAAACTGGAGGCCTTTTCAATGTACAAAAACAGGATCAGCCAACTGCCTGCAAGTTTCTACAATCTGAGAAAGCTTAAGGTAATCGACATCTATCATAATGAACTTGAGGTGATTGATCCCGCCATCAATAATTTCAGTGAGCTAGAGATACTGTACACTTCTTACAACAAGCTCTATTCTGTCCCTGCTGAAATTGCCGAGCTTACTCATCTTAAAGCCCTGTACCTTCACCACAACCGACTTAGCTACCTACCGGAAGAGTTTGGAAAACTAAATAATCTGGAAATATTCCACGTCAACAACAATTATCTCAGTGCGTTTCCTTCGTTTGTTCTGACTTTGAAAGAATTAAGAGAGTTAAAAGTATCTAACAATGATATCAGAGATTTTCCGAGGGAGGTAACAAAACTCGATGCGCTCGAGCTTTTCTTTTTTAACAATGAGCTCATTAAGGATTTCACAGGTAAAGAAGCGGACACGGTGGAATTCCTAAAAAACTACATGACGGCCAATGACATCCTTATTGACTACAAGGCTATGGCCAACTAGATGGTGCGCTTCAACGCCCGAATAGAAAGCAGCTTAGGGGTTAGCCGCATAATGGTCGACGGTCAGTCAATTACTACATCGAATTGCTCGTCGTAATCGCCGATATCAAACTTCACTGAGTAGTGACCCGGAGCAAGAGACGAGACATCAAAGAGAACTCCATCTGATTCTTGCGTCATACTAAATTCAACAGGAGCGCCATTGTGATCAAGCACAGTTGTTGCGTACGCCAGATCATACAAAGCATCTTCCAGCCTGATTTCGAATGCTTTTTGTTCTTTGGCTTTGTGAACGGCAGTTTTGTGGTCAGCAAAATCAACTGTTACTTTTCGCACATCAAACACTTCCCTTGCTCCTTCGCTGCTTGTCTGCGACAGTCGATAATAAGTGGCAACCGGCAATGGGTTTTTATCCTCAAACTTGTACTGCGTTTCACTGGATTTTGTACAAGCAGCCTTTACGATGCCTAAAACAGACCAGTTGAGGGCATCAGACGACTTTTCTATGGTAAAGTACTTGTTGTTGTTTTCGCTGGTTGTAACCCAGGAAAGTTCCACTTGCTCATTTGTAGAAGTGGCTGTCCAGCTCCTTAGGTTCAATTTAGAAACCTCCGGAAATATGGCATGTGTGCCTTTACTATAGTCATCGCCCACAATGGCGTTTACCTGATCATCTGCGATTGGCCAATGTTCCGGGCTAACTTCGAACATAACATCCAGTAATTCTCCCTCGAAGTCCAACCTCCAGTTGTCTTGCGACCCACCATGGTTGGTGACCTCCTCATCGAGAATTTCAGTATCGTTATTAACTCTTTTCGTTCCATCAGTAATGGCTTTTCCTTCGGCACTTAGAAGTGCTACAGATAAAAAGGCGAGAACAATTAGCGTTGACTTCATGGCACTGTTATTTAGATGAAATGAATTTAGGTATCATTAAGATGTCAAATGGAAAGTGTCGACTAACTCCCTTAAAATTTCGTTGAACATTACCATTTCGCAGACCAAATTTCAGCGGCCGTCCGCCAAGCCAGATGCGATCCAACCAGCGGTCTGGAATGGAAAGCGATAGCCAACTTGCATACAGTCCAGAATTTCGATCGTTGGTAAGACACCTTACTTCTAAACTTTCCATCGTAGCAATTACCGGACAAGAAGAGCTTTTGGAATAAGACATAACTAACTGATATTCAGATATAAATAAGCTATCAATCGATAATTACTTTGATATTCTGAACGTAGCTACCGACGACTACTTTCACAAAGTAGTATCCCGTTGACAACGAGGTTGCATCCACAGCCACTTCTCCCCACCCCTGACTTACATTGGTCTCAACCGCTCTTCCATTGACGTCAAACATTTGTATGGCATAGTCGGCCTCCAGCAGTACGTCGGGCAGTTTTATCTTGAACAGTCCGTTGCTAGGATTGGGGTATAGCAGCAAATTCGTCTCAAAAAGGTCGAGCTTCACCGACACTATTTCAAACACCTCAGTGGTTCCATCATAGTCAGTTTGCGACAGTCTGTAGTAGTTGGTTGAAGGCATTGGCTCTTCATCCATCAGGTCGTAATACATTTTGCGGTCTGTGGTGCCTGCTCCTTCCACTATTTCAAAGACTTCCCAATTTTTGGCATCAGAAGATCTTTCAATAGTGAAGTAATGGTTGTTCTTTTCAGCGGCAGTAGTCCAGGTTAGTAGAACCTGATTGTCAACTTCCTTTCCGTTCCAGTTAAGAAGCTCAACCGGCAACACACCTGAAGAAGACTCCATAACACCATCGGCATCGGCCGTTGCGCTCGAAGGAGTTGCGCCTCCGGCGACGGCAGTTCCTGCGCCTCCGCCGGTTCCATTGGCACCACCAGTACCCTGGGCGTTGCTTGTAGAAAAATTGGTTGCCGGCACTGTTCCGGAGAAAATAATCACTCCTTTGCCGCCGCCACCGCCACCGCCGTGGGTACTACCGTCGTTAACAGAACTTCCGTTTCCTCCGTTGGCCTCTGTGGCAACAGCACAGCTCAGGCTCCAGTTGTTTACCTGGAAGACGATCGATCCTCCAGCACCAGCACCAGCACCTCCGTCGTTTCCTGTAAGGCCTTTACTTGCACCATTTGCCGTGATTGACAAGCCGCCACAGCCGCCATTGGTTTGAATAGTTGAAGCCCTGATGATGATGATTCCTCCGCCGGCACCACCTGTAAGAGACAGCCCATTGTTTTGCTGGCCGCCTCCGCCGCCGCCACCCATGAACACCCTCGATGCAGTGATGTAGTCACTAAGGTCCAATCCTCCAAGGCCACCGGATGTAGGGGTGCAGCCGCCAGCAGAGCCGTTCCAACCTGGGCCGCCGGTACCACCTGTAGTGTAGTTACCACCACCGCCACCGCCGGCATTGTGGAAGTTGCCACCACCGCCGCCGTTGGCTACCTTACCTCTGGCAGCACGGTAGTTGGTAGATGTTACTTTATAAATGCTCTCGCCTTTTCTGGCGTAACTATTGGAGTTGGAAATGTAGGTAGCAGCATCACAAGCGCTGCCATCTCCAGTGGGATTTGGTATGCCGCCGACGAAACCCTGAGCATTCACAGAAATGTTATTTGCAAGGGTCAGGGTATTATTGACATCAATAGCAAAAACACCACCTACGTTCCCATTCCAGGGAAGGGCAGTGAGGTCGGCAGTTGTGGTGTAGTTGACATACTCAGGGAATGAGATAATCTGAACAGAGCTGTTGGTGCCAGCGTAGTAAGTGTTGGTGAGTGATGAAGTGAGCGTGATTGATGTGGGAGTACCCGCCGATTCTGTTACGGACTGAATGGTGGCCTGCTCATAAAGTCCGGCACTTCCTATCGCTGCAATGTTGCCAAAGTTGGAATTGTTCCCAGTGTTTGTCCCAATTACATTGTCCTGCATTTGCATAATAAGAAGTTTCTCACCCGCTTCGAAAGTGGCGTACGTCTCATTTACGTTGGATAGTGAAAGGTTGGCACCAGAAACGTTGGTGACTTTGGCATAGGCATTGATTACTGACTGACCCTGCGCTGAAGTAAATATTCCTGATAAAATGGCAAAATAAACTAATACATTCTTCATAGCCGTACTCTTAGAAATTCTTAAATCTTCCTAAAAGTACGGCGCTAAATCAAGCAGGTGTTGAAGACTCGACTAAGCAGGACATGGTTTCGCCCAACTATGTGTATCCTTGGATGAATCGAAATCCGGGAAACCTGAAATCAGCCTTTTTTCAGTATTGATTGGTGGAAAGCATAACGAGTGTACATCCTTCAACTACCTCTACTCCTTCACTACGAAGCAGCTCCTCAAGCTCAGGGTTCTCACTGCCAGGGTTGAACACCACTCTTTTTGGGTGCAATTGGGTAATATAGTCGTAAAGGCTCTTCTGATGCTGAGGGCCAACATACATTGTAATGGTGTCTACCTCATTTATCACGGGCGAGGATGTTACGTCTAAAATTTTATGGCCAAAGACCTCTCCCTTTTTGATGCCTACGGGAACAATTTCGTGGCCTGCCTTCAAAAGCCTGTCAGCTGCGATATAGGCATACCGCTGAGGATTGGTGGTGGCGCCTAGTATTACTGTCTTTTTACTCATCTAGTTAACGAAAAAACCGGGGCCATTTTTGGGCCCGACTAAGAATCCGATATTCACCCCGATTATAATTGGAAACGAAATATTGCTCTGGTTTAAATCAGAAAACACATTATTTCGTTCAGCAGTCTCCTGATAATTCTTTCTCAGGAGCCTATAACCGATACCTGCTCCAATATAAGCGTCCACCGTGAAGCCGCTGCCCCCGGGGTCACTCAGCCAGCGATTACCAAGAAATAAACCATATTCTATTTTCTGCTCCTGCGTGCCGATTGTAATACGGCCGTTGTTCACTCCCGTCGAATCGATGATATGCGCACGGTGGTCAATAGAGGTAAATGCCACCTCCTGGCCAAAGTAGAACATCCCAAACAGGTTATCGCTATCGTAGAACTTTTGGCGCAGCTTAATTCTGCTCCCTTGCAGAAAGAGTTTATTGTCCTGCACAGAGGAGGAGCCTTTGAAAAATGGTTGTTTCAGATAAATAAACTGAAATTCGTAGCCCAGTCTCTCCTGTGAATAGTGTTCGACGGACACCGGTAAGCCCCCAAGCAGGGGCGCAGCGGGATTGGTGGCAAAAATCCATCCCTTGTATTCGCCGACCCGTGGCGTAAAATACCGGGAGTTACGATTTTTAAATTTGTACTCTGGTTTGTTATATGGCACCCTGTCGGGCACAAGGTTTTCGGTTTCAGAAAGCCTGAACACTGGCTTATCATCCTCGTAAATAGGCCTATAAAGCCCAGCCAGGCTGCCATCTTCGTGGTAGAGTTTCCATTCGCCTACTCTATCTCCATTTCGAACCTCTCCCTCCATTTTCAAGGTGCCGTCCTCATAGTAACCCCGAAAAACACCCACACCGTCAGTGAAAAAACATTCCCCCTCCAGCACTCCACTTTCAAAATAATAGTACCACTGGCCAACTTTCACGTCATCCTTCAAGTCGCCTTTCACCTTTATTTTACCGCTCTCGAAGTACTCGGTGTAGGTGCCAAAGCCGTCACGGTAAAGAACACTTCCCTTCGTTTGTCCATCTCTTTCAAACAGCTTCCATGAGCCATCTTTCTTACCGTCTGCCAGATTACCCTCAGCACTGACCGTTCCATCCTCGTGATAATACTTCCAGTTGCCTTCCTTTGTCCCGGCTTCAAACGCCCCCTCTGCAGAAATCTCTCCATTGGTGTGGAAATATTTCCAATCCCCTACTCGCTCACCCTCCCTGAACATGCCTTCAGCTTGCTTGCTTCCGTCTTCAAAATAGTATACCCACTTGCCTTCACTTCTACCACCTTTATTCAAGCCCTGTGCTTTTAGCTGTCCTGATGGATAAAACTCTTTATATATACCTGTGCCGTTTTCATAAAACGCCTGAGCCTTCAGCGTTCCGTCTTCGTAGAAGTAATTCCAAATACCCTGGCGTTCCCCATTTTTGAATGCCCCCTCACTCTTTATGTCTCCATGCTCAAAGTAAAACGTCCAGTTGCCTCCCCGCACTTCGCCATAGAGGCTTCCCTGCATGCTCTTTTTGCCACTTTCGTAGAAGTATTCCCATTTTCCGAAGGGGATTCCGTTTTCGAGATACCCCTTCATTTTTATCCCACCACTCTCATAATAGTACTCCCACAGCCCCGTAGCTGTTCCCCGGCTGTAGTTGCCCATCATTTGCTTGTTACCAGTCACGTAGTAAGATTCGTAAAGCCCCTGTAGCTCTCGGGGGTTGGCATAGGAAACGTGGTATTTTTCCTTCAGGTACTTTTTTTCCTGGTCATAGTAAACAGACTTCTCCTCCTGCGCCGTCAATGACTGAACGACACATAAAAGGCCAAAGGCCAGCAAGAACACCTGTTTAAAGACCGTCGCTACCATTTAGTTATTGACTTGGCGCTGCAACTACATCGATTGACTTTCCCCATCGGTCCAACTCGGTTTCACTCCAAAGACCAGGGAAGAATGTAACCATTTGAAAGCGTGGTGGCAAGTATTTTTGCCAGTTGGTGCCGCCTGTAGCAGCAATTACGTCAGGTTCTCTTTGCAGGTACCTGGTGGCCGACTTAAAGTGAGAAAGCGGCCACTTCACGTTCGCCTCCTGGTCTAATGTCCTCATTAATTCTATAAGTTCTTCATCCTGACGCTTTTCGTACTGCTGCTGATAAACGTCCCAAATCGTTCGGTGTTTGATCTCTTCACCAAATTGAATGAACTCACGGTGGTATTTATCCTCAAACTGGCGAAGTGTCAGTGTCTTTTTTGACGAAGCCAGCTCCGTTGCCCCTCTTTTCCAGTACAGATTGTCGATAAGTAACTCCACCGAAGGTTCGCCGTGCACACTCTCCCGGTAGGCCTTATCCGTCAGGTTGATCAATGATGTCGAGCCGATTTCTATCAGTCGGTATTGGGCAGACTGAAACCCGCTTGCAGGCAACAGCGCCATTCTGAACTTCAGAAACTGGGAAGGCTCCATGCCATCGATCATTACCTCAAATGAATCCACCAGGTGTTTCCAGTAGCGAAGGATCCTTTTGATCCTTACTTTAAAAAGGCCGATGTCATCAGCGTCGTCGAACGATAGCTGTGCCATTTCGTTTCTTATCAGCTGAAAATAGAGCTCCGTGATTTGGTGATAAAGAATGAATATCTTTTCATCAGGAAAGCGGGTTCTCGGTGTCTGCAAACTCAGCAGGGTATCGAGGTGAATATAGTCCCAGTAGGTAAGGTAATCAGCATGCAAAAGACCGTCGAGATACGATGACAAATCTTGCCCCATCGCCTCATACTTCTCCTCCAATTTTCTGATCTGAGATACGATCTTTTGATCTTTTTCCGAATTGCTCATCAAACAAAGGAATTAATTGTTTTAGTTGTAAATTTGAACGTTTAAAGGGATTTAACCAAAAAATAGCATGTCCGTAAATACATTAACCCCAGGCACCCAAGCCATTAAAAATCAAAAACAAGACCTATTCGAATCTCCCGACTTTTATGAAATTGATGACCTGCTAACTGAGGAACATCTACTGATCAGGAGTTCAGTAAGGGATTTTGTTAAGAAAGAAATCACTCCCTATATCGAACACTGGGCCGAAAATAACCATTTTCCCTATGAGATCGTTCGGAAATTCGGAGAAGTTGGCGCCTTTGGCCCCACCATTCCTGCAGAGTATGGTGGAGGCGGGCTGGATTATATTTCTTATGGCCTGATTATGCAGGAAATAGAAAGAGGTGACTCGGGCATGCGCTCTACAGCGTCTGTACAAGGCTCCCTGGTGATGTATCCTATCTATAGTTATGGCAACGAGGAGCAAAAAATGAAGTACTTGCCCAAACTGGCAAGTGGCGAAATGCTCGGTTGCTTCGGTCTTACAGAGCCTGATTTTGGATCGAACCCGTCGGGCATGAAAACTAACTTCAAAGACATGGGCGACCACTACCTCCTCAACGGAGCCAAAATGTGGATTTCGAATGCCCCTAAAGCAGACATCGCTGTGGTGTGGGCCAAAAACGAAGAAGGCCGGATCCATGGCCTGGTAGTAGAGCGAGGCATGGAAGGCTTTTCCACGCCGGAAACTCACGGCAAATGGTCGCTGAGAGCCAGCTGCACGGGCGAACTGGTGTTTGACAACCTAAAAGTGCCCAAGGAAAACCTCCTGCCAGGCAAAAGCGGCCTGGGCGCACCCATGAAGTGCCTCGACAGCGCCCGCTACGGCATTGCCTGGGGAGCGATTGGTGCGGCTATGGACTGCTACGATGCAGCCCGCAGGTACGCTCTGGAGCGTATTCAGTTCGACAAGCCGATCGGAAGCTTCCAGCTGATTCAGAAAAAACTGGCCGAAATGCTTACGGAAATAACGAAAGCACAGCTGGTTAACTGGAAGCTCGGCAAAATGATGAACGAAGGCAAGGCCACCACACCACAGATTTCGATGGCCAAGAGAAACAGCGTGGCAACGGCGCTGGACATAGCAAGAGAAGCCAGACAAATACATGGCGGTATGGGCATCACCGGAGAGTACCCTATGATGCGCCACATGATGAACCTGGAATCGGTGTTGACCTACGAAGGCACACACGACATCCACCTGCTGATTTTGGGAAATCATATCACGGGAATTCCTGCTTTCAAGTAAAAAGGCGGCCTTAATGACTTTACAAAGGGAGGTTCCTGAGCATGGAGCCTCCTTTTTTTTATTCCTGAGCACCGCTTGCAATACTATCGAAATCATCATCAAACCGCTGTGCACAAACCAAAGTAGGTGATCTGCTGATTTCTCACTTTCGAGGTGAAGCAGGGGGATTTTTAGCATAAATGAGCTGCGTATTTCCTTCTTGACCAAATTTTCATTAACCTTTGCGCTCGCTTAGATAAACATTTAATCAACAGACGCTTTATGAAGATTTCGATAATAGGTGGTGGCAACCTGGGGGTGGCGATTGCCGAAGGGATAATTAAAAAGAATTACGCCAAAGCAGAAGACATTACTGTTACCCGTCGAAATGTCCAGTTGCTGGATCAGCTAGCCGAGAAGGGTGTGAACATCAGTGCTGATAATGTGCAGGCTACCGAGTCGGCCGACATGGTGATTCTTGCCATCAAGCCCAAGCAAACCAAAGAGGTGTTGCAGCAAATCAAGTTCGCAGTAGAAAAGAAGGGGCCTATCGTTGTATCGGTGGTTACCGGCGTACTTATTCAAGACATGAAGGCCGTACTGGGAGCACAAGCGTTAGTGTACAGGGCCATGCCCAATACCGCCATCGCCATTTGCGAGTCTATGACCTGTTTAGCCGGAGACGAGAGCAACAAAGACGCCTCGGAGGCAGTGCTGAAGCTTTTTTCGCAGCTTGGCTCTGCTATCTATATTCAGGAGGAGCTGATGAATGCATCTACTATTCTTGGCGCTTGCGGTATTGCCTATGCACTCAGGTTTATCAGAGCGGCGTCTCAGGGGGGTATCGAAATTGGCTTCAGTGCCAAGGTGGCACAGCTAATTGCCACACAAACGGTAAAAGGAGCAGCTAGTTTATTGCTTGAAGGCGGGCGACACCCTGAATATGAGATTGATAAGGTAACCACACCACAAGGGTGCACCATTGCCGGCTTGAATGAAATGGAGCATCAGGGCTTCAGCTCGGCACTGATTAAAGGGATCATTACGTCGTACAACAAAATTTAAAGCTTGAGTGCCCACATGCCGAACGGATGTGGGCCATTCTCCCTTATCTCATCAATACCCCAACTGCCTCGAAGGACAATTCCTGAACGGGCGCCGTAATGGCTGCAATTTCATCGGCCGTTTTTCCGGCATCTTTGGCATAGTGCTGCAATTCTTCAACAGGCGTTAACGACTTCAGCGCCACTCCCTCTATCACTACCTCCCTGCCTTTGGCATTTTTTGGCACAAAAAATCCATAGTCCTTAAAGGTTACCCTCATAGTTTCATTGTTGCCAAGATCGAGTTTCATCCAACAACCCTTAGCCTGGCACACATCAACAATGGTTCCCCTCACCTTGGTGTAAATTGAATCACCAGCCATGGCTGTAAGTTGGGCTACTGGTGATGCCTGATCGTCGGTTATAGCGGCACCAAAGCTTTCGTAAACCGCCTCATCAGCAACAGCGGCTTGCTCATTTTTCACTTCCTTTTGCTGGCAAGCAGTCAGCATCAACGCTGAAATACCTATGTATAATAGTTTACGCATGATTGTCTATTTTTCGCATGAAGATACGAAACACGGGGTTAGGTTATCAACAAAATTCTTATCGAATTGTGGAAAACTTCTGATTAACAACCGTTTATGAAAGGTGAAGAATTATTAATATTGAAATAGAAACCTACTTCCCCTAAGTTCAATGAAAATTGGAAAGACCTGGAGCAAAGTCCTTTTAATCGTTGAGGTAACATTGTTTTTCTCCCTCCTGGTGGTTATCGTCATCAATAAATTTTTCATCTCTATTTTTTGAGGCACACATAACATTTCATTCATCACAATTTTTCTAAAAACGCCACTTCTTTTTTGCAAATTGTGTAAATGAAGGGTTGGACAAACTACCACAGCCATACGCACTACTGCGACGGCAAAGGCACAGCAGAAGAATATATCAGCCGGGCTGTTGAACTTGGCATGATTTCCTATGGCATTTCATCGCACGCACCCACGCCATTTACGTGGCCCTGGACGATGAAAAGGGAGGCCATGTCCGATTATTTCACCGATATACAGGACTGCAAAGCCAAATACCTGGGAATTATCGATGTATATAGCAGCCTTGAGGTTGACTTTATACCTGGAGTTATTTCGGTAAACAGCGATTGGATCGTAGACGCCGACCTGGACTACAGCATAGGCTCGGTTCATTTTGTGGACTCGTTTGCCGATGGCACCCCCTGGGAAATAGACGGAGCATCAAAAGTTTTTGATGATGGGCTGCAATCTATTTTTGGTGGCGATGCAAAAGCCGCCGTTCAAAGGTATTTCGCCCTTACCAGACAAATGATACAAGAAGCTCCGCCCACCATAGTTGGGCATCTGGACAAAATAAAAATGCAGAATGCCAACGGGCTTCTCTTCAATGAAAACGACAGGTGGTATCAAAAGGAGATCGTTGAAACACTTGAAGCTGTGAAGGGAAAAGGATTGATGCTGGAAATTAATACCAGGGGTTTGTATAAAAAGAAGACCACAACGAGCTACCCCTCCCCGTGGATTTTTCGCTACCTGAAAGACATGTCGATTCCCATCATGATAAACTCCGACAGCCATCACACACAAGAAATGACAGGATTTTTCAGCGAAACAGCCGAGCAGTTGGTCAGTGCCGGCCTCACGCAAGTGATGGTGCTCCTCAACAATGACTGGCAGGAAGGTCGCCTTACTGTTGACGGGATTGAGGTGTGATCAGTTGAGAATGTGCGTCTTTTGCATTAGATTGATATGACGCTAGTTTGATTTTTTAATAGCTATGCTGAATGCCCGAAAAGCAAATGGTTTGATGGGCATTTTGCACAACAACACACACATGAGCGAACCCATGGATGCCCTCAGCTGGCAAAAGAAGATTTACCTTGACGGCATGGCTGGTATTTTACCGAAGGTGCCTGTCGACTTTGCCAAACTTCAGAAAGCCGCCAAAAAGAAAATGAGCAAAGAGGCCTGGGCCTATATTGCCGGAGGCGCAGGTCGGGAGACTACGATGGCTGAAAACCTCTCAGGCTTCGAAAAATGGAAGATTGTTCCCCGCATGCTCAACGATGTATCAAGAAGGGACACTTCTACTACCCTCTTTGGTCAAAAGCTTCCCCTACCACTGCTGCTCTCTCCAGTGGGCGTGCTGGAAATGGTGCACAAAAAGGCCGACCTGGCGGTGGGGAAGGCTGCAGCAAAAGCTGGCATTCCCTTTATCTTTTCCAATCAGGCGTCAGTGCCAATGGAAACGGTTGCCAGGGCCATGGGCGATAGCCCAAGGTGGTTTCAGCTCTACTGGAGCAAGTCGAATGAGCTGGTGGAAAGCCTGGTGAAAAGGGCCGAGAATTGTGGCTGTTCGGCTATCGTGGTAACGCTCGACACCTCCATGCTCGGCTGGAGAACCAGGGACCTCGACCTGGCCTTCCTCCCCTTCCTGAAAGCCAAGGGCATTGCTCAATACACCAGCGATCCGGTGTTTATGCGCCTGCTGAGAGAGAAAGCCATCGGCGAGGAAACGCCTGTGGAAAGGAAAATCAGGCCAACCACCTTTCTGTCCCTTATTCAATTATTAAACAACTACCCAGGCAACTTCTTTAAAAACGCTTTTTCTGGCGAACCACTGGCTGCCGTCCGACAATTTATCAATATCTACTCCCGGCCTTCCCTTACCTGGCAAGATCTCGCATTTCTGAGAAAAAGAACCAAGCTACCCATTCTGCTGAAGGGCATTCTGCACCCGGAAGATGCGAAAATGGCCATGGAACATGAAATGGATGGCATTATACTTTCTAACCACGGAGGCAGACAGGTAGATGGCGCTGTGAGCACCATTGAAATGTTGCCAGAAGTGAAAAAAGCCGTTGGTGAAGACTTCCCCATCCTGCTCGATTCGGGCGTACGCTCCGGGGCGGACATGATGAAAGCGGTGGCACTCGGTGCTTCGGCCGTTTGCATGGCAAGGAGTTATGCTTTCGGGTTGGCCATTGACGGAGAAGAGGGGGTATACGATGTCATCAGGAACATGGCAGCCGATTTTGAGCTCAACATGGGCTTGGCTGGTTGCAAGAATATTGAGGAAGTGAAAGCGCTGAAATTGAGAGAATAGCACTTTTTTAAAGAACAATACCCAAATAACAAGCGCAAAAAAAGGCAAGTAAATCTCAAATTCGAATAAGCGAAATCCGAAACTTGCTACGCCATCAGATCCACCGACACTTGGGCCGTCCTCTGACCTTGGGTCGTCCCCTGACAGCCCAAACGCATCGCAAAGGAGTTTAGTCAAGGTCTGTCGGGGGACAGACCACGGAGTTGGAGGTTGTTTTCGAGGTTTCTCATTTTGTGCCTTGGAGCTTATTTGAGATTTGTCATTTGTTATTTGGGGTTTCCTTGTAGCAGCTCAACTGCTTATTTGAGGTTGATTTTTGACATTTCAACAGATGTCTGACAACCCCAACCATCTCTTTCAGGCTTCCACACCTTGGCTCGTCTTGTGACCTTGGGCTGTCCCCTGACAGCCCAAACACATCGCAAAAGGCTTTCGTCAAGGTCTGTCGGGGGACAGACCACGGAGTTGGAGGTTGGTTTTTGACATTTCAACAAATGCCTGACGCCCCCTCTCATCTCTTTCAGGCTTCCAGCGGAAACTCAAAAGTTAAAATAGCCCCTTTACCCGGGGCGGTGTCAACACTGAACTGCCCTCCGAACTTCTTCACCCGATTTTCAATATTCTGCAAGCCAATGCCACCCCTTCTTCTGGCTTCTTTGTAGTCGAAGCCTATTCCGTCGTCTTCCGCAGTCAGTATCACGCTGTTCTCTGTCTTATTCAGCTGAACAATGAACTCGCTGGCATGCGCATGTTTGAGCACATTGGCCAGCATTTCCTGGGTGATACGGTAAATACCTGTTTCCATTTCTACCGGCAGCCGTTCTTCCAGGTTAAAGTGCATCACTTTCATGGCCACGCTGTCCGACTGGTTGATCCTCGCTGCCAGGTCATCCATGGAGCTGACCAGCCCATACCGGGATACCTGACCGGTAGAGAGGTTATGAGAAATGCGCCTCACTTCGGTCACCGCCTCATCCAGCATTTGGGTGGTTTTGACTGTCTCGTTTTCGGGGCTTTTTTGTTCTACGTCTTTTTTGACAGTGCTGCTAATAAAATTCAGTTTAATCGCCGACAGCATACTCCCCAGACGATCGTGAAGCTCCTCAGCTATTCGCATGCGTTCCTTTTCCTGCCCTTCTATCAGGGCATTGAGCGAGCTTACCTCCTGCTCTTTCAAAAGCGCATCGATGCGAACATTGCGTTCTGTTAGCGCCTGCATACTTCTGAGCTGGCTGGCCTTTTGCCGTTGTGCAAAAAAGGCCGAGACCGCAATGGCCAGCGCCACTGCCAACACAATACCCACCCGGTAGGCATTCTTTTCTGATGTAGCCAGCAGCACTTCCTGCTCCTGCGCCTTCGTTTCCGAGGTGAGCTTCGCTATTTCCTTTTCCTTGAGTTCGGTTTCGTATTTGATGGTGAGTTCTTTGACAACTTTTTCCTTTTCGATATTCTGCAGCGAGTCGGAGAGTATGTGGAAGAGCTGCAGGCTTGCATAGGCTTTGGGTAAATCTCCCTGGGCATCATATACTTGTCGAAAAAGAACTTGGGCATCTATACTAAACCTAAGAACTCCAACATCACTAGCTACTCTTTCCATTTTTTTTGCGTAGTTCAATGCCGACCCATAGTTCTTAAGCATGTACTCAGTGCGTGACAAAGACGCCAGATTATAACAGTAACTGTAGGTACTACTTGATATTGAAAGTCCCTGCTCTGCCTTTAAATAGTAGCTTTTGGCTTTAGTAAATTTTCCTTGCACATAAAAATTGTACCCAATAGCTGTCCAGACTTTTGGGTAGCTGGCTTCGTCGCCAAGCGCTTGATATAAACCAAGAGACTTTTCATAGAAGCCGGAGGACTCATCTATCCTTTTTTTAACCGCTGATAGAACTCCCATATTGAAGTACATGTCAGCGAGCTTACCAGGTGAATCTGCTCCCTCAAGAATCGTTAAAGCTTCTAAATAATAAGTCTCGCACTTGTCGTACTCCTTAGTTTCCATATAATAATTACCCAACGCATAGAGGGATGTTGCATAATCAGTCGGCTTTCCATATTGTTTCATTAATTCGACCGAACGTAAGTTGTACTCAAGGGCCTCTTTTCTATGTCCCAGATATTTATAAGCGCTACTCAGAGTGGTGTAATTATCAGCCACCCGCAAGGAGTCTCCTAATTTTCGAAAAATGTCTATCGACTTAATCCCATAGTCAATAACATTTAAATACTCATTCTTATAAAAATACGCTGTTGACATATTCCAATATAGATCCGCAAGTTGATCATTTCTTTCAATGCCCTCGAGCAATGGCAAGAGATGTTTTGCTGCTTCTAGTGAAGAATCAGGGCTTCTTACTCGGTGTTTAATGACTAGCGAAAAAAGACTATCAATTTCAGTGCTTTTTTCCAACCCCTGCCCATGAGTTTGGCAGCAAAATCCGAGAATAACGATCAGAACGAAATGCTTCAGTTTCATTTGAATCAATTGGTTTCTTGCTGGAGAATATGCACCATTTATATACTCTGTTTTAACAGAAATAACTGGCAAAACTAAAACTAGTAAAAATAGTGGTAGTTGAAACTGAGAAAGACAAATCGCAAACGTCAAATCTCAAGTAAATCACAAATTCAAATAGCTGAAGCTCCGATCCCTTGGGCTGTCCCCTGACGGCCCGTAGGCACCGCAAAGGAGTTGATTCAAGGTCTGTCGGGGGACAGACCACGGGGATCACGAAAAAGTAACAGCTGGGAACAGGAAAATGAAATAGCGAATTTCTCTTCGCCAGCTGAAGGACTATGAAATAGCTTCGATCAGGCAACGATCAGATGCAGCCTCGATAAAGCGCCTGTTTGAAATTTCCTGTTTTGCGCCCTGGAACTTATTTGACGTTTGCTTTTTGCTATTTGGAGTTTCAACCCCCTAGTTCTGCAAATCAAAATACCCATTCTCATAGGCGTATCGGATAAGGCCAGCTGTGTTTTTCACTCCCAGCTTGTTGATGATATTACGGCGGTGGGTGTCTACCGTAAAGTGGCTGAGGAATAGCTTTTCGGCTATTTCCTGAGAAGTAAGCTCCTGCGCTATCAGTTTGATGATTTCAATCTCTCTGCTAGTGAGAAAGGTGTTTTCATCCTTCTCCTTCCGGAAGCTGTCATAGAAAATCCCGGAAACCTCCTTACTAAAGAATTTCTCACCCTTGTGTACGGTCATAATTCCCTGCACAAGCTCCTCTTTGCCGGTGTTTTTCAGCACATAGCCATCCACACCCGACTCCAGCAGCTCACGGATAAAGCCAGGCTTGTCGTACATGGTCAGCACGAGGATGCGGATTTTCGGGTACTTCTTTTTGATCTGCTCTGCTACCTGAAAGCCGTTCATCTTGGGCATTTGCAAATCGAGCAAAATCACGTCAACGGGCCTTCTGGAAACAAACACCATGGTTTCCTCTCCATCATTGGCCACACCAACAATCTCCAGCCCCTCCACATCGTCTAGCAACGACTTGATGCCATCTACCATCAAATGATGGTCATCTGCTATCAACACCTTAATATCACTCATGCCTCTAATGGAAATTCAAATGTGAAAATTGTCCCTTTTCCCGGTGAGGAGTCCACGCTGAACTGCCCGCCGAATTTCTTTACCCTATTGTCAATATTATGAAGGCCAATGCCTCCCCGCTTTCTGGCCTCCCTGTAGTCAAATCCTTTACCATCATCCTCGGCCGTCAGGATAACGCTATTGTCTGTCTTGCTCAACTGAACAGTGAATTCTTGGGCGTTAGCATGCTTCAGCACGTTGGCCAGCATTTCCTGCACGATACGGTAAATGCCAGTTTCCAGCTCGATGGGCAGGCGCTCGCCGAGGTTGAAATGCAATACTTTCATTTTGATGCTATCTGAGCGATTGACGGTGGCCGCCAGGTCTTCCATGGATCCGACCAGGCCATAGCGAGACACCTGACCGGTGGAAAGATTGTGCGACACCCGCCTTACCTCCGTAACGGCTTCATCGAGCAGACCGCTGGTTTTGGCAGAATAGTCCTCCACCTCGTCCTGACTCAGATCCCGCTTCCCTATCCAGCCGTTAAAGTTGAGTTTTATGGCAGAAAGCAGGCTCCCCAGCCTGTCGTGCAGCTCTTCAGCAATACGAAGGCGTTCCTTCTCCTGCCCTTCGAGTAAGGCGCTGAGTGTGTTGACCTCTTGTTCCTGAAGCAGTGAATTGATCTGCGTATTTCGCTCCGCCAGCGCCTTTTCGCTTCGTAGCTGCATGGCTTTTTGCCTTTGCGTGAAAAACGCCAGAATGGCCAGCGCCAGGGCAATCGCAAACACCACGGCAATCATGTAGGCATTCTTTTCTGTGGTGGCGAGAAGTATTTCTTTTTCCTGAAGCTCTTTTTCGGAGGAGAGTTTTTGTATCTCTTGTTCCTTGAGTTCGGTTTCGTATTTGATGGTGAGTTCTTTGACAGTGTTTTCTTTATCTATGCTATAAAGAGAGTCCGACAATTCACGGTAAAGTCGCAAGCTTTGATAAGCCTGTTTGTAGTCGCCTAACTCTAAAAAAATATCATTTAAAATGCTTTGCGCTTCTCTACTATATGAAAGAGCCCCTATCTCACTAGCCAACTCATCTGCTTCTCTGACGTATTTCAAGGCACTTTGATAATTCTCCAGTTTAAGCTCAGTTATAGATAACATGAGCAGGTTATAGCAGAATTTATACCTGTCAGTCAGTTTCAAATCACTATCGTCAGCACGAAGAAAATAAGCCTTCGCCTTCAAGAAATTTTCTTGTTTGAAAAAATTGTAGCCCAAAGCATACCATATACCTGGAAACTGGGACTCTTCTCCCAGTTCTTCATACATCCGCAAGGCTATTTCGTAGAACTCAAGTGATTTCTCGTAGTCCTTTTTTAGTCCGGAAAGAACGCCCATGCTCGTATATATATCTGAAAGTCTGGAGATGTCATCTAGCTCTTCCAAAATTTCAATGGCTTCCATATAATATCGTTCACATTTTTCGTATTCACCTATCTCCATAAAGTAGTTACCAAGCGAATGCAGGCCAACAGTGTACTGTTCAGGTGAACCATATAGTTTTCTTAGCTCCAACGAACGCAGAAGAAGTTCTAACGATTGCTTTCGATGGCCTAAGTATTGATGCGCAGTTGCCACATTATTATAGTTAAATGCCACCCGCAGCGAATCACCCAGCTGACGATAAAGCTCTATGGATTTGTTCCCAAACTCTATGAGCTTTAAATAGTCAGATTTAGCTCTATGTATCATGGAAATACTCCGGTACATTTGAGCAAGTTTGACTGTGTCATTACGGTCAGCGAATAACATTTCAAGTTTGGTTGACATTTCGAGCGCTGAATCCGGATTTGTCACACTAAGATTGTCAAAAACCAAAAAAAGGCTGTCTACATCAGCCCTTTTCTCAATTCTCTGACTATTCGTGTTAAAATAAAAAAAAGAGAATAGTAACAAAGTAACGATTCGTCGAGTCATTTGCACCTATTTTTTATCGTCATCAGGATCTGGTTCTGGCGGCGGCGGCGGGGGCGGATCGCCTCCTCCCAAAGAACTACTAGACCGGAATTCAGCACTGTAAATAAATAAATCATTGATCGGCAGCTTTTTCATAATAATAAGGGTTAGTAAGTGAAAATATTAGTTACATCGAAAGGTACCGGTTTACCATGATCGCTACATACCTATTTCTCGGTATTTTGAACAAACTTCGCTAGCAAGGTGTGAAAATGATGCACGCCTTTCTCTCGTGTTGGTGAGAACCGGCCTCCCGGATAAAACCGGGACCGAATGCCCTTCTGCACAGCCTCCACCACAAACTCGTCTTCCCGTTCTACCTTGTCGGTCATCACATCCGCTCCTTGCTTGTAGCGCTCCTCATCCAATATATAAGTAAGGAAGCTCACTTTGGTTCTTCCAATGGAGAGAGGCTTCACTATGTTGACAGACAGCCCCCATGGATAAAAGTTAAACATCATATTGGGGAAAACCCAGTAATACCAGGCTGAAACGATCTTGCCTGAGTCAGGGTGGCCCTCGGGCAGTTCAAAGCAGTCGCTGCCGGGTTTGCCGTACCCTATCTGCAGGTTGCAATGGTCGTACACCACTGTCTTGTATGTGCCGTAGTCGAGCACAGCGTTCAGGTCTTTGTGCACAAACGGGATGTGAAAGCCTTCGAGGTAGTTGTCGCAATACAGAGCCCAGTGGCTGTTGACCAGGTAGTCCCTGCTGAATTCCGGCGCAAAACGGAACTTCGTGTGGTCAAGAAAACCTACCCGCTCCTGCATCACATCAATCACCTGCTGAAAATCGAAAGCCGGAGCCAACGAGGTGAAAAGGAAGCCAAACCACTTCCGCAGCTCTAACGCAGGCAGGTTATCGCAGTCCCTGGGAAAGTTTTCTGCTTCACCAAACTCCGGCATGTGCTCAAACTTGCCATCGAGGGCAAACCGCCGTCCGTGGTACTGACAAACGAGCTTTTTTGCCCTACCAGGGTTCATGCAAAGCAGTGCTCCCCGGTGTGTGCATACATTGCTCAGGCAACGAACTTGCTCGTCACTGTCCTTTGTCAGCAAAAGCGGCTCGTCCAAATATCCTTCCAGCAAAGTAAGCGGATAGACACTCTCCGAAAGGCTTACCTGACTCTCCTGCCCTATCCACTGCCACGACCGGGCGAAGACTTTCTCCCTGAGGCTTTCGAACACATGGCTGTCTCGGTAAAAGGAAGCGGGCAGTGTGGTAGCTCTTTTAATATTTGGGTCAATGTTCAATGGGCTCATGATAGGTTTCGATGGATAAACGGCCAAGATAAGGATAACCCCAAATGAATGCATGAAACGCCTTGAAATTCTGGCACCCGCCTAGCCGCCCTTCTCCCTTTCCATCATCATAGTCCAGCGTTTGAACCCTGGGCCAGGATGATCGAAAGCCAATGCCTACTGAGCTCAATCGTAAAAAAATGTCATCATTGTGCTACCTTAGTTCGAAACTTGCGTATCTCCCAATTGACATCGCTCTATGAGGACATCTTTTGCTAAAATATCATTTATCCTGGTGCTGGTCATTGTGCTGCCCATCAGCGTACTAGTGATATTCGAAGTCCGCAGCCTCAATCAGAGCGTGGCCATGATGCAGGCTATCTACGACAAGCAAATCGACACCTTCCTGTTCTCCATCAATCAATATTCCGACGACGTGGTCAACAGCATGACCACCCGCATTGACGATGCCTGGAGCAGAAAAGGGGCAGGCGAGTTTCCAAAAGAGATCCTTGAAGGTTACCCGGGGGTGTCGGCTATCTTTTTCTTTCCGCTGGAAAAAAGCCAAAAGCTGGCCTTTTACGCCAAAGACGAAATCCCCCAACAACAACTCATAACCCTGCTTGAAAACCACATCCGGGAAGACTCAGCGTTGGTTAAAAAAATGACTGGCTACCGGTCGGCTGGCTTTCGGAAAATTGAACCCTACAAGGTGCTGGCTATAGAGGGCGAGCGGTTCAACACCCTGCTGATGGTGCTGGGAGAAAATCCCGACACTTATTCGCTCTGTGTGATGATCATTCGCCCTTCCGACTTCATTGAAGAGCTAATTGCACCTAAAATGGAACAGGTGGCAGGCGAGGAGTTTGTGCTGGCGGCATCCAACAAGGTGACCGGCGAGCTTATTTACACCACCGACTCACTAATGAACAACAAGGCACGCTCCAAAACCATCTGGTTGCTGCCTGAGTACGAACTGGAGATCTACATTCCCGGCAACTCCATTGAGATGGTGATGCAGGAACGATCCAACACCAACATGATCATGATAGGCATGGTGTCGATGGTGCTGCTATTGGGTTTTGCGATGGTTTTCAGGAACATCAGGGCAGAAATGCAGCTGGCGCAAACCAAGTCGGACTTTGTCAGCAACGTGTCTCATGAAATCAGAACACCACTGTCGCTCATCAGCATGTTCGCAGAAACCCTGATGCTGGGGCGGGTAACTACGGAAACAAGGAAGAAAGAGTACTACGAGATCATTGTAAAGGAAACGGGCAGGCTGACCAATATTGTGAATAAGATCCTGAATTTCTCTCAGATAGAGGCCAATAAAAAGACGTATCACCTGGAGTCGGTTTTGCTTAACGACATTGTGAGAGAGGTGCTCCACACCTATTCGTTTCATCTGGAAAACAAGGGATTTACCTACAAGGTCCACTTCACGGATGACTTACCCAACATGATGGCAGACACGGAGTCGGTGATGGAAGCCATTATCAACCTGCTCGACAATGCCATCAAATACAGCCCCGACACCAAACACCTGGATATATCTACAGAACGGATGGAGCAATGGGTCGTGGTGGCCGTTAAAGACCAGGGCGTGGGCATTGAAGAAAAAAAGTTAAAACAGATCTTCGACAAGTTTTACCGGGTGACGCAGGGCGATATCTACAACACCCAGGGAGCGGGGCTCGGGCTGTCGATAGTGAAACACATTATGGAAGCGCATGGCGGGCAAATTTCCGTAGAAAGCGAGCCGGGAAAGGGTAGTACCTTTAAACTGATGTTTCCTATTTTAGTAAAGAAATAACAACACCATGGCCAAGATATTGATAGTTGAAGATGAGCTGCACATGCGGATGGGACTGAAAGACAACCTGGAGTTTGAAGGCTATGCCGTGGAGCTGGCAGAAGACGGTGAAAAAGGCTTGCAGAAAATTCAGCAGGCTTCGTACGACCTGATTGTGCTCGATGCGATGATGCCCAAAATGTCAGGGTTTGATGTGTGCAGGCAGACTCGCAAGCTCGGCATCAAAACGCCTATCATTTTCCTGACCGCCAAAGGAGAGGAAATCGACAAAGTGGTAGGGCTTGAGATCGGCGCTGACGATTATATGACGAAGCCGTTCAGTCTGAGGGAGCTCATTGCCCGGATAAAGGCCATCCTTAGAAGAACCGATGGGCAATCAGGAGCTGGGGCAGCAGGAAACGCAGACGATATCGAGAAAGCCTCCATTGGCAGGCTAACTATCGACTTTAAGCACTACCTGGCCCACGAGGGGAGCGAGCAGGTAAAGCTATCGCACAAGGAGTTTGATATCCTGAAGTTTCTCCTTGCTAACAAGAACGACATTGTGAGTCGCTATAAGCTGCTCGAAGATGTGTGGGGTTACGAGGCGCAGCCCACCACCCGAACCGTCGACAATTTCATACTGAAGCTCCGCCAGAAAGTAGAAGACAACCCCAATGAGCCAAAGATTATCCTGACAGTGCATGGCATTGGGTATAAGATGATTATTGATTGAGGAGTTGAGGAGTTGGTGATTTGAAATTGGCTAATTGGCGTATGGCTATTGGGATGGGGCTTCCACCCATATCGCAGAGGAGGATGGGGCTGCACCACCATCCTGAAGGTGTATCGCCCTTTCAAGGCTTGAAGGGTAGGTGTCGGTGCGACCACTGGCCACAGAGAAAGAGCCGTCAGACACCGGGGTGTACTTGGCTTCTGTTTTCCAATCTTCTTATCGGATGGGGCTTCACCGCCATCCTGAAGGTATGACGCCCTTTCAGGGCTTGCCGGCTAAGGGGTTACGATAGGGTCGGTACTGCAACTAACCGTAGAAAGCTCCGGTCTTCTGTCTTCCGCCTCTCTTCCGGCGGCTGACGGCCCCACCGCAGCAAGCCCACTTGCCGTACCGACGCCTCCCGGCAATCTCCGGTCTCCCGACTGCGGTCTTCAAACTCTTCCCGCCCCCTTTTTTACATCTCTCAACAACTTTATGACATTTCGTGACAGCCCTTGACTGAGCTATGACAAACCCTGCCCGGGTTGCCCGTATTTATGTATAACTGATTCAACAACAAGTCAATTAAATTCAGAAACTCATGAAAAGAACTATCATTTTAAGCGCAATGCTCGTAGCAGCTATGAGCACAGCGACATTGGCAGAAGGCAATGGAGACAAGTCATCCAAAGCCGCTCTCATTCCTTCACAAGTTGAAGGCAGGTATAACCTGATCTACGCCGACGCCACTCCAGGCATCGTCAAAGTAAAAATACTTGACGAAGCGGGGCATGTACTCCGGGTAGATCGCATAGACAACAAAAGAGGCTTTAAGCGCCCATATAATATGAAAGATCTCGGCCCTGGCACTTATCAGATAGTAGTGTCCGACAAAGATGGCGAATTTACTCTCATGGCCAGGGTGCAAGAGCTTGAAGAGATGGGCGTTAACCAACTAGGTGGCAGCAAATACCAGTTGGTGTATAAAGACCCGAAGAGTCATGGTGCCACTATAGGCATATTTGACCAAACCGGTGAACTGGTACATAGCGAAAGCATCACTTTCAATAAGGGCTTCAGCAAAGTATTCGACCTTTCAGGCATCAGCTCTAAAGGCTTTACGTTCGAAGTCTCTTCCAGCAACAGCTCCAAGAGGGTATCGATGTAACATTTTCTAAAAATTTAGTTTAATAGTTGTTTGGAGAAAGTCCCGCTAGTCTCAAGCGGGATTTTTTAGATGACAAAGTTTTACAACAATCCATTGAAAGCCAGGGTCAATTTCTTTGAAAAAAAGAAAAACGCATAGATATTGCTCGTCCTGGGTGAGAAAAATGAACATCTGGTATGTTCGTGAACCGTAAACAGATCACCTGATGCATAGCGCTAGATACATTTCTACTATTTGCCTTCTGCTATTTTCTGCTTCAGTTTTTTCGCAAGGAAGAAACATGCAAAAAGTGGTATCGCTGCGAGGCAGCTGGAAATTTCACATTGGTGACAATATGGATTGGGCAAAGCCCAAATACGATGACAGCCAGTGGGAAACTATCTATGCGCCGTCGGAATGGGAGTCGGAAGGCTTCAACGGCTATGATGGCTACGCCTGGTATAGAAAGAAATTCGATGGCAGCGAAGTAGCCAAATTCAACAATATTTACCTCAACCTTGGCTATATCGACGATGTTGATCAGGTATTTGTCAATGGCCATCTTATCGGTTTTTTTGGTAGCTTCCCTCCTCAATTCAGTACCGCCTACAATGCCAAGCGATGGTATTACATTCCTTCAGAATTCCTGAACCTGAATGGAGAGAATGTCATTTCAGTCCGGATATTTGACACCATCCACAGCGGCGGCATTGTCAGCGGTGACATCGGTCTTTTTGCGTCGTGGAGCTCGCTCGATCAGGGAATGAGGCTGGAAGGAGTATGGAAGTTTGCCGAAGGCTACGAATCGCAATGGAAGCTCGCCAGCTTTGATGATAAAAAGTGGGGAGTAATTATGGTGCCTGGCTTCCTGCACACCAAAGGCAAAAAACACTGGGAAAGCACCTTCTACTACCGCAAGCACTTCAAAATGGATGCGAGGTTAAAGGACAAGCCGCTGGTGCTCCTACTGGGTAAAATCGACGACTTCGATAAGGTGTACCTGAATGGAAAGCTGATTGGTGCTACCAACGACGGCAGGCCTCTGGGTCAGTCGCACTCATGGGAAACTTACCGGGACTACCCCATCCCCCCTGAACTCATCAACTGGGAGGGCGAGAATGTTATTTCGGTAGAAGTTACTGACATTGGTGGCAACGCTGGCATCTACGAAGGCCCCGTGGGCATCTTCCCAGCCGAGATCATTGATAAGTTCCTGAGGTAAGCCTTTTTTGAGAATGGTAAACACTAAAAGATAGATTGCCATTCTACCAACTAGGTGGCAATGGTGTTACTCTCAAAATCACGACCTGCCGGTTATTGCGAGGTACGAAGCAGAATCCTAAAAAACAGATTGCCACGAGCTCAGCAAGCATTAGCGTTACCCAAAGCTATTACCCGAGCCCTCAATAACCATGGCCTGGGTGTTACTATTCTGGTCTGAAAACTTTTTCCTAATTTCATAGCAACCAATGCTCGTTGCTATGAAATTCAAATACATCTTCCTGCTACTCGTCTTCTCATGCTCTGTTGCGACCGCACAGCCGAAGGTTGCCGATCTTGATAAATACATCGCTAAAGCGCAGAAAGACTGGAATGTGCCAGGCATTGCAGTAGCTATCGTAAAAGATGGCAAAGTGGTGCTTTCCAAAGGCTACGGAGTAAAAGAAGCAGGCGGCAAAGAGGCGGTGGACAGCGAAACTCTGTTCGCCATCGCCTCCAATACCAAGGCGTTTGTGGCAACGGCCATCGGGCAACTAGTTATAGAAGGCAAGCTCAACTGGGACGATAAAGTGATTGACCACCTCCCCTTCTTTGAATTGTACGACGACTATACCACCCGGCATGCTACGGTAGAAGACCTGCTTTGCCACAGGCTGGGCCTCGGTACATTCAGCGGTGACCTGATGTGGTACAAGGCCAACTTATCCGCCGAAGATGTGGTAAAGAAGGTGAAATATGTGCCCCAGGCTTATGAGTTTCGTAACGGATACGGCTACTCCAACCTCATGTTCATCGCAGCTGGCGAGGTCATAAGAAGTGCCTCAGGTCTACCATGGCATGAGTACGTGAAGAAGCAAATCATTGCGCCATTGGGCATGAGTCGCACTGTTACATCCACCGATGATTTAGAAGCCAAAGACAACTATGCTTCCCCACATAAACCTGATGCTGTCGGCAACAACGAGCCCATTCCGTGGGTAAACTGGGACAACATGGGCGCTGCCGGTGGCATCATTTCCAGCGCCGACGACATGGCCAAATGGACCATCATGAACCTGAATGGCGGCAAAACAAGCCAAAAAACCATCATCGCTAAAGAACAGCAAAACAGGCTCTGGACGCCGCACAATAATTTCGTTGTGTCGGAGCAGGCCAGAGCAGCCACACCAGGTAGACATTTTTCCGGCTATGGCCTTGGCTATGGTGTGAGCGATTACTATGGCAAACAATTGGTAGCCCACAGCGGCGGCTACGACGGCATGTACTCCTATGTGATGATGGTACCCGATGAAAACCTCGGGGTGGTGGTGCTCACCAACAGCATGAAAGGGATTGCCTCTCCACTGTGTTACTACATCATCAACCAGTACATCAAGGCAGAAACAAAAGACTTTTCAGCAGAGGCTTTGGCACGAAACAACAACAACAAGAGCCATTACGACGACATAGCACAAAGAAGGCAAGCAAGGGTGAGCGGTACAAAACCCAGCCTGTCGCTTGAAAAATATGCTGGCACCTACTGGGCAGGCATGCATGGCAATGTGGTAGTGGTAAAACAGGACGATAAACTCTGGTTTTACATGGAGGACAACCCGGGCTTAACTGCCGACCTGGTGCACTGGCACTACGACAGCTGGGAGATCAAATGGCGGGAGCCACAAGCCTGGTTTGACTTCGGCACCCTCCAGTTCAAAATCGACAACAACATGAAAGTAACCGGCCTGCACTTCGACGTACCCAACGGCGACATCTTCTTTGACGAGGTGGATTTGGTAAACACTAAAAAATGAAGCCAGTAAAATGTGTGGAAAGTGTAAAATACCGCCCACCAATCTCTTTTGGTTCTACTTACTATCAGGCGTTTGCCTCGCTTGATCCGCTGATGACCCACCGCCGTGAAAAATTGGTATCTTTCCGCACCGGCACTATTCTTAAACTGAAACAAAAGCTGATCGTCGGCAGCCTGCGAATGCAGACTAGTCGGAGTCAGCAGCCTTGCCAATCACAAAAAAAAACACATCCCCTATGAAGGACGACAAGCTTGCAGTACTCATTGACGCAGACAATGTGCCTTATGCACACATCAAAGAAATGCTCGACGAAATTGCCAAATACGGCAATCCCACCATCAAGCGTATTTATGCCGACTGGACAAAACCCACGGTATCGGGATGGAAAAATGTATTGCTCGAGAATGCCATCACTCCCATCCAGCAGTACAGCTATACACAGGGCAAGAATTCAAGCGACAGCGCCCTGATCATTGATGCCATGGATTTGCTTTACTCTAAAAGAGTCGACGGATTTTGCATTGTGTCCAGCGACAGCGACTTTACAAGGCTCGCCACACGTTTGCGGGAAGCAGGCATGTTTGTCATTGGCATCGGGGAGAAGAAAACACCCCGCCCATTCATCACGGCGTGTGACAAATTCATCTACATCGAAATATTGAAGAAGGAGCAGGCAATTGAATCACATGAAAAGCCCAATCAAAAGAGTCAACCAAAAGCTCAGCCTTCGTCGGTCAGCAAAGTAGATAAGGAGCTAATAAAAGTGATTAAGGAAAGCGTGGATGAAATTTCTGACGATGACGGCTGGGCCTTCCTGGGCTCGCTGGGAAGCTATCTGATCAAGAAAAAGACAGATTTTGACCCCAGGAATTATGGGTTTTCAAAGCTATCTCCCCTTATCAAAAGCACGAATGCCTTCATCATTGAAGCCAGAGAATCAGGCGAGAAAAACATCAAGCATATTTATTTGAAAAATAAGTAATTGCCTATTGAGGTAACTCAACCCCTCGGCATCCAACTGGGTGAATCAGCCCGAGGAAGCTTCATCGATCAACAGTGAGGCTCAAGACAGTTAACCAGTTTGAGTATTATTACGTTAAATCACTGAAGTCACTTTGGATGAAAATAGGGCATCATCCACCATTACAAAGTATTGGCTGATTAGCTAGAATGATTTAACTTGTGTTATAAAAATAAATGATGGCAGCCTTAACGCTATATACAAAACTCGAGACGCTACCCCCCGATTTAAAGAAGGAGGCTTCCGATTTTATAGACTTTCTAATTCAGAAAAAATCAAAAAAAGAGAAGGGAAAAAGCCACAAGCCTGTATTTGGAAGTCTCAGAGGTAAAATAAAGCTCTCAGAAGACTTTGACGCTCCTTTGGACGTGTTCAATGATTACATGTAATGAGTCATTTGTTGGACACTCATGCATTCCTTTGGTTTTTGGGTGGAGACGACCAACTTTCAACAACTGCCCGCACTACCATTGAGGATTCTACCACAAAAAAATTCGTTAGCATTGCTTCAATCTGGGAGATTGCAATTAAGATAAGCCTTGGGAAACTAAACTTGGGCATACCTCTTTCAAATCTGAAAGAAGAAATTATAAAGAACAGCTTTGAAATTCTACCACTTGACTTCGACCACCCCATCGGCTTGTCAACATTGGAAAACCACCACAAAGACCCATTTGACAGGGTTATCATCGCTCAGGGTATTTCAGAAAACTTTAAAGTGATATCCAAGGATCCTAACTTCCGTTTATATAGTAGAATTGAGGTGATTTGGTGAGCAAAGCTGATAAAGGCCTTCATAGAAAGTGTGGATGAAATCTCCGACGACAGCGGCTTGGCCTTTCTAGGCTCGCTGGGAAGTTACCTGATCAAGAAAAAGACAGATTTTGACCCAAGGAATTATGGGTTTTCAAAGCTATCTCCCCTTATCAAAAGCACGAATGCCTTCATCATTGAAGCCAGAGAATCAGGTGAGAAAAACATCAAGCATATTTATTTGAAGAATAAATAACGAGTTCCTCTTAGGCAAAACACACTAGGCGGAATTGTAGTTGGCTGGCTACCCCAAAAGCAAGAAGCAACTCTTACAAACGGGCAAGCTGATTTTGAGAAGTTTAAGGACCTAATTTGAAGCTTTGTTCCAAAATATTTATAATGGGTATGTGGCCAATACCATATCTAATTGTTAGCATTCATTTGAAATGAACCTACTAAAACGGAATACTACAACTGTTCTGAAAACCATCCGTTGGTGGGAGTTGAATAGGATTTTCTACAACTGCTACATGTTAATCATTGGCTTTTTGAGTTTCTTCATTGGCTATGTCTCAATTCCTGTGATTTACATATTTATTGGATTAGGTCTGAATATGTTATTCACGACTTCCTGGGTTGGAGAATTACTATTTATCAGGCCATATAAATCGAGTAAAGTGACAAGGATATATACAAAGACATTTATCTTGATCTTTTATGGGTATTCTACCATCAGTGTCCTTTTATACATATTCGTTCCCGAACTGCTTGATTGGTCAATTGATTTATGGATTGAATAAAACACTAAAGCTTCTGCTGTTCGACATGCGCTGGCGCTAACATGTCGAACTAGAAATAATGCAGGATCTCCGATCCTCAGCACGAACAAAGGCATGTAGCGAAACAACCGAGTCCGATAAGCGTTGAAACGCAAAAACTTGATCTCTAATGAAAATAGAACACATCGCCCTTTGGACGACAAAGCTTGAAGAGCTAAAAGACTTTTACACCACCTACTTCGCCGCTACAGCTGGCGAAAAATACCACAACCCCACCAAGCAATTCACTTCTTACTTCCTTACTTTCGACTCAGGCGCCAGGCTCGAAATCATGGCCAGGCCAGAGGTAGAACAGCACCCAGGAGATGCCTATAGAAAAGGGCTGATACACTGGGCCATGAGTGTCGGCTCGAAGGAAAAGGTGGATCAACTCACTGAGCAGCTAAGAAAAGACGGCTTTGAGATTATTGGCGAGCCACGAACAACGGGCGATGGCTATTATGAAAGCGTCGTAGCCGACCCTGATGGCAATTTGGTTGAGATTACGACTTGAGTAGGGTGCAAAAACCAGCCAGAAAGGAAGTTTTTTAGCAGTGCTTTAGAAAAGAATGCACTGTAGATTAATTTAGCGGTGCCATGCAACGGTAAACACACACCAGAGTCCTTAGCACAAAAAAGTTCGAATGACCAAGACGTTAACTGCCCTTGCGCTGGTGATCACACTCAACCTATCGGCTCAGTCAAAAAAAGAGCACTTACAGGAAAATCGTTATGACTTACTGACTAACGAATTCAATTTTCCACAAGCAGACTTCAAAATCATAGGCTTCGGGGCCTACCACGGCAGCGTAAAGACAGAAACCACTGAAATGGCCTTGCTTCAGTCGCTCACAAAAACCGGCAGTATCAGCTACTACCTGCCCGAAACCGACTTCGCCATCGCCCACTATTTCAACAGCTACCTGTCCTCCGGTGACACTGCTTTACTGAAGGATTTGGTCACTCACTACGGCGTGAGGGTGCCGCAGGACAAAACGGTGGAAACCTACAGCAAGTGGACAGCGCTAAAGCAGCTCAACGACCAACTCCCGGCAGAACACAAACTGACCGTGGTAGGTATCGACTTGCTGGTCACCTACAAATACACTTGCAAGCTCCTGGTCGAAGTCATCGATCGACAGGTTGTTGAAAGCCCTGCTTTGGATCGGGTAGCAGACATGCTGGCGGCCGACACCACCGACTATTCGCCCTATTATGACAGTGACTCAAAAGCCATCCTCAGAGCATTTGTGGCAGCTTATGAAGCAGCTCCGGATGATTTCAGCAAGGGCATCAACGATCCATTCATATTTGACCACTTGATCCGCAATCTGAAAGTGACTTTTGAGGTTTTCTCGTCGAAGAGGGGAGAAACGATCTACGACAACTATGTCGGGCTAAGCGATTTGTACGACTTCAAAAACAAACCACAATTCGCTCGCTTTGGCTTCTTTCACCTGGAGAAAGACAGAGAAGGCGAGAAAGGAAATGCGTCATTCTTCACCATGCTCATCGAAAACGGCATTTACGCAAGGGAAGAAGTCATTTCCATTATAGGCTACCTTACCAAAAGCCGGGTGCTTTGGGAGGTGGAATACGACGACAAAGGATACAAAACCCATATAACTGAAGGAGGATTTGGCATTGGCGACTACCGGAAGGAATACTTTCTGGGAATAAAAAACCTCAAGAAAACCCGGATATCCGACATCACACTGTTCAAGCTCAATGGCCAGGGTACTCCCTACGCCAACGGCATACCCGACTTGATCGAAGTGGTGATGAAGGATGAGGCATCGAACGGCGACGACGTAAAGGGAAAGTCGACCACAGCGTTCATCGACTATGCTGTGCTGATTTCAAACTCAAAAGCCAGCACGCCTATTGAGAAAATGAAATAAAACCACACCCACATTAGGTGATGAATGTCAGTTCTTTTGCTGACGTCCGTACGTTCCTACGTTTTCATCAAAGTGTACCTTGGACAAACAAAAAGAGGCACCAGCCTCATTCAGCATTTGTTTCCAAAACACACTCCTATGAGAACGATAATACTCATGGTCATTGTCGCAACGGCGATGGTGGCCTGCAACCAACCCGACAATTCCTCCACCTCATCGTCAAAACCTTCAAGCGCAGTCGACCAGCGAGTCGATAGCCTGATGGCGTTGATGACCCTGGAAGAAAAAATAGGGCAAATGAATCAGTACAATGGCTTCTGGGACGTAACGGGCCCTGTGCCCGCCGAAGGCGATGCCGCCATGAAATACGAGAACCTCAGAAAAGGCCTCGTCGGCTCGATGCTAAACGTGCGTGGCGTGGCTGAAGTGAGGAAAGTACAGAAGATAGCGGTGGAGGAAACCCGGCTGGGTATTCCCCTCATCATCGGCTTCGACATGATCCATGGCTACAAAACCATGAGCCCCATACCGCTGGCCGAGGCGGCGAGCTGGGACTTAGCGGCCATCGAAAAAGCGGCCCACATCGGCGCCGTAGAGGCAGCGGCAGCTGGAATAAGCTGGACCTTTGCCCCCATGGTGGACATTGGCCGGGACGCCCGCTGGGGCCGGGTGATGGAAGGTGCAGGCGAAGACCCCTACCTCGGCAGCAAAATAGCGGTGGCACGGGTCAATGGCTTCCAGGGCAATAACCTGGCCGATCCGCTAACGATAGCGGCGTGCGTTAAGCACTTTGCCGGTTACGGCTTTTCCGAAAGTGGCCGTGACTACAACACCGTTGACATTGGCACCTCCACACTCTACAACATGGTGCTTCCCCCATTCAAGGCGGCTTCCGATGCAGGGGCACGCACTTTCATGAATGCGTTCAACGTACTCAATGGCATTCCCGCCACTGGCAACAGCCTGCTCCAGAGAGACATCCTCAAAGGCAAGTGGGGCTTCGAGGGCTTTGTTGTCTCCGACTGGGGCTCTATAGGTGAAATGATCGTTCATGGCTATGCTGCCAATGGCTCCGAGGCCGCCAGACTGGCTGCGCTGGCTGGTTCAGATATGGACATGGAGTCGTACCTGTACGTCAAAGAACTGAAAGGGCTGGTTGACGCTGGCAAAGTAGACGTGGCACTGATCAATGACGCTGCGAGGAGAATACTGAAAGTGAAATTTGAGCTAGGGCTTTTTGATGACCCTTACCGCTACTGCGACGAGCAAAGAGAGAAAGACCTGACCGGGCACCCCGACCACGTGGCGGGCGTGTTGGACATGGCGAAAAAGTCCGTCGTGCTGCTCAAAAATGATGGCAACTTACTGCCGCTAAAAAAGACTGGTCAGAAAATCGCCGTGATTGGTGCCCTGGCCACGGATAAAGACAGCCCCATTGGCAGCTGGAGAGGTGGAGCCGATGCCAACTCGGCAGTGTCGGTATTGGAAGGCCTGCAGCAATATACCGGCAACCAGTATAATTACTCCAAAGGCGCTGAACTTGTGACCGAGCCTGCGACCTTTCTGATGGAAGTGAAAATCAACGAAACTAACAAAAGCGGATTCCAGGCAGCAGTACAGGCTGCTAAAAACTCCGATGTGGTTGTCATTGTATTGGGCGAGAATGGCTTTCAATCGGGCGAAGGCCGCAGCCGCACTGATATTACCCTGCCGGGAGTGCAAACCGAACTACTTGAAGCTGTTGCAAAAGCAAACAAAAACGTGGTGCTCGTTACCATGAGCGGCCGTCCTCTCGACCTCAGCAGGGAGTCTAAATTAGTGCCCTCACTTGTACAGGCCTGGCATTTAGGCAGCCAAAGTGGCAATGCTATAGCACAGGTGATTTACGGCGACTACAACCCCAGCGGAAAGCTGCCCATGTCTTTCCCCCGCAGTGTTGGCCAGGTACCCATTTACTACAACCACAAACGTACCGGCCGACCCAATGACGCTGGCAATGGCATCGTGTTCTGGTCGCACTACTCCGATGAGGCCAATGACCCGCTTTATCCATTCGGTTATGGCCTGAGCTATGCCGACTTCGACTATGCCGACTTACAAGTAAGCCAGCCCGAAAAGGGTAAGGTGGTCGTTAATTTAAAGGTAACCAACACCAGCCAGCTAGATGGAGAAGAGGTAGTACAGCTTTACCTCCATGACATTGCTGCCAGCGTTACCCGACCGGTGAAAGAGCTGAAAGGGTTTGAAAAACTGATGATCAAGGCTGGAGAAAGCAAACAGATTAGCTTTACGCTGGGAGAGGCGGAATTAGGCTTCTATGACAATGAAGGTAACTTCATTGTGGAACCAGGAGAATATGAAGTAACAGTGGGTGGAAGCTCCGTCGGTGGACTTTCCACAAGGTTCACTGAGAAGTAAATGATCACGATTCCGTCATAATGGGCCGGGATGCTTTTTTCTGAAAAGGCGTCCCTGCTTCTATTTTTTAGGTCGCTGCGATTTTTATACGGCCGGAGAGAAACTATTTAACTCTACTGAAAGGAGTAGCCAATAAATAATACCTATCTTTCAGGGTATCATTTATTAAAAAGGCAGTTGGCTAATAGTCGCCACCGCTCAACCCCATCTATCAACTCAAATGCCTGTTCAACTACTCATTACCATCGGTGTTATTATTGTCGGCCTCTGGCTGCTCTTATACATCTTCCCTATTAGTCTGTGGATTACAGCGCAGTTTTCGGGTGTCAGAGTTAATCTGATGACGCTTGTTTTTATGAGATTCCGCAAGGTGCCGCCGGGGCTAATCGTCAAATCGATGATATTGGCTGCAAAAGCTGGCATTCCCGATATTTCCGTCGAAATGCTGGAAACGCACTACCTGGCCAAAGGCAACCTGGTCGCTGTTATCAAGGCGTTGATCATGGCCGACAAAGCCAACCTCAAACTTGATTTTAAGCAAGCTACTGCCATTGACCTGGCTGGTAGAGACGTGTTGGATGCGGTAAAGGTATCTGTAACGCCTTATATGGTGCTTGTGCCTGCCATCACAGCTGTGTCAATGGATGGCATTCAGCTCATTGCTGTGGCCCGTGTTACAGTACGAAGCAACCTGCAGCAGCTTGTGGGTGGTGCTGGTGAAGAAACCATCAAAGCAAGAGTGGCCCAGGGAATCATCTCAAGAATTGGTATGGCCACCAGCTATAAGTTCATTCTTGAAAACCCCGAAAGCATATCAAGACAAGTACTGGAAAATGGCCTTGACGCTGGTACAGCCTTTCAAATCCTTTCAATCGATATTGCCGACATCGATATTGGACAAAACATTGGTTCCATGCTGCAAATCGACCAGGCTTCTGCCGACCTGAGCATTGCCAAGGCCAAAGCTGAAGAGCGCAGGGCCATGGCCGTCGCCAACGAGCAGGAAATGATTGCCCGTATTCAGGAAGCACGTGCTAAAGTGATTCTGGCGGAAGCACAAATCCCGGCAGCCCTTTCCGGAGCATTTAGAACAGGTAATTTGGTGGCGGGCATCGACTTTAAGAAAGACCAGCCAGCAAAGAAAAGCACAACCGCTAAAAAATAAATTGTATCATACATCAGTGTCGCTTTCGGGAGACACTGATGGAACAAAAAAAGAGGCGTAAACCGCCTCCCTTTTTTGAATCAATTATCTATAAAAAAGCTAATACTTCAGGCTTTTCAGGTAGGCAATGCTTTGAGGCACTTGTAGCATTGGATTGGGGCTCTCATCTTCAATGAACATGTGCTTGATGCCTATTTTATTAGCTTCCCTGAGTATTCCCGGAATGTCGAGTTCTCCTTGTCCAAGAGTTACGTCATTCTCCTGACCCGTACCACCTGTCAAGTCTTTCGGCGTGCCTTTTTTCAGATCTTTTACGTGCAACAGCTTCCAGCGGTCACCGTATTTCTTCAGCAGCTTCACAGGATCACCTCCGCCAAAATGTGTCCACATAATGTCCATTTCGAAAGACACGTACTCAGGATTAGTGTTCTCAATGATATAGTTCATCAGCGTGCCTTTTCCGTAAGGTTGAAACTCATAGCCATGCACGTGGTAGCAGAAAGTAAGGCCATTTTCTTTCAACACTTTGCCTGCTCTGTTAAAATCCTCCACTGCCTTTTGGGCATTCTCGAGGTTAAATTCAGCCCTTTTGTGGGGGATCCAGGCGCACATCACAAACTTGGCGCCCAGGGCTTTGGCGTTGTCGGCTACGGCCTGAGGGTCTTTCACCAGTTGCTCATAGCCCGTGCCAGTGCCGGGAATGCTGATGCCCCTCGCTTCACACAATTTTCTGTACTCTTCGCCTGTCATGCCAGCAGGCGCTCCGCCTTCCAGCTCGGTAAAGCCCAGCGAGGCAATGGTGTCCAGAGTAGCCTCTACTCCCTTAGGGAAGCTCTTGCGGAACGTGTAGGCCTGCACGCCCAGCGGTTCGGTGTACAACGGATCGCCCTTTTTCTGGGCTTGCGTTGG
The DNA here is from genome assembly GCF_032999765.1 of Imperialibacter roseus. Classification (GTDB taxonomy): domain Bacteria; phylum Bacteroidota; class Bacteroidia; order Cytophagales; family Cyclobacteriaceae; genus Imperialibacter; species Imperialibacter roseus. The sequence goes on along the minus strand of NZ_CP136051.1, from coordinate 1,940,062 downwards.
GTGTGGCAGTTGCCAGGCGACAAAAAGAATAATGAAAGCTATCAGGTGTTTTTTCATTTTAAGTGTATTTACTATTCGTTTTCAATTCCATAAATGTGATGCCACCACCTGATATTACGTCTACCGCTCAAGAATCTCAGCCTTCGACTTGCTCCATTAATTCATCGGGCGATATGACACGGTGTGGGCACCACCCGTGCACACCACATGCTACAAATTCAGTTTGTTCAACTCATCTACTGCATGGTTAGCGGCACGGGCAGTCAGCATCATGAAGGTAAGTGTAGGGTTTTGCGTGCCAGTTGAAGTCATGCAGGCACCGTCTGATACAAATACGTTTTTGCATGCATGAAGCTGGTTCCACTCGTTGAGGAGCGACGTTTTAGGGTCTCTTCCCATGCGCACGCCGCCCACTTCGTGGATATCCGAGCCGGGAAGCGAATGGCTGTCATTCACTCTCACATTGATAAAGCCGGCCTTTTCGAACATTTCCTGCTGCTGCTCCAGGTAATCCTGCACCATTTTGTCGTCGTTTTCCTGCCACTCCACAGACACAATGAGCTGAGGAATGCCATATTTGTCCTTCATGTCCCGGCTCAGTCGCACGTGGTTGCTTTCAACAGGCACCGTTTCACCCATCATCCAGCTGCTGATGTTCCAGTTGCCATATTCCCTGTCCAGCAGGTTGTCTCTCAGCTCATCGCCAATCATGCTGGTGTCGGAGCGCTGCCCCCTGCCCCCGCCAATGCCTATGGCATAGCCACGCAGGAAGTCGGTTTCTTGCTTGTGCACGTTTCTGAATCGTGGAATATAAGAGTGATCTGGGTTGCGCCCATCGGTACGTTTGTCCTGAAAGCCCTCGTACTCAGCATTGCCTTTGCCTCGATAGTTATGCCAGGCAATGTACTTGCCCATGATGCCATTGTCGTTGCCCAGTCCCATGGGGAACCTTGACGACGTGGAGTTCAGCAGAATGGCGTTGCTGTTCAGCGTGGACGCATTCACAAAGATAATGCGGGCATAAAACTCTATGATGTCCTTCGATTCAGCGTCGATCACACGCACACCGGTGGCCTTGCCTTTCGCATCATCATAAATAACCGAGTGCACCACGGCGTTGGGCCTCATGGTCATATTGCCCGTTTTCATGGCCCAGGGAATAGTGGAAGCGTTGCTACTGAAGTAGCCTCCGTAAATGCAGCCCCTGTTGCACATGGTTTGGTTTTGGCACTTGCCTCTGCCCTGATCGATATGGATTTGCTGAGGGTCGGTGAGATGAGCACACCGCCCCTGGATCATCACCCTGTCGCTATAGTTTTTCTTAATGCTTTCCTGAAAGTATTGCTCTATGCAGCTTTGCTCAAAAGCCGGCATTACCTCGCTGTCGGGCAGCACAGCCAGGCCATCCCTATTGCCCGAAACACCTGCAAATTTCTCCACGTAGGTATACCATTCCTCCACGTCTTTGTACCGGATAGGCCAGTCGACCGCAAAGCCATCTCTGGCCGGGCCTTCATAGTCAAAATCACTCCAGCGCTGGGTTTGGCGAGCCCACAGCAGCGATTTGCCGCCTACATGGTATCCCCTGAACCAGCGGAAAGGCTTTTCCTGAATAAAGGGCTGCTCATCGTCCTTCAGCGCAAACGGCAGCGATGATTCTCTGAGGAACCGTGCATTGCCATAACCTATGCGCTTCTCGATGGGTACACTATCACGAAATTCGAAGTCCCAGGGGGCTTTGGAAGCTGTGGGATAGTCTTTGATATGTTTTACGTCCCGGCCTCTTTCAAGCACCAGTGTCTTCAATCCTTTTTCACACAGCTCTTTGGCAGCCCAGCCTCCGCTGGCTCCTGAGCCAATCACAATGGCGTCGTAGGTACGTTTATCCTTAGAATCTTGTAACATAACTGTTGGTTAAATCACAAATCGCAAGCATCAAAATTCAATTAAGCACCAAAGGTCAAATTCGAAACGAATTGGTATTGGTGATTTGCTTTTTGAGATTTATTTGTGTTTTGGTTTTTGTCTTTTGGAATTTTAGAATCAAACACTGGCGCATCCATAGAAATGACCCGGTGCCACTTTGTAGTCTCGGTAGTTGGTCATAACTACCTGTGTGGTGGTAAAGCCACGGATGGTTTGGTCTTTCATAAAGTCGAAGAATTCTTTCTCTTCCTCCACTTCCGAATTCGACCTTGTCATTAGCAGTTCAACCCGCTGCTCCTGTGTGCAGTCAGCGAACGACTCCCCGTAAGTATCCTCGGCCGACTTTTCTAGCGCTGCCATCTGAAGCCGCAGTTTGTCCTGGTCTTCTTTCTCGTAGCATTTTTCGAGAAGCTTCATTAGAAATTTATCGGTACCGGTTGAGAGCGCACCGATGGGCTCGGCTGGGCCACCTGGCACTGAAGGCGGGGTTCCGGCAGGAATAATGGTATCCGCAATTGAGCTAAAAAGCTCCTCTTCTTTGCGAGTGTAGAACCTGGGGTGGAGGGCATCTTCCACAATATGCCATTTCCATTCCACCAGGGAAAGGCCCGCAATGGCACCGCCAGCGGCAAGCAGACCCTTGAGGGTGCTTCGTCTGTTCATAAGTAGGTATCTTAAAGGGAAATATAATAAACCATACAATTTCAAAAACCGCACATCAGTGCTACTCAGGCGAGCAAGTTGCCTGTTCCCGGAAAAGCCCTAACTCTTTCGGGAACAGCAACAGCATTTTTGAAAAACCATAAATCAAGTGAACTAATCTACCCAGATATTATCTCTTTGAAGAATTTTTGCCGGTCAAATATTCGAAAGGTTGATAGCGAATGACAGAAGGTCTGTGTGTTGCGACGGTGCACCCTACCTGCACTCCCCGTGGTCATAGGTGCGAAAGTACCGATAGCCATTCAGGTAGGTCTTCGTCTCTTTGTACTCCAGCTCGTAGTCCGATATCGTTCCATTGTCGTACTGAAGACGGAGCAGTGGCACGCCAGCCCCACTTGTGGCCACTGTCCAGTTTCCTGCATTGTTGCTATTGCCTGCACTGCTGGCATAGGCCCCGCCAGTGTCGATGGACATGCTGCTGCTTTTATAAAACGTAAAGCGGTTGCCACAAAGCAAAATCTCCTCATGATCGCTGTAGCCACCGTAGGAGTCATACCCGGAGCTCGAGTAGGAGTTGAGATAGGTGAGTTTGGCACCCTGGAGCGTTTGTCGCCACTCTTCAGTGACCGGAGGCTCTTTGGGCTGAGAAAACTGCAGACTTCCGGCAATTTCCTTTGCCAGTTGTTTGTAAAGAGAAGAATAGTTGGGCACATCAGTAGCAGCTACCACTGTCACGCCCGTCCCAAACGGATTGACAACTGCCGCAATATAGGCTTTGGCCTGTGTTCCCTGGATATTGCCGGAAAACTCCGCACCTATCCCTTCCGATCCCACTTTTTCAAAATCTCCTGACTTCTGCAGGTTAATGCCCTCATCTACCAGACCTGCTTCTGCTTGTGCTTTAAGGTTTTGGATTTGCGACTCCTGATGGGTCATCAGTATCAAGAGACCCGGCTTGGTATCTGAACCCATCAGAAACACCTCTCCCGATTCCGCTCCCTTCCAGCCATCAGGAATGGTGAACCTGATACCAAGCGTTGGGTAGTCGACCACACCCGTTTGCTGGGCAAAAAGTCCGTAGCTGCCAAGGATGATGCAGATTGAAAGCGAAAGAAACCTTTGGCGTTCCATTATTCTAAAATAGCGCCGACAAGGGAAAAGTAAAAATTCCCAGATACGAATTATGACCGCTGCGTCACAGGGAATTCGCTGAAAGATAGAATTTTAGGTCTTTATTTTCTCCCGAATTTCTCTCTATTGAATTCATCCGACTTATTTCGGGCAATGGATAAGCTTGTCCATTTGTCTCCAGCCTGCATCCTGGCCAGGTACACGATTTGCCCCACATGGTAAGGATAATGCGCTAGCTGCCTGTTAATGGCTTCCATCACCGTATGAGCTTCTGCTCTGATGTATACCGTACGATTGAGGTCTTCCTCCTTCAATGCTTCCAGAGCTGTGAAAAGACAGGCCCAGCCTTCCTCCCACCTGGCAAGCACCTCAGCCCTGGTGGCTTTGTCTTCCTCAAACTCCTGGTCTCGCTGCCGCCATTCCTTCTCGCCGTCTTCGGTTAAGAAATTGGTCCAGCGGGAAAGCATATTGCCCCAGATGTGTTTCACGGTTGTGGCAATGCTGTTGCTTTCTTCGTTGTACTGCCAGTGCAGCGCTTCGTCCGGTACCTGAGCCATGGCCTTGTCGCCCAGGCCTTTGTAACGCAGAAATTCCTTTTTTACAGAAGTTAAGTAACTCATCGTGAGTGATAATTCTACTTTGACAGATTTAGTAACGTGTGATTTTTCTCCTGATTTACCCCTTCCCCAAAGGACTCATTTCACATATTCATTTTTAGCATTTGTCGTGGGAAGTATTTCATCAGCAGGTATTGAGACTACCTTTCCATTCCGAGATACGACCAAAGGACTATTGTTCTTTTTTTTGAACTCAGCCATTTTTCGATATGCTTCTTTCAGTCCGAGGTTTACTTTCTCTTCTAGTTCACGAAGTTGTTCGTTAATTCCCATCGTATGCGTTTTTTAACTGTGACCACTTTGCTTCACTTCGAATAATGATATCCGCCCCAGCTCCTTCAGCAATAAATTCAAAATTCTCTGTCGAGTTATCAACTAAGATCCATCTGGTGACAAGCGACCTGTATATTTTGAAAAAATTAGAAAGACCATTCAAAAAACGCCTTTCAATAGTATCTTCGGGTATATTGTGTCCACCTTCCAGCACCCTTGTTCTTACACGCTGTTTTGCAAGTTCAATAGAATCCAAAGAAAGAAAAACTAGTGTTGTGTCATAGCCTTGCGACATTGCCTGTTTAATAAAGCTACCGTATGACCTGGTGGAAAGAGTTGTTTCGAATGCAAACGACTCTCCGTTTGAAACGAGTTCATTTATACGTTCAAGCATGATACGGCCAGCTCTGATGCCAGCTTTTTCGGGGTTCAGAGGGGAAATACCTCTTGCGATTTCGTCAGCGTTAATGAACTCGTCACAATGGAAGATTTCAGGTAGAATAGAATAAGACAGAGTTGTCTTACCCGCTCCGTTTGGCCCCGCTATGATGTACATTTTCTTCACAAGACAAATATAGCAGTATTCAAATCAGTTGCCATCCGCATCATGAGCTACAACGCCAGGCCTGGGGTTCCCGGTAAAAACAGCCAGATTTTTCGAATGTGTCAAAGCAGACTCAATTTAGTGACAAGGCTAAGCCTTCCAGAAATAATGATAAAAGTCCTCTTCTTTCTTAAACCCCGTGCTATCGTACAGCCGCTGTGCCGACAGGTTGCTCACTTGCGTTTCCAGTGTAAGTCCTTTGGCCCTCGTTTCTTGGGCGAACGCTTGAGCGGCTTTCAGCAGTCCCTCGCCTATGCCCATACGCCGGAATTTTTTGTCTACATACAAATCGTTGAGCAACCAAAGGCGCTCCATGCTCACCGAGCTGAACAACGGATAAAGCTGCGTAAACCCGGCACCCACGCCTTCCACATAGGCGATGAAAATAACACTTTCTCCATTTAGCAGTCGTTCCTCCAGGAATTGCCCCGCTGCTTCAAGGGCAGCCTCCTGGCCATACCACTGCCGGTAGCCATCAAAAAGAACCGTGAGATGCTGAAGGTCATTCAGTTTGGCTTTTCGTATTTCCATGTCGGTGTGTTCCCGTTGTCTCAAAGCAGCAAATTAATCAACCTGAGCTTCTTTTCCAGCCTAAATGACGATTTGGTCAGTTGCACTAAGTAGCCGATGGTTTTGAAAGCGCCTTGTAGGCCTTCACCTTGTAGCCTTTGTTCACCATAAAAATACCAACAACGGTGATAACAAAGGCCCCGCCGATCAGCAGGTTCAGCTTTTCGTCCAGGATCCACCAGCCAAGCAACACGGCAACTAACGGATTGACATAAGCATAAATAGACGCCAGCCCAACGGGCAAATGCTGCAGCACATACAGATAGCAGACAAATGCCCCGAGAGAACCGAATATGGTCACATACAAAAGGGCCGACAGCCCCTGCCAGTCAACGCTGGCAAAGCGGGTATAGTCGTCGAATACGAAACTGAGCAGCCAGATGCCAATGCCGCCAAAAAACAAATGAAAACCGGCATTCATGAGTGGGCTTTCAGGCTTACCATACCGCCTGATGCTCACACTGCCATACGACCAGCCAATAATGGCGACAAATGTGAGTAAAATACCCATCCTATAGTCGGGGTTTACCAGGTCGGCCACATGCTCCCTGAAAACAAGCATCAGTCCTGCTACGCCAAATGCGAGGCCGGCATAAATCAGCGCATTGGGTTTTTCCTCGGCTTTGCTGGCCAGATTGATCAGCACCACGCACACCGGCATCATGGCACAAATAAGTGCCGCCAGGCCGCTTGGGATAAACATTTCGGCCCAGCCCACCAAACCATTGCCAATCGTGATCATCATGAACCCGATAAAGGCGTGCTTTCTGAGATAGGCGATGTTAATGGTGCCACCCTTGCCCAACAACCAAACAAACAGCAGCAACCCACCTCCTGCGATTGTTTGCCTGATGGCCGAAAAAGCAAACGCAGGAAATTGGGACACACCCACCCGCATCGCCAGGTAAGTGGTGCCCCAAACGATGCAGATAAAGGCAAGTGCCAGGTAGGCTTTGGTTTGTGTTTTCATTGTTGAGGCCGCAGCCCGAAAAAATAAGAGAGCGATTTACGAATAATCGGCTAATAAAAGAGAGAATGCAGATAGGTAATTTCAAGAGCCAGTCGATAACCTGCTACTGCTGCCCTGATAACAAAAAGGCATGGAGTGCAGCTAAGTACCCCGGGGATTACATCCCGGCCTCCAGGTTACAAACCTGGTGAACGGCGCTACATAGCACAAGCCACTTCGGCGTAGCCTCAGTGCACAGGCGCTCCCTTGCCATCCCTTAACGCCGGCAGCCACACCTTGTCCCGCTCACTCCTGAACGGCTCCTGCGAGCCATTGCGATCCTGGTGGCCGGAGGTGGGCAGGATCATCACCTGCTTGTGGGTGGTGAGCTGGTTGACGCCTGCCAAAATTCCCTCGGGCGGACAGGTCTCATCCAGCAGTCCGATACCCACCAGCACCGGGCATTTGATATTCGTCACAAAGTTGGCCACATCATAGTACCGACTGGCTTCGTGCACTTTTGCCGCATCCTTGCCTTCGGTGCTGCCATACCACTGAGGCCAGCCTCCTTTTCTTCCAGCAACAGGGCCCAACATATCGAAGCCGGCAGGCACCAGCGCAATGGCCGCCGTGACAGCGGGATGGAACCCGGCGGTCATCAGGGTTTGCTGCCCACCCTGGCTGTCGCCCATCACCACCAGCGTTTCTCCGTTCCAGTCGGGGCGTTTGGTGAGGTACTGCGCCGCCCGGTAGCAGGATAAGTACATGCGCAGGAAGTAGCTTGTTTCACGGCTGTCGTTGCCAATGGCAGGATAATTTTTTAGCGGCCCGTCTGACTGCTCTTTGTAAAATTCTTTGGGTTCATCGATGGGCAGGTCGTGGGCTTCTATGTTCAACGTTAACCATCCGTCCTTCGCCCGGTTCACTGCCCAGCCTTTGTCGAGTGGATACACGCCCGCCCACTGCACAATGAGCAATGCAGGGAACTTCTCGCCTGCCGATGGTTTGGCCAGCTGCCCCTGAATGTGGCTGCCATTGATATTGTCCATGGAAATCTTCCAGTAGTCGACATTGTCTACGCCGCTTTCTCCTTTTTCGAGCACAGGATTTGCAGGTACTTTTTTAAGCTGCTTGAGCTGCTTGTTCCAGAAACTATCAAAGTCCTTTGGTTTTTGAGCAGACAGGGCAATCTGATCCGGATTGGCTACAGCACCACCCACACTCCTGTTTCCCCAGCCACCTTTTCCCCAGCTTACCTCCAGCAGCATGGTGCCCGGCGCATCGAAGGTATAGCTCACTTGCGGAGTACTGCTATTAAAGGAAACATCGCCATGCTTGATATCGGTCAGGCCTCCTTTTTTCAATATATAGCGAACAGAGTCACAACCTTCGGAGCAAGCGAGATCCCAGGTAACGGTTTCACCTACTTTATAAACACCGTCGGCCTTATCCGGTGTAACGACAACTTTTTGCGCCAGAGTGGCGCTGGCGCACAAAAAAACGAGGCAAGTGAGGCCGGTGCGAAGATGCTTGAAAAGTGACATAGGATGTGTTTTTATGTGAAGAAAAGATAAATACAGATGGATTCCAACCTGAGTTCTTTGAGACAAAGGTTAGACTTGTATCCCACCAATGCCCGCTAAAATCAAAGAGCGCAAGAATCGGATTGCCGCCTGCCCCGGGCCCCGGTAGTTTTGCACCGTAGAAACGAAATCATTCATTTATCCCTTTTTTAAATGTCAGCGATCACTTTAGCAACCGCCACCGACGAACTACAAACCACTCTCCTTTCGCAGGGATTTGTCCACCTCGAAAGTGTGCTGACCCCCGAGGAGTGTGACGCAATAATGGCCTGGTATGCCGAGCCGGCACGGTTCCGAACCACCATCAACATGGCCCGCTACAGGTTTGGCGAGGGCGAGTACAAGTACTTCAGCTATCCTTTGCCTGACCAGCTACAGTCACTTCGCCAACAACTGTACGAAATGCTGGTGCCTGCGGCCAACCTGTGGAGCAAAGCTTTGCGGCTTAATCTGGTATTCCCTGACAGCCACAGCGACTTCCTTACGCTTTGTCACGACAAAGGCCAGCGCCGGCCTACTCCCCTGCTGCTCACTTACGGCGACGGTGGCTACAACACCCTTCATCAGGACTTGTATGGCGATGTGTACTTCCCGTTTCAGCCGGTCTTTTTTCTCAAGCAGCCCGGCTGGGATTATGAGGGGGGTGAGTTTATTTTGGTGGAGCAAAGGCCGAGGGCGCAATCGAGGGCCGTGTCGCTTACGCCAAAACAAGGCGACCTGATCATATTTGCTACCAGCCAGCGCCCGGTGATGGGCAGCAAAGGGTATTACCGGGTACAGATGCGGCACGGGGTGAGCACGGTGCACTCCGGCCACCGGATGACGCTGGGCATTCCTTTGCACGACGCCAAATGATCAGGCATACAGACCTGGGAAGCACCCGCTTCGCCCGGAGCCGTCAGCTTTCTGCTCTCATCAGGCAAGGCAAAGTAACGCTGGGTGGCAACGCCCAACTGAAAATCTACGGCCAGCTTAGCTGCCCGTCAGGCAAAAGGATGAAACCAGCAAACAGGATCTTCTTTTTGGATGCAACAGAAGCCCAGCAGCTCGGCTTCCGGCCCTGCGGGCACTGTATGCGGGAGGAGTATGGAAGGTGGAAGGAGAATGGCGGCGAAACAGGATGACAACCGTTAATCCACCCGCATTCCGAAGCACCTAACATTCACGTTCAGTCGTCTATTATGCCGGAGCTAAAAAACACCACCTGCACGTCATTGCTGCCTGCCCGACCATTTGGCGGGAGGAAGTAAATCAATGCCCAATCTATGTTTGCTATCGCCAAACGACTGAATTTCAACGTATGGAGGCTTTTTCCAGCTATTTAATAGAGACTACAAAAGTTTGCCTGCTAACAGTAAAGTTCATCGCCTGGCAGCCACTCTGGGAAACCGTACACCGGCTGAGGTAACAAACTTTTGTAGTTTCCCCAGCTACACGGCCATTTGCAAAGTCCCTATCCGGCTTCCTGTTAAGCGCTTATCCAAGTGGTAGACAAGGGCTTGTCTCACTACCTCATAAGCGCTTATCACATAGGGAGTAAAGGCGTTGTTTCGTTCGGGATAAGCGCTTATGATAGGTGTGATAAGGGCTTAACAGGAGGCTGTGGTGCGCACCACACCTGGCGAGTGCTAGGCAGCATAGGTAGTGAGTGCTGGGCACCATAGAAGTGATTGGTGCGCACCAAACTGAAGACGGAAGAGTTTGGTGTGAAAGAGGCAAAAATTGGGGTAAGCGCTCCTGTGTGTATGAATATACGAAAATCAGGCCAGTTTTGGGGGAAGAGGAGAGTGGTTTTTTAACCCCGTGGGAGGGGGAGCCGGTGACGCCCAGACTACAAAAGTTTTGCTTGTCAACAGCAAAGCTGATCGGCTGGCAGCCACTTTGGGAAAGCGTAAACCGGCTGAGACACCAAACTTTTGTAGTCCCGCCCTCGTGGCTAACTCAGCCTGCTGCTAGTGGCTGTTCTTTCCTGGCAATAAAGAAAGCGGAGCCGATTAATATCAATACGAGATACCAGAGGGCAAAAACGTTGACGGTGCTCAAGGTGCCTACTCCCTTAAAAACCAAATAGCCCATGGCTACACCGGCAGTGAAAAATGCAGCGAGTTTCAGGATTCCCTGTCCATCCACCACCCAGGAATAGAGTAAAAAACGTAAAAGCAGTGCAACTGTAAAGGCCAAAACTATAAAAGACAGGCCACAGGAAAGGAAATAAAACAAGAAGGTCTCAGTCTTCGCTGCATGGCCAAAAGTCAACCCGGTAACGACTGACAGCACAGTGGCCAGCAGCAAAAGCATCCCTCCTGTTACTAGTATTTTGTTGGTCAGCGACTTTGCCTTAATAAAAAGACCAGGAATGATCGCTAATAAAGCGATGGGAAAAATGAATCGTTTAAAGTTCGATGCCTCGCCGGGGCTTTCATACATAATGTGAAGGGCATTTTGGAAAAGAAGGAAGATCAAAGAGGTGAATATTCCAGCAATTAAAATTACTATTGAATACAATCTGTAGTTGGGGTTCATATCCTTTCACCATTATTCCTGTTATCAATCTACCAAAAAGGAAAGTATAAAACAAGAAACTGGCTACGCCAGCGACCTCCAGATATAAAACACAATATAGGCCTCCCATCCTGGAAATTGCTCAAAAAAAGCCTCCAGCTCCTGTCGGGTTGGCTTCCTGTCCATTCCCTTGAGGTACTTGTAGCCGTTGAGCAGTCCGGCGTCGCCATAGGTGATGGCATCGGGCCTGCGCAGGCATTTCATGGCCACGTAGTTGGCTGTCCACTCCCCTACGCCCTTCAGACTCATGAGGCATTTCAGCATTTCCGGTGTGCTCTCCATCAAAGAAAGCTTTTCAACAGAGATCTCGCCAGCCAGAAAGGCTTCGGCCACGATGTGCAGGTACCTGGCCTTTTGCGAAGAATACTGCATGGCTTTCAAGTCGTCGAAAGACAGCTCAAGCACCTGCTTCGGTGTGGGAAAAACATGGTAGACCTCGCCCTCATAAGTTTCACTTTCGCCAACGGCTTCCACCAGGCTTCTTTTGAGCTTGTAGGCAAATGTCAGGTTGATCTGCTGGCCAATAATGCTCCAGCAAAGCACTTCAAAAAGATCGGGGATGGAGATCAAACGAAGCCCCCAATATTTTTCAACCAACTGCTCAAGGTCAGCATCTTGTCGGGCAATGGCTTTCAACGGCGCAACGTCCCCTTTCAAATGCAGCCACTCGGTAATGTAATTGACAATCTCCGATTCCCTGGCCTCACCTTTCAGCAAATCGACCCGAAGTGCGTTTCCCGATTCGCTGATGCTTAAAAGAGAATGACCGTGACTTCCAATTCTCAAAAGCTTGGTAACCGACCCACCCTTCACCTTGTGCAGGCAGTCGTCGAAGCCCCTGTCGAGAAACCACAGGCATTCTTTGAAACTAAAGTTTTCTGGTGTTGGAATAGAAAGACTAAGCGGCATGCATCTCCTCTTCTGCCATGGTTCGCACCTTCTCCCGGGCAATCAGGCTTAGCTTGCGGTCGTTGCCCCAATGATAGCCGCCAATGCCGCCATCTCTTCTGATCACCCGATGGCAGGGGATCAGTACGGCCACTGGGTTGCTGCCTATGGCAGACCCTACTGCCCTTGATGCTTTTGGGTTGCCAATATAGTCGGCAATTTGCTGGTAAGTACTCAGCTGGCCCTCGGGAATGCGGAGCAATGCTTCCCACACTTTGACCTGAAATGGAGTGCCTTTCAAATTAAGTTGAATGGCCTGCTGGCTCGCCTCACCGACTCCGAAAATTTGATTCACAGCGGCTTGATTAGCATCAGCGTTCTCTGTCAATACCGCCTCGGGCCACTCTGATTTCAGCAGGGCCAGTCCCTCTTCGGGCGTGGGCACAAACTCGAGCTTGCAGATGCCCAGGTCGGTAGAAGCAACGATCAGCCCACCAAAGGGAGATTCGTGAAAACTGTAATTGATGTTCAGGCTGTTGCCTTTGCTTTTATAAGCGCCGGGCGTCATGGCTTCAATGGTCACAAAGAGATCGTGCAAGCGGCTGGAGCCAGAGAAACCTGCTTCGTAGGCGACCTCGCTCAGCGGCACATCGCCAGTTTTCATCAGCTCCTTGGAGAGGTTGAGACTGAGAAACTGTTGAAATTTCTTGGGGCTTATGCCAGCCCAGCTGGTAAACATGCGTTGAAAATGAAAGGGGCTCAGATGCACAGCATCGGCTACTGCTTCGAGCTTAGGCTGCTCTTTGAAATGCTCACTGATGAACTCAATGGCTTTGGCAATTCTTTGGTAATCGTTCATGGCTTCAAAATTTACTCAAAAAAACAGTAAAGCCATCTGTATAGAAACCCGAAACTTGCTCATTTACTTGTTACCATTAAACTGCAACTTGTTAATGGCCAGATCGATTTCAATTTTTGTACCCTTGCCATATTCACTTGTCAGCTTTATGTTACCGCCCAACTTGGTCACCATCTGCTTTACTATGTAAAGCCCCAATCCCGACCCTTCTACCTGGTCGGTAGCTCTTTGGAACATCTGGAATAGTTTAGGCTGATATTCCTTTTTAATGCCGATGCCGTTGTCTTCAAAAATTATCCGCAAATAATCTCCTCCCTCCATGACGGCTATTTTCAGGTAGCTTTCAGCCACCTGGGTATTTTGAAATTTGATGGCATTATGCAAAATATTACCAAAAATCTCACCTAGCCTGATCCGGTCAAAAATCATCACGGGGTTGTCGAGCATTATTTGCTTTTCTACCTTCAGCCCTCTGTAAAGCGGATCTACCCTTATATCATTCAAACAGTCATCAAGCACCTCCTCTACATTGATTCTCTCCAATTCCAGGGCGGTTCTGTCATTCCTGGTAAACATGATCATTTGGTGAATAAATTTATCCAGCCGCTTGCCTCTGCCTTCTATGACACGAAAATACTCTTTCATTTTCTCTATGTCACTTTCGGACATAGCGATGGCCGCAATGCCGAGTATACTGGCAACAGGGGCACGGATGTCGTGCGAGGTATGGTAAGTGAAGAGATCCAGTTCTCTGTTTTTCTTGTAGAGTGCTTCTACGGCCTTCACTAATTCCTTATTCTTAATTTCCAGCTCATGCTTACTCACATTAATGGCTTCATTGAGTATCTCGAGGTCCTCATTTATCTTTTGCTTCTCGTAAAGAAGGCGTTGATTCTCAAGGTCGATTGTTTCAATCACCCTCGCTTTTCTGAACAAAAAGATAGTTGTAAAAGCCGATGAGAATGATGCCAAAAGGATGAACGCAAAGCCTATGTCATAAAAATCGTAAATAGCTCCCAGCAAAATAGTGCCGCTGGCGACAGCCGGAATGGTAATGGTCACCAGCCATCTTCTTAAAATTACCCGGCCTCCGAGGTTTTTTGAAAACACGAGGTGAAACCTGCTGTCCTTGTTACTTATTTGCGACAGCAGGAAGCTTCCGTAAATCAGCATAAAACAAATGGCTGTATGAATGGCCATCGTAGAAAAGAAAGTCACACGATGCAACGACTCATAGTCCAGTATAAACCCAAGCAGGGCTGTGAAGCAGATGAAAAGCCCTGCCAACAAGATCAGTTCGACCGTTCTAACAGTAGCTCTGTCGCTTTTCCATTCAGACATCCCTATGGCTAATGAAATCGCCATAAATAAAAACGAAGTGGCGCCAGACATCCGTAATACTATACTTGATATCTCTGGGAACAACATCCTGCCGGCTATGACTTCGATTAGATGCATGCCGGAAATGATGAAAACGAAGGGCATGCCAACAATTGACGTGAATCCACCAAAGTGAATAGCGGCCACGCAGAGAAGGAAACAAAACGCCGTGATTGGTTTCATGGTCTCGAGCCCCGGCAAAACTCCTTTAAGAAACTCGATATCCGCCACCCAACCCAGAAGTACCAGGCAGGTGAGCAAAACAACCAACAAATATGAACGTTTCAGTATTATCAAGCTACAATGGTTTTACATGATAAAGATTAAGATGCATTTGTTGTAAGACCAGAAAAAGCAAACACTCAATAATTACAACAGTAAAAATTACAATATTTACCTGAAAAATTCATATCTAACTGAAAAAAAATAGACGTCGTTAAAACTATGACCAGAATGGTAGTTTCCTATATATCAACTCTTCGATAAAAGCAGGAAAATACTTACTGAGAGTTAATTCTTATACATGCTGTGTACCAACCGGTTTGGGTCGACCTGGCTTAATTTTGCAAAAATGACAACGGCCCTACAGGAGAATTCCGAAGCAAGCAATCTAGTTGCAAAAGCAATTCAAATGCAGGTTCAATCCAAGCGTTTCACATCTACCGTCACCACCATTTTCTGGCCTCCATTGCTATAAACAATGCCCTTCAGCGGCACCACGTCGGCAAAGTCACGCCCAAAAGCCACTCTGATGTGCTGATCTTTAACAAGCAAATTGTTGGTAGCATCGAACTCTACCCAACCAATGCTGGGAATGTAGACTGCATTCCATGCATGGGAGGCATCGGCACCCACCATCTTGGGTTTGCCGGGAGGGGGGATCGTTTCGATATAACCGCTCACATACTTTGCGGCCAAACCAAGAGACCGCACACAGGCAAGGGAAAAGTGGGCAAAGTCCTGACAAACACCTTTTCTGTGTTTGAATACTTCTTCCAAAGGGGTGCTGATGTCGGTAAAGCCAGGCGTGAATTTAAAATCTTTATTGATCCGCTTGTTGAGATCAAGCATGGCATCCATCACAGGCCTGCCGGGTGTAAACGACTCCAGCGTGTATTCTTTTACCCCGGGTATAAAGCTCACATGTGTAGACTCCAGGTAAAACTGGCGAATATCGTTCATGGCATCGGTGGTTTGCAACCAGCTCACCACGTCTTCCCAGGGTTCGGTTTGCTTTGAGTCAAGGTTTGCCCAGGCAGGCATCCCTATTTCCACCTCACTTTTCGACTCCACCAGCAGCTTCTGATGTGTTTTTTGCACCGAAAAATACATGAACTCATTGTCAAAAAAGTCTTTGCGGGTAGCCAGGTAATTGGGCTCGGGGAAAATATTGTACCTATACGATTTCACCTGCTGAAAAGGAAGCCGGGCCGGACTTTGAACCACAATATTGTGGCACAGCGCCGTAGGCGTTTGGTAATCGTATTTCGTAATGTGGGTGACTCTGTATTTCATTTCATTCGTTAGGAATGTGCTGCCTTAAATCTCTGGCAACCTGTTGGCTTTAACAAAACCATACTGGCTTTGGGTGTGACTGAAATAGCTTTCGTATATCAAAGTGGAAGCTTGCTGCAAGAGCTGAATGATATCGCCCAGGAACTGCTTTAATTCCTTGCGTGTGTCAGCGTCGGGCTTCAGTTCGGCTAACTCATCGAGATCAACAAGCCTGACTTTTGATAGGGCTTCCAAAAGCTTCTTTCGGGCCGGGCTTAAACCGGTGCCAATGCCCAAAGACGGCAATTGCTTCAGGTGATCATCGATACGTTCAATCATGTACACAATGGCCCGGGGATTTCTGTCGTCGGCCAGCAACAGGTTCAGTACTCCCAGCACTTCCAGGTTGGACCGATAGCGGTACCGGTAGGTCACCAGGCTTTCGTTGCTCATCAGAATCAGCTCGATGAGCGATTTTTCCTGATCAGAAGTGGATTTGGCCGACAAAGTAGCCTGCAGCATCAGGCAGGTACCAATAGACGACTCAATGAAACGCCCTATATTAAGCAGCCTCCAGGTAGACTCCCTGGTCATGTTGTCAATATTGAGGCCGTTGAAGGCCATCATATGCACAATCAAATGATCAAGGCGGTGATAGATTCCTCTCAGGTTGGTGCCATTCATTTTCATAATCTCCCATTCCTCAGAAATCAAATCCAGGATACGCCAGGTATCCAGACTGAGTCGGTCCCTGATGGCATAGCCATTAGACAGGAAAGACTTTAGCGAATGAGCGAGTGACCCAAATCGGTTTTGATCAATGGCCAATGAATAGAGCTCCTTTTCGGGGTCTTTGAGTACCCTTTTGTCGTGAAAGCCCGGCTGCGTACTTGTGAGGGAAGTAAGCCCCTTCAGCAGTGTAACGAGGGTTTGATCATGCTCGATGTTGACCTCATCGTCCGTTTCATTGAACTTTCGCAGCACAATCCTCATCAGCCTGATGGTGCTGACAGTCCGCTCCAAATAGCGCCCCAGCCAAAACAGATTTTCTCCGGTTCGGCTTGGTAATATGTTCTCCGTTTGCTGCACAATGACAGGCGGCCTATTCACCTGCACCTGCTCTTTGGCATGACCCAGCACCCAGGTGTCTTTACTAATACCTCCCGATTGGTTAGAAACAATAAAAACACCTTTTTTAGGTGAGCTGCGTGACAGCCCTCCCGGCATGACGTAGTAGGTTTCGTTTTCAGAATCGGCGACTACATAGCTTCTGAATACAGCATTTCTAGCCTCCAGCTTTCCGTCAATGAGCGACGGGGTAGTTGAAAAATCAACCATTTCCTGCCCAACGAAGAGGTACGGCCTGACCTTGATTTCTTCTTTTAGCTGCTCAATTTCCCTTTTGCTCAGCTCCCCTCCATACACCGACTTATTTTTGTCATTTCGGTAGATCATCCTGATGATCAGCTTATCGATATTCTCCAGGACGTACTTCTTTTCCTTTTCCTGTCCACACCACCAGGTCGCTACCGACGGCAGTATCAACTCCTGTTGCAATACGTTCCTGCTTAGTTTTGGCAAAAACGCCATCAAACCAGGGTTTTCGAGGATGCGGCAGCCAAGGGGATTGATCACCATCACGTTTTTCTGCCTCACCGCCTCCATAAGCCCAACGACCCCCAAGTGCGAGTCGGCCCTGAATTCAAGCGGATCACAAAATACGTCGTCCACCCTCCTTACAATCACATCCACCTTCTCCAGGCCCTTCAGCGTTTTCAGCCAGATGTAGCCGTCGCTCATGGTCAAGTCCTGAGCAAACACCAGGGTGAAGCCCATGAAAGAAGAAAGGTAGGCATGCTCAAAGAATGTCTCGTTCGAAGGGCCGGGAGAAAGCATCACAATCCTCGGGTTCTCCTTGTTTTTCCACGACAGTGTTGAGAGCGTGTTCTTGAGCGTTTGATAGTAAGACGAGATTTTCCTTACCTGGTTTTCCCTGATCATGTCGGGGAACACCCTGGTCATGGCAGCCCTGTTTTCCAGGGAATACCCTGCTCCGGAAGGAGCATCGGTTCGGTCGTGGAGTACCCACATTTTTCCATTGGGGCCACGGGCAAGGTCGGCCGAGTATTGCACCAGCTGTTGGGGCCCGGGTATGCGAATTTTATCTGCCTGGCGGAGAAAACCCTGGTGGTTATAAATCATTTCGAAAGGAATCAACCCGTCTCTGATCAGCTTTCTTTCACCGTAGATATCTGAAAGGATAATATTGAATAGCTCGGTTCTTTGAGAAAGGCCTTTCTCTATGACCTCCCATTCGCTCTGACTGAACACCATGGGAACCGGGTCGAGATTCCACGGGCGGTTCATCCCGTTGGGGTCGCCATACACATTGTAGGTCACCCCATTTTCCCTGAGCTGCTGCCCCACTTCCTTGTTCCGCTGCTCCATCCGCTCAATGCCCAGCTTTTCATAGGCATTGGCCAGCTTTTCCCAGTGAGGCCACACCTTGCCATCGGGCGTGGTCATCTCATCAAAGAACGGCTCATTGGAATTCGTTCTGTCTGCCAGGTACGATTTAATCATCGCCAAATCTCACCAATTTTTTGTGATTCCAAAGTTGATTTGTGAAGATATTATAGCGGTGGCAGGCACACCATTATTTTCGCCCTTTGTACCTTCTCAGATCCATAGTGTTAGGATAATCCTGATTAACTTCCTCTATTTTTATATCATAAGTGGGCAGGATGTTGATTTTGGTCACAAACCGGCCAGCCGCCTGAGGCTGCATCACTGTGGGCTCCACCATATTGATAGAATGCCCAAAGTCGAAGAAGCGGGAAACCCTTCTCGCTTCCGCCTCATAGCTATTCACAGGGAAGGTCGCATAGTTTCTGCCGCCAGGATGAGCCACGTGGTACTGACAAGCCGCCACCGACTTTTTCGTCCATGTGTCGTAGATATCGATCACCAGAGGAGTGTCGACTCCCAGCGTGGGATGCAGTGCCGATGGAGGTGCCCAGGCCCGATAGCGGATGCCTGCCACATACTCGCCCTGAGTACCAGTATTCTTCAGCGGAATGGCAAAACCATTGCAAAGCAGCTTGTAGCGGGACTCGGTCAATCCGGTAATTTTCACTTGTAGCCTTTCCAATGAAGAATCGACAAAACGAGCGGTGCCGGAGTTGGACATTTCCTCACCCAACACATGCCACGGCTCGATGCCCATTTTTAGCTCCACATGAATATCGTCGACCTGCAGTTCGCCCAGGAAGGGAAAGCGGAAGGCAAAGAACGGATCGAACCAGGACACATCGAAGTTGTACCCGGCATTCTTGAGGTCGTTCACCACCTCCGTCATGTCCTTATAACAATAGTGAGGCAGCATAAACTTGTCGTGCAACGATGTGCCCCAGCGCACCAGCTTGTGGTTGTAGGGCGTCTTCCAGAACCAGCTCAGCAGCGTTCTGATCAAAAGGAACTGAACCATGCTCATGCGGTAATGGGGAGGCATATCGAAGCCACGGAATTCCAAAATACCCAGCCTGCCGGATGAGGAGTCCGGTGAATAGAGCTTATCAATACAAAATTCCGCCCGATGGGTGTTGCCTGTGATGTCTACCAGCAGGTTGCGGAAGATTCGGTCTACCAGCCAATAGGGTACATCGTCCTCTTTCATGTCGGGCACCTGCTGAAAGGCCAACTCCAGCTCGTAAAGGATTTCGTCCCGGCCCTCATCCACCCTCGGTGCCTGGCTGGTTGGCCCAATAAATTGTGTAGAAAAAAGGTATGAAAGTGCCGGATGGTGCTGCCAGTAAGTGATAAAGCTTTTGAGCACGTCGGGGCGGCGAAGCAAGGGGCTGTCGGCTGGCGTTACCCCACCAAGGGTGACGTGATTACCTCCGCCGGTACCGGTGTGACGACCATCGAGATTGAATTTCTCAGTCACCAACTTGGTTTCTGCCGCCTTTTGGTACAGGATGTCGTAATTATCCTTGAGCTCCTTCCATGAAGACGCCGGATGAATGTTCACTTCAATTACGCCAGGATCTGGCGTAATCATGAGCTTTTGAATTCGATTGTCGGACGGCGGGTCGTACCCCTCAATCAGCACGGGTAGCTGTAGCTTTTCGGCCGTTTGCTCGATGGCCGAAACCAGCAGCATGTAATGCTCAAAGTGAGTCACCGGAGGAAGAAACACAAACAGCTTTCCCTGCCTGATTTCCACACCGAGCGCAGTTTTAAAAATTACTTTATCGTTGTTAAAGCCCTTTTCTTCTTTTACAAACTCCGCTTTCACATCACCAATAGCTGGTAGTGCATTTACTTCTTCGAAAAGGCTTCTTTCAGGCCTCACTTCCAGCTTGTCCTCATCAAAGTGTTGAATCGATTTTAGCGGAAGCCGAAGCCCCGCCGGCGAATTGCCCGGGATAAGGAACAAATGCTTCCGTCTGAACTCCCACCGGCAGCTCTGCCAGTTTTGGCTCTCAAAATCCCACTGAAGCGGCACAGTGAACGCCACGGGGTTGTCCATTCCCTGGCTGAGCAATTCAGCCAGCTTTTGTCTCTCCAGTGACGACTTCAGGTCTTTCTTTAACGGATCAACATTTACCGGCACCTGACTTTCCTCCCAGGCGAAATAGAAGGGGTCTTCATAGCCCGGGTGAATCTTCTCAGGATCCAGGTGGAGCGACTCTGTTAACGTGTTAATGAATTTGCCGGCATCTTCATGGGTGAGCTTGTAGTCTTTGCTCAGGTCAGCCATAAGCTTGTCGTTGTGCCAGAGCGGAAGGCCATCCTTCCTCCAGAAACAAGCCAGTTTCCAGCGGGGTAAAGGCTCCCCGGGGTACCACTTGCCCTGCCCGTACTGCATGAGCGCACCATTGCCAAACTGATCTTTCAGCTTGTGAAAAAGCTCATTGGACAGCTTACGCTTGTGTTCTCCATCGGCGTCAGTGTTCCACTCGGGCGCTTCGTTGTTGTCCATGGCCACAAAGGTGGGCTCCCCTCCCATGGTCAGCCGCACATCGTTGGCTACAAACTCTGCATCGACCTGATCGCCAATGGCCAGTATTTGCTCCCATTGCGCATCAGAGTACGGCTTGGTCACCCTCGGGCTTTCGTGAATGCGGGTTACTTTGTTTTCGAAGTGAAACTCTGTCTTCACTGACTCGGCAGCACCAGAAATTGGTGCAGCACTTTGTGGGTCAGGGGTGCAGGCCAGGGGAATATGGCCCTCGCCAGCAAATAAGCCCGATGTGGGATCCAGCCCTACCCAACCGGCACCGGGTATATACACCTCTGTCCAGGCATGCAAGTCGGTGAAATCCTCCTCAGGCCCGGATGGGCCCTCCAACGACTTTTGATCAGCCTTCAGCTGCACCAGATAACCGGAAGCAAAGCGTGAAGCCAGCCCCAGGTGGCGCAAAATCTGAACGAGCAACCATGCGGAATCCCTGCAGGAGCCAGACTTTAGCGTTAGTGTCTCCTGGCAACTTTGCACGCCGGGCTCCATCCTGATC
Source organism: Imperialibacter roseus (assembly GCF_032999765.1). Classification (GTDB taxonomy): domain Bacteria; phylum Bacteroidota; class Bacteroidia; order Cytophagales; family Cyclobacteriaceae; genus Imperialibacter; species Imperialibacter roseus. The sequence continues at coordinate 1,919,044 of NZ_CP136051.1, read as the reverse complement.
CGGTAGGCGATGTCCTGGCTGAGCATTTGATTGAGCATCACCAGCACGTCAACAGTGATCATGTCCTTTGTGATCTTCTGCTTCGCCTTCGCTATCCAGTCGTTCAGAACTGCATCATTCTCAGTCACCTCCAAATAAGGCTGCAGCTGCTTTTGAAGCGACGCCTCATATTGAAAAGGAAACTTCTCTGCATATTCTTCAACAAAAAAATCGAACGGGTTGATGACCACCATTTCAGCGATCACTTCCACGTCGACAATGAAATGATCCACCTTTTCAGGAAAAACGATCCTGGCCAGGTAATTACCGAAAGGGTCTTGCTGCCAGTTGATAAAATGGTTTTTTGGCTCAATGTTCAGGGAATATCCTTTGATCATTGTGCGGGAATGCGGGGCAGGCCTGAGCCTGATCACCTGTGCCGAAAGTTCGATCTGTCTTTCGTACTTGTAACTAGTATAGTGGCGGATGGCAACTCTTACGGACATATTTTACACCTAAGTTTGGCTCAATTTAGTGGCTGAAACCATTAATAAAAGGCAAATCTCTCATTTAATGTTTTGCTGAGCACCTGCGCTTTTACAGGCCTTGGCAGAAGAAGAAAAAGGGGATTGCTAATTTTTAAATTTATCACTAAAAATAGACATTTTACACGGAAATAAATAACTAAATTGTTATTTTATTGAAAACTTCATAAAGTGAGATGGATTTGAGTGCAAGCAATCACAATGGATACTCATCACAATATTTTGCTATCGCTTACCATATTTTACCATCCTTAAAATTTCTTAACAAACTGGCCCCAATTTCTCGTCTATTTGTGCTCAAGTTGTTTTAATCGGGGTAATGAAGAAAATTCTAATAATCGCAGTTATTGTAGTGGCCGGAGGGTTGGTATTCTTTCTCACACGTAACGGAAATGGAGAGGCAGTAACGCCTGTTGCCGTCACCTCGCCAAGCAAAGGATTGGCGGCTGAGGTAATTCTTGTGAAAGACACCACGCTGGAAGAAATGGTCAACGTGTTGGGGACCATATATGCCAATGAAGAAGTAGAGGTTGCCAGTGAAGTGGCAGGTCGGTTGGTAAGGATCAACTTTTCAGAAGGCCAGTTGGTCAGGAAAGGACAACTCCTTTTCAAACTCGACGACTCGGAGCTACAGGGGCGATTGAAAATACTGGAAGCTCGTAAGAACTTTGTAAGCTCATCTGTAAAGCGGATGGAAGCGCTTTACAAAGCAGAGGCGGTGAGTCGTGAGGAATACGAAAACGAATTGAACTCCCAGGAAGTGCTTGATGCAGAAATCGATTTGATTCAAATTCAAATAGGGAAAACAGGCATTTTGGCACCTTTTGATGGCAAAACAGGGATAAGAAGGATTAGTCCGGGCGCCTACGTGAACCCAAACACAACGCTCGTCCACCTGGAGGACATGGGCAAAGTGAAAATAGAGTTTCCGCTTCCGGAAAAATATGCGAGCAAGATAAAGTCGGGTGACAAGGTCACATTTACGGTCGAAAATGATAGCCGCACCTATGAGGGCACTGTTAACGTGGTTGACCCAAAAATTGACCAGACAACGAGAAGTCTCTTTGTAAGAGCCGTTGCCGAAAACAAAGATTTTATGCTGGTGCCAGGTTCGTCTGCGTCGGTGACTGTGCCCATAGGTGGCGAAGAAAACACACTTTTGGTGCCTTCTCAGGCGCTTATCCCTAACCTTTCGGGTTATACTGTGTACACAGTAAGGAACGGGAAGTCGGTGCAAACCACGGTGACTGTTGGTTTGAGGACCAGCAATTCGGTACAAATCACTTCCGGCCTGAGCAAAGGCGACACGGTGATGACGACCAACTTGCTGCGAGTGAAAGAAGGTCTGGTGATTGATCCTGTTGTTGCTAACGATTAAGTAAATGAGTAGTATTTCTGAAACCAGTATTCGTAAGCCTGTACTAGCTGTAGTGCTCTCCATCTTGCTTTTGCTCTTTGGAGTGGTTGGCTTCTCATTTCTTGGCACGAGGGAATTTCCCGCAGTCGATCCCCCGATTGTCACTGTTACCAGCACCTATGCTGGTGCCAGTCCCGACGTGATCGAATCTCAGATCACCGAGCCGCTGGAGCAAGCCATTAACGGTATAGCAGGTGTGCGCACCATTTCATCGGTTTCAAGAGAGCAGGCAAGTATCATCACTGTTGAGTTCAATCTCGATGTAGACATAGAAGCGGCAGCTAATGACGTCCGCAGCAAGGTATCGAGGGCGGTAAGGAGCCTTCCTCCAGAAGCTGATCCACCTATCATAGACAAAGCCGACGCCAACTCACAGTCGGTGATGTTTCTTACCATCATCAGCAACAGCCGCAACATGCTGGAGTTGACCGATTTTGCGGAGAATGTACTGAAAGAAAGAATCCAGACAGTTCCCGGCGTGAGTGGCGCCTATGTGAGGGGTGCCAGAAAGTACTCCATGCGGCTTTGGATTGATCCGGTAAAAATGTCGGCCTACCGCATTGTGCCCCAGGATATTGAGGCTGCCTTGAAAAGAGAGAATATCGACTTGCCCACAGGCAGGATTGAGGGGGACAAAACAGAACTAACCATCCGCACCGATAGCAGACTGGTAACACCTGAAGAGTTCAACAACATGATCATCAAATCGGAAGGTGGCCGACAGATCAGGTTCAAGGACTTAGGGTTTGCGGAGCTAGGCAGCGAAGATGACCGAACCAACTTTCGGGGCAATGGCGCTAAAGGCCTGCTGCTGAGTATACAGCCGCAGCCCAACGCCAATGAAATTGAGATTGCCGACGAGATTTACAGAAGGCTGGATGCCATGAAGGACGAGGTACCCGCCGACATTGAAATAAGGGTAGCCAACGACTATACCAAGCCCATTAGAAAGTCCATTGAGGAAGTAGAGGAAACGCTGCTTATCGCCTTTATTCTGGTGACCATGGTGATTTTCGCCTTTCTGCGTGACTGGCGGTCGACCTTCATTCCGGTAATCGCCATCCCCATCTCCATTATTTCGTCGTTCTTCATCATGTACATTGCCGGGTTCTCCATCAATGTGCTCACCCTGGTAGCAATTGTACTGGCCATCGGCCTTGTGTGCGACGACGCCATTGTGGTACTGGAGAACATCTTTGCCAAAGTAGAACAAGGCATCCCTCCTTTCCAGGCGGCCATACAGGGATCAAAGGAAATTTACTTCGCCATTATTTCCACGACTATAACGCTCGTATCAGTATTCATCCCGATCATTTTCATGCAGGGATTGACAGGCCGTTTGTTCCTGGAGTTTGGTGTGGTGCTGGCGGGCTCCATTCTTGTGTCGGCACTCGTGGCGCTCACGCTGTCGCCGATGATGTGTGCAGTTTTGCTGAAAAAACACAGCAAGCCTTCCCGTTTCTATGCTGTAACTGAGAAGTTTTATGAGGGCTTGGGTGCAGGTTATGCCAAAAGTCTGGCGGCATTTATGAAGTATCGGTGGCTATCGTTCGTCGTAGTTGCTCTGATGTTTGGCATGATCGCTTTCTTTGGCACTCAATTGAAGTCAGAACTGGCACCTTTGGAAGACAGGGGTATCATTCGTGCCTCGGTAAAGGCTCCCGAGGGAGTTTCGTTTGAGTACATGGACAAGTACATGGAAGAGCTGGACGCCTGGGTGCTGGACAACGTACCGGAGGTGAGAACTACTGTTGCTCTTACGGCCGTGATCCCCGGAGGCGGTGCCTTCAGTCCGGTAAACAGCGGCGCTGAAAACATCTTCCTGGTGGATGCAAGTGAGAGAGAACGGTCGCAGGACGAGATATTCAAGCAAATATCAAAAGGCTTTGAACAGTTTACGGCCGTGAGGGCTTTCCCTGCGCAGCCGCCAACCATCGGAGCCCGATTCGGCGGACTACCAGTACAATATGTTATTCAGGCTCCTGACGTAGAAAGCCTGATTGAGATGCTGCCGAAGTTTCTCAATGCCGCACAGGAGCACCCTGACCTAAAGTTTGTGGACAGCGACTTCAAAGTAAACAAGCCCGAGCTGAAGCTGCGCATCAACCGTGAGAAGGCCAATGAGCTGCATGTGCCAGTGTTTGATATTGCCAGATCCATTCAGCTTGCGTACAGCGGGCAGCGCTACGGCTACTTCATCATGGGAGGCAAGCAATACCAGGTGATAGGGCAGCTCTCAAGAGAGAACAGAAACGAGCCGGTTGATCTAAAAGCGATCAATGTACGAAACAGCCTAGGCGAAATGGTATCGCTCGACAACCTGATTTACTATGAGGAATCGGTGAGTTCTGCGGCCATCTACCGGTATAACCGTTATGTGTCTGCCACAGTATCGGCTGGCATCATCGACGGAAAAACACTTGGAGATGGCATCAAGGCCATGGATGAAGTGGCCGCTGAAATATTACCAGCCAACTTCAAAACAGAGCTTGCCGGGCAATCGAAAGAATATGCCGATAGCTCGTCAAGTTTGTTATTCGCTTTCATGCTGGCCCTGGTGCTAATTTATCTCGTGCTTTCTGCTCAGTTTGAAAGCTTCGTCGATCCTCTGATCATCCTTTTTACCGTGCCTATGTCTATGGCGGGGGCCTTGCTCAGCCTTTACGTCATGGATCTTACGTTGAACATCTTCAGCCAGATTGGCATCATTATGCTGGTGGGCCTGGTGACCAAAAACGGCATCCTGATTGTGGAGTTCGCCAACCAGCGAAAAGCTGAGGGCGTCACCAGGCTCGATTCGGTAATTGAAGCGGCTCATGCCCGTTTCAGACCCATATTGATGACAACCTTTGCCACCATCCTCGGCATTCTACCCATCGCTCTTTCTATCGGATCAGCTGCGGGCAGCCGCCAAAGTCTGGGTGTGGCCGTTGTAGGCGGAATGATTATCTCCAGCTTCCTTACATTGTACATCATCCCAGCCATCTACTCCTACATTTCCAGCAAACGGACATTTGACCCCGAGGTAAAGGCTGCCGAAAGAATGGAGAGACATCGCAAGATCGCAGCTAATTTATAATGTAAAGTTTGCCCTTCTCCAGTG